>JAHFBI010000272.1 GCA_023250095.1 Candidatus Melainabacteria bacterium
CAATCACTATGTAGCCGCCAGTGCCGAACGCCACAATCGAGATCACCACTGACAGGTGCTTCCAGAATCTATGACTCAATTGTGGAATCAAGGTTCAATCCACTAGAAAGGACGCGCATAAGGAGCTAGCTCAACCCGGAAACTGAAACATATCATAAACACAAAGCCCTCAAAGCCGCACAGTGGATATCCTATAGCTGCTAAGATCTAGACTTACGCAAGTCGTTTAAAGCGCTTCTGTGCTCGCCGAGGCAATTCGGCAGCATGGAAAAAATTAACCAGAAGCAAACTTTCGGAGCACCAATGAGCACAGCAGTTGAGACTTCCACCGGACGCGTAGTACAGGTTATCGGTCCGGTCATCGACGTCGAATTTCCAAGCGGCGATCTTCCGGAGATTTACCACGCCCTGGAAGTAAAGGACAAGAGTCCAAGTGGCGAGGAGATTCGAGTAATTTGTGAAGTCCAGCAAATGCTCGGCGACAACCGGGTGCGTACGGTAGCCATGAGTTCGACTGACGGGCTCACACGCGGCATGAGAGTTATCGATACAAAGGCGGCAATTTCCGTGCCGGTCGGTGAAAAAACCCTGGGCAGAATCATCAACGTCTTAGGCGAAGTAGTCGACGAGGGCGAACCTATAACCGGTGGCGAACGCTGGCCAATTCACCGCCCCTGCCCGGAATACACCCAGCTCACTACCGACACTGTCATTTTCGAAACAGGCATTAAAGTTGTCGATTTGCTCGCCCCTTACATCAAAGGCGGCAAAGTCGGCTTGTTCGGCGGGGCTGGCGTGGGTAAGACAGTTATCATCATGGAGCTCATCAACAACATCGCCGTACAACACGGCGGCTATTCCGTGTTCGGTGGCGTCGGCGAACGCACGCGCGAAGGCAACGACCTCTGGCACGAGATGAAAGAAGCTAAAGTCGGGGACAAGACTGTTCTCGACAAAGTGGCTCTGGTCTACGGTCAGATGAACGAACCGCCCGGCGCCCGTATGCGCGTGGGACTTTCGGCGCTGACGGTCGCTGAATATTTCCGGGATGTCAACCACCAGGACGTGCTCCTTTTCATCGACAATATCTTCCGCTTCGTGCAAGCCGGCTCGGAAGTCTCAGCTCTGCTCGGGCGTATGCCCTCGGCTGTCGGATACCAGCCGACACTGGCCAACGAAATGGGCGAGTTGCAGGAGCGCATCACCTCCACTAAGAACGGCTCGATTACTTCCGTTCAAGCAGTTTACGTGCCAGCCGATGACCTGACAGACCCGGCTCCGGCCACGACTTTCGGGCACCTGGATGCCACTACCGTTCTCAGCCGGCAGATTGCCGAACTGGGAATCTATCCGGCTGTCGATCCCCTGTCCAGTACAAGCACTGCCCTCAAGCCGGAAATCGTCGGCGACGAGCACTACGACGTGGCCCGCGGTGTACAGGCGACATTGCAAAAGTACAAAGATTTGCAGGACATTATCGCCATTCTCGGTATGGACGAGCTGTCAGCCGAAGACAAGATTGCCGTCTCGCGCGCTCGCCGAATCCAGCGTTTCCTCAGCCAGCCCTTCTTCGTAGCCTCACAGTTCACCGGGCGCGACGGCAAATACGTCTCGCTTAAAGACACTGTCTCAGGCTTCAAGCAAATCCTCAACGGCGAGCTTGACGATCTGCCGGAGCAAGCCTTCTATATGGTTGGCAACATCGAAGAAGTAAAAGAAGCTGCCAAAGCACTGGCCAGCGCCTGATTATCCCGTCGGCTGCTTTTGCTGAGGAAAACGAGACAGGAGCAAAGGACACAATCACAGGAACAACTTACATGCCCAAGAAAAGCCCCCACGCAACAGAGACGGAGAACGAACAGGAAACAAAGAAATCCGGTTCCAACCGCCGCGTTTTCCTCTTCGGTCGCCTGGAAAATGAGATAGCGTTGCCTGTGATAAAGCGCATACTCAAGCTTGCCGACCGCGACGGCGAAGAGCCTATAGACCTGATAATAAACTCTGCCGGCGGCAACGGCTACAATGCCGATGCCATCATTGCCACGATATATTCCATCAAGGCGCCCGTCAACACAATCTGTTACGGGCATGCTCTATCAGGAGCCTGTGAGATTCTCGCCTCCGGCACGGGAAAGCGTTCATCCTACGAATTCGCCACATTGATGTTTCACCAGACTCTCTGGGAAGCTGACGGCGACATCACCAATCTGGAAATCCAGGCCAAGCAAGGACAGAAATTCCGTGAAGCCCAGATAGAGCTGCTTTCCCGCTGCACCGGGCAGGACAAGAAAGCCATTCGCCATGACATAGAACGCGACTATTACATGTCGGCTGCCGAAGCCCTCGACTATGGCATGATCGATGAGATCATTTATCACAATAAACACGGCTTACTGTCTTCTTCCAAGCGAAACAGCGACAATCAACGTTTGCGAGGCAAAGCCACCAGCAATTCGCGCAAAGGTTAACCCAAGAGTTAATCAGGTTTACGGTTTACCCAAAGACAAGCTCAAAGGAACTGCAAGATCAAATGCCTGGCAAGCTGAATCTCAAAATCATCACTCCAGAACGCATCGTCCTCCAGAAGGAAGTCGACCAGGTCGTAGCCCGGGCCATTGACGGCGAGCTGTGCATCCTGCCGGACCACGAGCCGATCGTCACAGCGCTATCCATCGATGTGGTGCGTTACGACGTGGCAGGCGATGAAGATCACGCCGCCATCATGGGCGGTGTCCTCGAAGCCAAAGGCAACGAAGTAACGGTGCTGAGCGATGTCGCCGAACTCGACGTAGAAATCGACGTAGCGCGAGCGCACCAGGCCAAAGCAAAGGCCGAAGCCGAAAAGACTCAGAAAACAGACAAACTGGAAGTCTACATTACAGAAATGGCCATCTCCCGGGCCATCGCCCGCCTGAAAGCCGTCGAACTGCGCCAGCGTCGCCGCGGCGGACGCCAGAGTTAGTCCTACAGCCGACGACAACTCACCAGGGCGACCGAGCCAATATTATAAATTCAATACAAACTGCCCGGGCGTTGCGCCGGACTGAATCTCTTGCAAGAAGCTGCGAAAGTCTTCCAGCTCGCACAGCGCCTGAGGACAGGGCAAAGTCAAAGATGAGCCCGCCTGAATCCCCTCCTGGCGGCGAGCACTGGTCTTGCCCACTTTGTTTTCATTTTCCTTCAGCCACTTATAGAGCGCATTCAGCTTCTCAATCGGGTCCGACAGACCCCTTGCATATTCAGCCATTGCCAACACTTCCTCACTAGACCGTACTTTATAAGTCGGTTTCCAAACTCTGTCGAGTTTAGGGAGAATCTGTTACCAGAGCAGCACCGGATGGTTACACGTTTGTGACTTGTAAGCCCTGTCAGGCAAGATCCCTTGCCGCAGGTAAATGTAGCAGCTCCTTGAATCCTTAAGGTTACATTAAGCTAACAGAAGCTTGTGAACAAAAGGTACCTTCCCGCCAGCATAAGATGCCGAGGCAAGCAGGAGTCCTTGTCTGTCGCAACAAGCAAGAGCGCTCTAGGATGCCGACAGTATCAGCTGTCTGCCTCCCTCATCGTAACGGATTATTGAGACTTGCCAGCGAACCCTTTCTCAAAGTTTCGCCTACTTGGCCGCAGGCTGGATCAACAAAATGGATTTGACTCGCGTCTCCGGGCTTCTGGCGCAAACAGCCGACCCCGGAGGGGGCGTAAGACCTTGATCGCAGTTGACGGGCGACAGCCTGACAAACATGGTCGTGGAAGCTCCGCCGTCGAGATTTATTGCCTGTGAGCAGCCAAGATTTCGGAGCAGGTCGGCAAGCGCTGCCAGCGTCAATCCAGTCGAGCCGTTTTCCTGCCCGTTGCCTGAAACGGAAAGAAGCATGGCATATCCATCGGCTGTAATACCAAATGCGGTGCGAGCGGCTTCCTTTTTCGCTCCGATTGAATCGGCATCTTTGCCATCAGCTTCCCTGCGCAGAAAGGCTTCTTCCCTGTCCGTGCACTGGGGCAGCAAGCGTGGTCCGGACTGCAAGGAGCTCAGCAGCTTCCATCCTCGAGCAACAGGAGCAGTGTGACTGGCAATCTGGCAAATCGGCTTGCCGTTTTGATCGAGGAGAAAACGCACCTCACTGCGATTGAAAATCGTCTCCAGAAAAGGCGCCAGACGGGGATTGGCAGTGAGAGCCTGATTGGTCCGTGGATTGCCCACCTCCTTGCCATCGAGCACAACATAGCTGGCGCTGACACCATCACTCAGGTTGAAGAAGCCGCCATTGACGGCTGCGCTGGCGCCCTCTTTCAAGGCAATTTCCGAAGTCGGAGCAGTTGAGGCTGCCAGAGCCGGGCGAATCTGCCACTTTCCTGATTTCAAATTGACGACGACCAGATGAGCCCGGCTGCCGTTGCTGAGCGGAAAAGAATAATAGATGGCGCCGCCGCAAGGCCAGATGTAGTGTGGAGATGACAACTCTCTCCATCCCCAAGGCGGTGCTACTTTCGGTCCGGACAGCTTGCTTTCCACCGGAGCCAGGCTGGCAACCGCCATGGCTGCTACCACAAGGATCAGGCTCGGATATTTCAGCAACTTCATCAAAGCTCCTCGATTCCAGAAATTCGGGCTAGCAACCAATTATCCTAGATGCAAGTCCTCTTTCACAGAGGACTTGGAAGAAGTCTGAAAGCTGGCGCCGGCACTAGGATCCATGTCCGCGACAGGCTCTGCCGTCGCAAAAGACAGGCTGGGCGGCCGATATTTCAGCCTTGCCACTGCTGGCAGGCTCTGGAGTCCTTTGTTGGGAGAACATTCATCCTTTGGAGCCGGCAGCTCTCAAGTCCCTAAATTTTGAGAAGAGCTGCCGCGCCCCCTGCCACCGCTGAAAGTATCAAGAGCCAGAGGAACCCTCTTGCCAGCGCACGTTTGCTGGCCCCAGGCTTGCTCGTCGCCTTGGCGCCTGCGGGCCCTCCAGCTAAGGCTCCAGAGAGCGCTTGCTTCATCGAATCCATCGTCTGGTAGCGTTGGCAGGGATCCTTGGACAGCGCCTTGAAAACAACAGCCTCCAGCGCCTCAGGAATATGCAGGTCCGGGCGAATTTGCGCAAGCGGCAGGGGAGTCTCTACAAGTTGCTTGGTCATGCACTCAAATGTACTTTCGCTGGGGAGTGGTTTCTTGCCGCTGAGAGCCTCGTACATGACACAGCCCAGAGAATATATGTCGGAGCGGCAGTCGAGTTGCCTGCCCGTGCACTGCTCCGGACTCATGTAGTGCGGCGTCCCCAGCGTTTCGCCAGTGCCTGTCAGATCCTCGAAACCTTCCTCCCTCTGACTGACAAACTTGGCCAGCCCGAAATCCAGCACTTTCACCAGATCTTCTCCTTGATCCGATTTCACAATCAAGAGATTGCCTGGCTTGAGATCTCTGTGAATCACACCGTTGTCGTGCGCTGCGGCAAGCGCGTCACAAGCTTGCTGAAAGATTGGCAGACATCTCTTGACCGATACCTGCCCTTCCTTGCGGATGATGTCCGAAAGCGCCAGGCCCTCCATATATTCCATGACCAAGTACGGCTGTCCCTGGCTCAGAACCCCACAATCAAAGACGGTCATGACATTAGGATGATTCAAAGCACTGGCAGCTTCGGCTTCGCGCTGAAAGCGTTTCACTTTGTCCGACCAGGGGCTCAAGTGAGCATGCAATATTTTCAAAGCGACCAGACGGTTGAGCGTGACATCCTTGGCTTTGTAGACCACGCTCCAGCCGCCCAGCCCGATCAAAGTCAGCACGCGATAGCGCTTCGACACAAGCGTGCCCAGAAAAGGATCTGCCGACACAAGCAAGAGAGTGGCCCGGTCGTCCGGACACTGTGTCAGCTCGGCATTGCCGGCAAAGCTGGCTGAGCAAGCCGGGCACATTTTCTTATCGGCGCCAGCATCTGTCTTTCTCTGTTTCACAGGTCAGCAAAGTCGGCTCAGCCAGGATTTATGTAAATGTTCCCTTCCTCCTGCCTGACAAAACCTGCCCTACCCGCACAAAAAAAGGCTCCTGGACGCCTTGCATCCAGGAGCGCTATTTTTGTCTTTGCTTTTTAACTAATCAGCGACATTCACCCAAACACTCTTGATGTTGCTATAAAGCTCAATGGAGTGCTTGCCAAGCTCGCGACCATAACCGCTCATCTTGTAGCCGCCGAAAGGAACTTGCGGATCAAAGACGTTGTAGCAGTTGACCCAGATAGTCCCGGCTTTGATGTGCGCAGCCAGCTTGTGGGCTTTCTTAATGTCGCGGGTCCAGACCGCGCCTGAAAGTCCATAAGTGACCTTGTTGGCCTGTTCAGCAACTTCTGCCATTGAAGAGAAAGGGATGACGGTCAATACCGGTCCGAAGATTTCTTCCTGAGAAATCTTCATGTTGTTGTTGCACTGATCGAAGATGGTCGGCTTCACAAAATAGCCCTTGGACAGCTCGCCCTGCGGGCGCTCGCCACCGCAAACCAGTTTGGCTCCTTCCTTCTTGCCCTCGGCGATATAGCCCAGAATCCGCTCCATTTGCTCCTGAGAAACTTGAGGTCCAATCTCAGTCTTCTCATCAAGACCAGGTCCCTGTTTCATTTTGCCCACGCGCTCAGCCAGCTTGCTCATGAACTCGTCATGGATTGTCTTCTCGAGGAAAAGACGCGAACCGGCGCAGCAGACCTGGCCCTGGTTGAAGAAAATGCCTCTGATTGCGCCTTTGACGGCGGCATCGACATCGGCATCGGCAAAGACGATGTTGGGAGCCTTCCCTCCCAGCTCCAGCGACACTCGCTTGAGATTGCCCATAGAAGCCTCGACGATTTTGCGACCGGTCTTGTCTTCACCGGTGAAAGCCACCTTGT
>JAHFBI010000273.1 GCA_023250095.1 Candidatus Melainabacteria bacterium
TACCCCTTCGAGCTGGGCTCCTGAAAACCCTGGCGTGGACTGAGCAATAGCGTTGAGATTGACATCGGCGGCAAGACGCTTTCGACGCGTATGCACCTTCAAAATTTGCAATCGCGCTGACACATCAGGATAATCGACCAGCACTTGAAGGTCGAACCTTCCCGGGCGGACAAGCGCCGGATCGAGCACGTCTGGTCGATTTGTGGCTGCCACCAGCACCAGTCCCTCGGTTTCGATGAAGCCGTCAAGCTCCACCAGCAACTGGTTGAGTGTCTGCTCGCGCTCGTCATGCCCGTTGCCGATGCCTGTGCCGCGCTGCTTCCCGACAGCGTCGATTTCATCGATAAACACGATGGCCGGGCGATGCTTGCGCGCGCGCTCGAACAAGTCGCGTACGCGAGCTGCGCCCACTCCGACAAACATTTCCACGAACTGGCTGCCTGAGATTTCGAAGAACGCGGCCCCGGACTCACCAGCCATGGCCTTGGCCAGTAACGTTTTGCCGTTTCCGGGCGGACCGATGAAAAGGATGCCCTTGTTCGGCTTTCCACCCAGCCGTGCCAGGCGCCCAGGGTCTTTCAGGTATCTGATCGTCGCCTGTAGCTCATCTTTGGCTTGCTGCTGTCCGGCAACATCGGCAAAGGTCTTGTTTGGTTTGGAGAGCTCGACGCGAGTTCCGGCTCTGGTCATGCTTCTGGCCGGGTTGCCAGCCTGCATCCTGCGGAAAACCCATAGCGTGGCACCCACCATCAGGAGCGCTGGCACCAGCCCCCACAGCAAAGTGCCCCACCCTCGGGGCTTGGGTGGCAGCTGAAAGGCGTCGGTGGCGATGCCCAGACTGCGGGCGGTGCTGTACAGCTCTGCTGCGCCGGGCTCGCCGGGCACCTCTGCCAGATAATTGCCAGCGGATACTTCCAGCAGCGCACTTTCCGTTCTGCCTGTGCCATCGCTCAAGAGAAAGAGAAGCCGCGATCCTTTGGGCTCGGCTTTGCGCAAATGATCGACAAGTTCGGTGAACGTCACCTGGTTGGCGCTGTTCATCTTCGTATTTACAATCTGGGCTTTTGTGTTTGCCGGCTCCGCCGTGAAAAAGTCCACGGCAAAACCGAGCAACAGCCCAATCAGTACAGCATAAAGCAATCCCTTGAAGGGGAACTTCTTCATCTGTCAATCCTCCCTGAGCGAGGGCCGCTCTAGAAGTTGATGGACACTTGCGTTGTGAGATTCTTATAGATTCGGTGCAAGGCGGCGTTTGGATGTCGCCGCGCCTGAGTTGCTTTCAGTCAGCCAGCCAGTGCTTAGTGACCATCAGGCAACCGCTTCACTGGCAGAATTGGCTCTGAGTGAGTCTGCTGCTAAGACGGGCACGTTGCAGGTGAAGGGGCGGCCGGTCGACTTTCAACAAACACGTTTGTGTCATCGGATGACAAGTCCGACAGCATGCTTGAATAAGCCGACGATCAGACGGCTACCTGTTATGCGTTCTGTAGCCACGGTCGGCACGGATAATTGCGCCTTGCCGGGCATAAATTAGCGAGCCACCGAATGCGCTCATTGTCGAGCCGGCACTGGCATTGACACTCGAGCCCGTGTGGGCATATACAAGCGAGCCATCACATGCCTGGACCGAAGAGCCAAATGCATTGACTATGGAGCCGCCGTTAGCCTCAATCCAAGCGCCAGTGTAGGCGTTGACCAGCGACTTTTTGAAAGCATACACGACCGAGCCGCTCTCGGCATAGACCGCGGAGCCGGCGCAGGCGTAGACACTTGAGCCACACATGGCGACTGCTATCGATCCTCTCTTTGCATGGACAGTAGCGCCACGGTAAGCGAAGACCTTCGAACCGCTCCAGGACAGGACCTGCTGTCCAGCGCGAGCGTAGAATATCGAACCGCGACCCAGACGGTTCGTTTAGTCTTCATACAATGCATGTTGTGTCTTCTTATCAAATGTGCTTGAGTGACGATGCCACTTAAGGATCGCGACATTCATGAACCTGCAACCGACTGTCGGTGAAATATGGGGGTGCTAAGAATGAGTTTGCATGCGCACCGGACGGTCACCGGACAAAACATCGACTCAATCCCAGCTTTTTATGACGATCTTGGTACTACAAATCACACTCGTCGACACTCGCTCCACATCGACATTGAACCCGGCCTTTTTCAGTTGCGAGATTGCGTAATCAACACCGTCAACCAAATCGAGAGCCACTTCCACCTTTACGGGAAAGTCTAAGCTCTCGTAAAGCTTTCGAACACAGAGCCGCAAAACGCACTTGCCGCGATTTAGTTTCTCTTCGGCCTTGCGTTGGCGATTCCGCTCCTGGTTCTGAAGAATCTCTTCCAGCGTGGGGACTGAGCTCTCGTAGCAGCCGCAGATCTTATTCCAGCAATCCACGAAAGAATTCCAGATCATTCTAATTCCTCTTTTCTGTCGGCGGGGTGCCTCGCACACTAACTACGACGCAAGCTCCGACAGGCTTGCGCTTCTTCGCCAACTGTGCGAGTGTTGTATCGTCAAGAACAGCCTCAAGGCGCTTGTCAGACTGGGTTTTCGAGCAGCGGGTGGTTAGGCCGCAAGCGGGGAGAGCCGTGCGATCTGGCGATTATCCCGGGCCCACGGATTATAGGTCCGCGCCACCTCTAGATAGGGCGTGGCGCGGAGGACGTCTAGCCCATTCTCTCCAGGGTTGGTATCTGCTCGGCTTCTAGACTAGCAGCACCATGGCTGAGCCGTAAGCGATCGCCAGCGCAGTGCCGATTACGGCACCGTACACCGCAGAGCGGACGACCGGCTTCCGGGTATACTTGCCGATGAGAGCGCCTGCTGCCGCTCCACCCAGCGCAGTATGGATGAGGACGAGGATGCCCAGAGGCGTGGTGACGAGCTCGTCGATCGCTACCAGGAGGAGGACCAGGATCAAACCGGACAGGGCTTTGACCGGGATGCCCTCCATGATGCAGCCGATCACGATGGCGGTACCGAGAACTGCCATGAGAATAAGAGCGTTCTTTGCAGTCGTGGAAATGTTCGACATGTGATTCTTCCTTTTGCCAGGAGGAGCTGCTATGCTCCGCCGCATTTTTTTAAGCCCAGGCTCCCGCAGTCTGTTGCTAAGATGGGCTGCAAGAATGAAGAGCGCCCCGGATGCAAACCCCGCCAGGTGCGACGCGTATGCGACACCACCTGCTGAGGTGTCCGTGCCCAACCTGGAGTAACTCTGCGCCAGCAAAATTGCGCTGAAGAATCCTAGTCCAATGTCCGTTCCGTTCAGCTGCCGCCAGTGCTGCGCAGCCAGCATGATCCGGCAGCCCATGATGGCGGCTACGGCAGGGCTGGCTCCAATAAGTGGTATTGCGGCGCCGGAAGTCCATGTGGACTGCACGGCGTAACCAAGCAACCCTCCGCTCAAATATATGCCGGCGAACGTGGCAGGTGTGAGTGTGGCGGTCGCACGCCAGCCGTACAGCGCCAGCAGGACCATGTTGTAAAAAAGATGGTCGCCGCGCAGATGCATGAAGGTGCTTGCTGTCAATTGCACCAATGCTCGAACGAGAGAAACCTCAGCGGAGGGAACGTACGCCCAGCTGTACAAAGTTTGGATCAACCGCTCGTGATCGAGTGTATTCAGGTACGTCCAGAAAAGGGCGTTGAGGAACACAATCCCCAGCAGCACAATCCTGGCGCGTGTGCGCGTAAGTGCCGCAACAAGATACATGACACATCTCCTGACTCAGTCCGACATCGTTGAGATGCGCGGAGCGTGTTTGTGGCTGTTCGTGAGCAGCAGCACGGGCCAAAGTCAAACCCAGAGCCACCACAGCTCAGCTGGATATTGTCACTGTGCTAGGAGTCCAATAGACTGCCGCATACATTCAGTTAGTATCGAAGCAGCAAACTGCGTCTGCTCATCCCAGGCTCCCTGGGTATTAGCAACTCCACGGATAGCGGCATACTCAAGCTTGCCGTCTCCAAAGATTTCACAGAGTTTGTAAAACTGGGGAGTTTCCATATCGACAAGGCGGTCGCCCTTTCTTACTGTACGCATGGCCTCAGCAAGTACGGGATCGCTAGCCTGAGCGCGAAGAATGCGTGCGTCGCTACTCTTTGCCAAAGCGTAATAGTAATCACCAGCGATCCCCTCCAGGCTTTGGATTGACAGTTTATCCAGCCCAGCGAACTCAGGCTTGATCGCAGAGGTCATCTTTCTTACGTGTATACCGGCACCGGCAACGTAGGCCTTGTGAATTAGATATACCTGTCCATGCCGATCACTCCTAGTGCCAATGTAGCCTGCCGTACCGATCAAGATAATCCGGCGAACGATGCCACTTTCAACCATTTCCCAAATGAGCGGCTCAAGGCATCCAGTGCCTATGCCAGTCAGTGCCAAGGTAAATTTGGAGTACTTCCAGAAGTGAAAACAGCGGTAATGGTAGTGAGCTGCTTTCTCGCCCGGTACTACTTCTTGGGCTGATTTGCTCAGCTCACGTGCATCCTCTCCTGAACAGAGGATCAGATCCGACGAAAGATATCGATCCGGCACCCCCGTGTTGGGTCGGATCTTCAAGGCGGTTTTACGACCAATCAACTTAGGCATAGGATTTTTCATTTTCATTCCTATTGCGATGTGTGCCGATAAGCCTTCGATAGGCACGGCACGTTCGCGGCTCAGACACGGATTTGTTCTACACTAGCCTGGACGCCGATGCAGGGCAAATCCGTGTGTCAGTTGATGTGCCGGCTTGATCCACCGGCGGGTTATAGATCGAATCCCTGTACGTGTTCGGCCGCGTCTTGGGCATTTACCACCGCGAGTGTGAGCTCACCAAGAGCCAGCTCTCGATTGCCATCCCGAAGGGCTTGGATGGCGGCGTCGGTGTGCTGGTCTACGGGCTGCCACCGTTGTTTGCATGCTTCCTCTGCCAGATGTCCGGCGTGGAGCTCGAAGGTCGACTCGTACTTGGAGACATCCCGCAGCCGCGCTCCGATCTCTCTCATCAGGGTGCGCAAGAGAGCGTCATCCCTTTCCAGCTTCCTCTGCTTCAGCCTGCTGTCGAGGCGACCGAGGAGATAACACGCGCTAAAGAGCACGACCAGTCCGAACAGGGAAGAAGCGATTGTTCCCGGGGTGAACATCAACATCGTAACCTCCATTGAGCCCGCCCCGGTTCTGCGGCGGCAGGCTGTTGAATTGCAGGAGCTGTCGATGGGAGCTCCTGCAGGATCTCAGTTAACGCTGATTCAGAAAGTAACGGTCCAGAGCATGATGAGTTTTCAGACGGGCACAAATTCCGGCTGATCTGCAGGATCCGCCGCAGACCAGCCGGTTGCGCCTGTCAGTCGTCGAGCTTCCAGTAGCTCTTGGCCATCTTGGCGGCGAAAAGCCCAAGTTTTGCAGCAGCCTCGGCTTCTGAAAGGCTCTTAGCCGCCAAAAAGCCAACCGCCTGCTTGCAGGAGTTTCGCGCCGGCCGTGCGCATAGGAGAAGATAGCCTCCAGGAGAGTCCGCATCTCCTGGGTTGTTCCTTAGGAATACAAGGGACGCTCGCTGACTCGAAGGTCCTGGTGCCAACAATTTCAGCTCCGTATTCTTTCAGCACGCCGGCGACCAGCTCAGAGTCCCAGATTCAGCGGCAGATACGCCGGAAGCCGGCCACACGCCCGTGCCTGTCATAAAGCTGCTCGCGCTCTGGCGTGCAGGGGCGCACGTAAGAGCGGTCTCTGGTATGTTCACGGCGTTCCCGCTCGAGTTGTTGCTGATCGCCGATGATTCCGCCGGTTGCAGCGCCGGCCGCGCCGCCAATGATCGCGCCCTTCAAGCCGCCGGCTGCGCCGCCTATGATGGCACCAGCTGCGCCGCCAGCGAGTCCATATTGTCGCCCCAGTGGAGTCGCACAACCGGTGGCCAGGGTAGCCACCAGCAAAAGTCCGATGACGGTCGAAGCTGCTTTTTTCATTGTATTCCTCCTCATGACTCGCGCGTCGGCGCATACGCTGGCGGCGGTCGGATCGTGTCTCGAGGCAGGACGCAAATCCTGCCCATCATGACTTGTTGGAGTAGCGCGTCCTGGCACCACGCGCACCATTTCCTGCGCGCTATCGGACAGAAAGTCCATTCAGCTACTGCAGGCCGGCAGCCAACGAGAATTCGATGCCGGAAGATCGTTGATCAGGACCGGCTCCTTTGGGGTCAGCCAGAACATGCCCGGCCCGCGTTTGGGGGAGTCGGGCATGTTCTGCATGATCCTCGATCTGATCGTTGTGATTCTTGCCTGGACTGCTTGGGCTAGCTTATATGGATGGTCAGTTTGCCCACGCTCACCATCAATCCGCGGCTCGTCAGGTCAGGACAGTCCTCGACCCGTAGATAGGTTAGCGACCTGGGCAGTTGCCCCATGTTCGTGAGCGAGAGGCAGTTGCTTACCTGCAAGTAGGTCAGCAACCTGGGCAGTTTCCCCAGGTTGGTGATCCTGGGGCAGCCGGTGATCCCGAGATCCGTGAGTGAGTTGGGCAGTTTCCCCAGGCTGAAGATCAGGGGGCACCTGTAGATCATGAGGACGGCGAGTGAGCTGGGCAGTTTCCCCAGGCTGATGATCCCGGGACAGTCGTTGATCGAAAGATCGGTGAGTGAGCTTGGCAGTTGTCCCAGGCTGATGAGGGGGCAGTTGTCGACCCGAAGATCGGTGAGTGAGCCGGGCAGTTGCCCCAGGCTGGTGATCCCTGGGCAGTTGTCGACCCGGAGATCGGTGAGTGAGCTCGGGAGTTGCCCGAGGCTGGTGATCCCTGGGCAATTGCTTACTCGAAGATAGGTCAGCGAGCCGGGCAACAGCT
>JAHFBI010000274.1 GCA_023250095.1 Candidatus Melainabacteria bacterium
TGCAACGTTTTCTCACCAGCCAGCAGACGCCGCAGATTGCGGAGAGCCCCGGTGGGCGCGATGGAACGCGAGCGCGCCCGGCGACGACAGATAGCCTGCAGAACCGTCTTGTGCTCTTGAATGACGTTCTTGAGACTTTTGCCGACAAGCCTGAGGTGGCTCAACGGCTTTTGAGCCTTGGCGCAGACAATCAGGCGGGCTTGCGCGATGTGCTCTACAAGCTTGGACACCGCGAGCATGGTGAAACATACAGAGCCTGGCTCGTCGACCGCCTGCCTGACTCTGAGGGACTAGCGCCGCTTACCGGCAAGACGGCTTTTGATCAGGCCCGGATTCTGAAAGCCTTTGCCAACGCGCCCCAGGCAGGACAAAGACTCTCTCAGCTGGCAGGCTCAGGAAATCTCGATTTGCAAAACATCCTTTACCGCTTGAATAATCCTTTTGCCGGCGAGACGTACAAAGACTTATTGGCAAGTCGTGTCAACGAGCAAACCCCACCAGAGGCCCTTACAGGCGACAGCCTCTTCCTGGAAGCGCAAGCACAAAGGGCTCTGGGAGATGCCCCGGATGTGGTGACAAAACTGACGCAGCTGGGCGCCTTAAACCCCAGAGCCATGCAAGATGTATTGATGGGTCCCAGAGATCGGCGTCTGGAACCAGGCTACAAGGAGCTGATCAAGCAGCTTGTGCCTGGAGCCACATCTATCGAACAGATACAGGAAGTGTCCGCCGCTGTAAGAAAAGGCAATCAGGATGCCGCCTTTGCCGCAGCCTCGGCAATCCGTCCTGCCGAGCAGGCAAGCTGGCTTGCCGTGCAGAAACTCATTCATGCCTTGTCCACAGGGGATGCCGGAGCCATTCAGGCTCTGAGCCGGCAGCGGCGCGCCCAGCCACCCGGGCGCGACCTCACCCGAGCGGCAACGGTTGAGAAAGGCAACGGCGCTATCGCCGGCGGACAGGATACTCAAGGACTGGTCAAAGAAGGGGGCTCTCCTCCTGGTGCCGACAACCCGGCAGAAGATGCCGTCAGTCCAGCAAACGGCACTGGACTGGATAAATCAGCCAGAGAAGGGTCCCTGCCACCGCGCACAGCCGATCTAGAGAAAGCCTTGGCGCAAGAAGGCAACACGAAAGATGTGCAGGATGTCCAACTGCACACTGACAGGATAGAGCAAGACAAAGCCGGGGATACATCAAGCCTGACGGCCAGGCAAGAAGACACTACAGGTTCGACCTCGACGACGACGACGACGGCAGCAAAGCTTCCTCCGGGCAGGCACGATGACTCGGCTGGACTGTCCGCTCAGCACACCGAAAGCTTCCGGCAGCGTCAAAACACACGCAAAGGATCGCGGGCAGCCAGCCTCGACGAGCAAATGTCTGCTTTCGAGCAGCAGCAACGCCTGGAGGAATTGGGCAAGCAGGAGCAATGGGAGCAGCGCAAATCCGGCAAGGGCAAGAGAGGCGGCGGTCGGTCAAGAGACGATCAAGAAGAAAGATATAGCGGAAAGGACTGGCGCAAATGGCTGGACGAAGACGAATAAAAATTAGCATTCAAGGTTAAAAAACCAGCTGATTTTTCGTATTTTTCCCACTGAAAATGCTCTCCATGGGCATTGTCCCATGGGTATGGGACTTCCCCCGATTTACCTGGGCG
Source organism: Candidatus Melainabacteria bacterium (assembly GCA_023250095.1). GTDB lineage: Bacteria > Cyanobacteriota > Vampirovibrionia > Obscuribacterales > Obscuribacteraceae > JAHFBI01. The sequence continues at coordinate 1,658 of JAHFBI010000274.1, forward strand.
TTAGCAAGACATAATCTTATCGATACGACGCAGTCTGTATCCCTGTCTCCCAACAAAGCGGCATATGCGGTTAACCGAAGAATTCACTCTCCGCCAAGCAGTTGTCACCTGTCCAGCGTGCAATCGGACTTTCAGCACGCCGCATCTGGCAAACATGCCTGTGATCACTCAAGACACGCCCATTGAGACGGACCTGCATCGGGCTCTACCCAATGGCGCCATCCGGGCGGCTTTGATCGGGCTATGCCGAGGATGCGGCTATGCCTGGTGGATCACTGTTTTCAAAACCGAAGAAATCCTGCCGAACAGCCTCACGGCCGACGAATATTCCCTGGAAAGGACGCAATACCCGCGCAAATTTGCCAATGCCTTTCTGACCGGACGGCAAAACGGGGCCCACCACAGAGAGCTGGCATTGCTTGCTCTGAACGGTCACTGGTGTGCCCGCGAAGCCGGACTGCCGCACGAGCGGTGGCTCGATCTGGCAGCCCAGGAGATGGGAAAAGCTCTTCGCGACAGAGACTGGACCGGCAATCGTGGCTATTATCACTATCTGATGGGCGAGATCTGCCGCCAGCAACGCAAGTTCAAAGAGGCTCTCGAGCATTTCGGCACAGTCGACTTCCAGTCCCGTCTGCCAAGGGAATTGATCCTGCGCCAGAAAGTCCAGGCAACAGCTGGCGACTCCTCTCCGACGCGTTTGCCACCATATCTGGTGGAGCTCATTTTCTGCCCTCGCCGCTCCCGCAAAGCCTTCCCCCTCTAGCAAACGCTGATCAAAGCTCATCACCTGCCCTAACTGAAAAGCACCATGGAAGACATCACCCCTCTCAATCTCGAAGACCAACCAAAGCTGTTCGGGCTGCGCTATGACCAGCTAGTGGCCATTCTTGCCGGCTTGATGGTTTCCACGCAGCTCTATTCCTGGCTGGAGCCCATCCCCTTTGCAGGGCAGGATCTGCGGCTGGACGTGGCCATCTTTCTCTTTCTTCTCGGACCGCTCTATTGCCTGGTGACTTTGCACAATTCCGCATCGCAGTGGGAGAACATACTTAACTTCTACTTTGCTTCGCAAGTCTATATTCCTGGCCCGGACCCCAATCCGACCCGGTTTTTGCTTGACGAAGAGCTTCTCGACTTTTGTGAGTAGGACAAAATGACAACATCAATCTCCAGAAGCTACTCGACAGGAATACTTGGACGCATCGGCTTGCCTTCCAAAACAAAGGATGCCGTGCCGGCCGCCGGGCTGTCCAAGCTGCCGTCATGTTCCGTGCCCAGACCGCATCCCTCAGCAGCCGGGCTGGTGCCCATCTGGGATCTCTTCCAGGACCAGGGCTCGGGGCTAGGCGTGATTGTACTCAAAGATGGCAGCTACCGCTGCTGCTATGAAGTCGACGGAGTACATGTCAGCGGTTTTGACGAAGTCCGGCTTGTTTCCCTGATGAACCATTTCACCGGCTTTCTCAACAGCATCGAGACATCGGCGCAGTTGACGATTGTCTGCCACAACATCTCCAAGAGAGAATATTTCCTGCGCCACCCCGTTGAGGTAAAGCATGACGACGAATTTCTCAAGTATGTCGCTAAGTCTGTTGAAGACGATGAAGCATTTCTTCTGTCTAAAAACTTTATCCCTGAGCTCAAGTTCTATATCACATTCACCTATCGCCCTCCCCGTGAGAAGCCAGTCAAACAGAACTGGCTCGAGGGCACTGTCAGCCATATCGTCGACGTCTTCTCCAATCAAGCAGCCAGGCAGACGGTAGGGCACCATACAAAGAACGTCTCGACGCTCGTGCAGCGCGCGCAAGGACATATCTCCCAGCTTGGCGCTTGCGGCATGACAGCGCGTGCCATCGGCGCGCTGGAATATTTCCACATGCTTTATCGCGAGCTCAATCCCACCCTCAAAGTGGCAGAAGACAGACTGCCGGTCCCGTCCAGACCGCAACAAGCGCCCCTGCCGCCGGCCGTGCGCCGGATCTTCCCGGATATGGAACCACAAACTATCCGCCAGCAACTGACAGAATCTTGTTACGACTTCAGCCATCCGGACTATGCCGTTATCAGCGATCTAACCTCGCCCGAACAAACCGAGGAAGAAGCGCTCGGCAAGTATGTGCGCACCCTGTACATGAACCGCCTGCCGGAGCGCACCGGACCGCTCTGGTTGATGCCGCTTCTCAGGCTCAACTGCGAATGGCGGCTGAACATATACGCCCATAAGCTCGACAAAGATATCTTCCGCAAACGCTTGCAGCGCAAGCAAGCCCAGGCCACGGCCAACACATATCAAGGGCTGCTCGGACCGCGCTCGGCGCCTAACCAGGAAGAAGCGGAAAAGGCGCAAGAAGCCGCTCAAATCGGTTCTGAGCTTTACACATCCAACCTGGAAGTATTCAATTACGGGATTTACTTCACTGTTTCGGCCGATTCGCTTGAGGATCTCAATCGCAACACTGAAATGATTCGCTCAGCTGCTCCGCAATGCCGGGGGGCGCGCTTCATCGTTGGTTTCCACGAACAGAGGCAGCTTCTGGTCGGCAGCCTGCCGGGGCTGGGCATCGATGTTACAAGGCGCGGCAAAGCCGTGCGGACGCCTACAGTGCGCAACTCTTTCCCCTTCGTCCACGCCAAGCTAGGCTCGGATCATGGTGACTGGATTGGTTTCTCGAAAGAGACTCTCGAACCTGTTTTCCTCAATCCTTATGACGAGAAGCTCCCCAACGCCCTTTGTATCGTCTTCGGTCAGCCCGGCGAAGGTAAATCAATGGTGGCCCAGCAGATCATTCAGCTGAAGCTGCTCTCCGGCGCCAAGTGCGTCATCATCGACCGTTCCGGCAGCTACAAGATGCTCACGGAAGTGTATGACGATGTGGCCTACATCAAGCTCGGCCCGGATGGCTCCGTTTGCATCAACCTTTACGATCTGCCAATTGCCGGTATCGACGACAAGCCGATCGATCCAGCCAACCCGCCTGAATCGCACATCATCAAGCTGCTCAATTTCCACTCGGTCATGCTAGGCGAGCGGGGCGAACAGTCTATGACCAAGGAAGAAAAGCCGATCCTCATGCAAGGGATTCAAGCTATCTACCGTCAGTGCGCTCTAGAAAAGCGAATTCCCGTGGAGTCAGATCTTGTTGCCTGGCTTACTTGCGAAGCTTCGCAGCACAAGGGCAGCCGTCGCGGAGAAGTCGCAGAAGACCTCTCCAACCGCCTGAGCCTCTATTGCCGTGGAGCCATCTTCGGCAAGCTCTTCGACGGGCAAACTTCCATCCCCATGGACGCTCAACTTCTAGTTTTCGATACATCTGAACTGTCTCATGACAAAACACTTGAAGCTGTGGTCACTCTCTTCGTCTCCGACTTCGTCTTGAGACGCGCCGCCAAGCACAAGATGGAGCAGATTGCCCAGGGCAAGCCTGCTCGCTTTGTCTTCTGTATTGACGAGCTGTGGCGCCTCCTGCGTTACGAGGGCGGCAAGACCCTTGTCGAAGACGCGTCGCGCACCAGCCGCCACCTGGGCTTGCTCTTCATCGGCATTTCTCAGGAACTCGGCGACCTCCTGCGTGACGACCGTGCCCGCAACCTGGCCAGCAACAGCGCCATCAAGATAATTCTCGGCAACGACCCGAGCAACTTTGACCTGATCCGGGACGCCTGCGGACTGACACCAGCCGAGATGTCCTCCATCGGGCACCTGACGCGCAAAAACCGGGAATATTCCGACGCTTTCCTCATCTATCACAAGCTCTCCCGCGGTGTCGTCAAACTTCTCGTGCCGCGCTTCATGTACTGGGTGGCCACGACCGAGCCCAACTACGATCAGCCCCTGCGCTCGAAGATGATCGAGCTCTGCAACGGCGACGCTCGCTGGGCCTGCCACCTGCTCGCCAACGGCGTCACCCCCGAAACATTCTCCCCCGATCTACTGAAAAGCTAAAAGGCCCAGATATGAACCCTCTCCACCAGGAAATAAACGAAGCAACCAGCCAGGCAACGGTGGCGATGAACCAGCGGCAGCCTGGCGGCTCCACAGCGGAGCTGGCGAGGAACGAAGCAAGCGGAGCGTATTAATCAATGTTTGATTATCAAGCCGGAGAAAAATATCGCCTGACGCTCATCATGGTGGGCATGGCTGGTCTCATGGCCGGGATGTTCTTCTCGCTCCTGCTCATGCCGCCTGCCGAGGCCCCGTCCAAGCGTAAAGCAGCCATGGCCCGCCACATGAGCGATCCAGACGTCACTGGCATGCGCCAGGGCGCGGCCAACTCCGCCGGCGATGGCACGGCTGCCGTCGCAGCTCAGACGCCAATGGTTGATCCTTATCAAGCCAAAACTCTCATTGACAGATGGCTGCCGCTGGCCTGGGATCTCAGCGCCGGTAGCGCCAAAAACTCGCAAGAGCAGGCCATATCGGTAATGACTCCCGAGTGTGCGGACGCCTATCGCAAGGACATCTGGACCCCGCAGCTGTCCCAGCAAATTGAAGAAGCCGGTTTGAAGAGTTCGTTCCAGCCCAAAGAAGTGAAAGTAGGAGAGCCTCTGACAGACGGATCCATTGAGATAAAGGTCAGCGGCACGCAAACGCTGGGGGCGCCCGGCAAAGGCGGCAAGACGCGCGACGTCCACCTGGTTTACCTGATCCGGCAAACGCCAAACGGCATGCGTATAGCCGGCATCAGCGAAGGGGGCTGAAGAAGAAAGCTGAAAGACTTCTGCCAGGCTGCCGACAGGGTAGCCGAGCGCTTCTAAAAACGGATCGAAGAAATCCAGGAGAGACCAATGCCATACAGAGCACAAATCGATGATCGCGGAGTAGTCACCCGGTACAAAGATACCGATACAGGTGAAGTGATCAGTGCTAAGGAATACGAGCGGCGCATCATGATGCAACAGGGCTCGTACGCGATGGCGCCCAGCCCGTCTCTGCCGCAATTGCAAGCCACCCCCGCTGGTGGCGACCTCCATCCTTACAGCCAGGGCGTGGCTCCGACTTTCAACAGTGGGCAAGGGCAGCTTGTGCCACCGCCGCCGCCCACACCGGTCCAGGGACTCGTGCCTGGTGCTGCAGCTCCTCCGCCCAACGCCTCTTATCCCGGCTCCATGCCCCCGGCCCAGGCGAGC
>JAHFBI010000275.1:0-1372 GCA_023250095.1 Candidatus Melainabacteria bacterium
GGCTTTATACTCTGGGCTCACGCTTCTGTTTCAGGTGTTTTTACCAAAGGGTCCTACCAGGTCGAATCGACCAGGAATCTGGCCAGGCAGCTTCTGGTGGCATCGGACCGCATCAAGTCCCTGGAGACAAAACTCGCCGACGCCGAGCTCGAGCTGACTAAACTCCGGCAGGAAGCAAAAGACACGGAAAAGCTGCGCGCACTGCTCGCTTTGAAAGAGCGGCTGACCCGCAAGACAATCGCTGCCGATGTCGTCAGCCGCAATCCCGACAACTGGTTCGAGCAGGTTACCATCGACAAAGGCGCTGACGATTTCGTGCGAAGGGGATCTGCTGTAATTACCAGCCAGGGAGTTGTCGGACAGATCATCAGTGTGTCCCCCGGGGCAAGCGTCGTGCGCCTCCTGACCGATCCGGACCAGAAAGTTGGCGTGCTTATTGCCCGCATCAATACACCCGGCGTCCTGAGCGGCAGGCACAAGAATCAGCCGGTAATAGACTTTGTGCCAGTCGGAGCTTCCGTCGATGTCGGCGACAAAGTGACTTGTCTGGGCAACGGCGGTATTTTCCCTTCCGGTCATCCGATCGGTACTGTGACCGCGGTTCGGCGCGACACTAACGGCACCACACTCGCGATCGAAGTTCGTCCTTCGGAAAATTTCTTCGACCTTACACACGTACTTATCGTTCCTCCTCTCGATCAGTAGTCAAAGAAGCCGGAGCCGGAGGCTTGTCTTATCGAATGTCCATTCTCTCGCTTAAAGCCCGCAAGAAAATCTGGGACATATCCCTTACAGCAATAGTGGCCTGGTCGGCTATGCAGCTGCAATTTACGATATTGAACAATCTTGCCGTACACGAGGTCATCTGCAATCTGCCTCTGACAATCGTCATTGTCTGGGGAGCAGTTTTTGGCAGCAACCTGCCGCCCATTACCGCCGACGAACTCAGATTGAGCAGCAGCAAGCGAATTTTTTTGCGACAGCTGGCCAGCGGCTCTGTCAGCGGCGCGCTTGTCGGTGCTTTGTTCGGCGCTCTTTACGCCTCGGTTCTGCCCGTTTACCCTTTTTACTTTCCAGTAATCGGCTGGGTGTCGGGGTATTTTTGTTTACGCAAGCTCAATAAAGAGAATTTGCTGTGCATTCCACTGGTGCTTCTGCTCACAGGGCTGGCCGAATCGATGATGGCCTGGCAGCTCTGCTTTGCCGGGCGCTCGGATGTTTTTGTCACTCTTGCATCCTTCGTCCTGCCGGAGGCCCTGCTCAATTCAATTATCGCCCCGTTTATCTACTTCCCAATGCGCCGCTGGTACGACCTGTCCAGGGCACAAGCAATTCCGGTTGAAGCTACATAGAAAGCCATGGTCGAATCTCC
>JAHFBI010000275.1:1382-4411 GCA_023250095.1 Candidatus Melainabacteria bacterium
ACCAGAAAACCATCAGCCACGCCGGGGCTAAGGCTCTCTTGCTCTCTTTCCTTGTGATTGCCTGCCTGAGCGCCCTGGCAGCACGCCTGGCCTGGTTGCAAATTCTGCAATATCCATATTACAAAGCCAGGGCAGTGGAAAATTCCACCCGGGTAACATTCTTGCGCGCCCCACGCGGAATCATATACGACCGGCACGGCAACATGCTGGCCACGAACAAACAGACCCTGTCCATGGTGGCAATTCCTCTGCAGCTCGACGACATCGACAACCTGGCTGAACGTCTTTCTCGTGTGCTGGAGTTGAATTACAACGAAGTGCGCGACCGGCTGTCCACTGCTTCGCTCTCCGACTCGGTTCTGCCGGTGGTGATCGAACGCGATGTCGATGTGTCCATCGTCAGCCGCTTTTACGAACAAAAAATGTTTCTGCCAGGGATCGATATTCTGCCAGACATAAGCCGTAACTACCCGCAGGGGGAACTCGTAGCACACGTGCTCGGCTATACAGGGCAGATTACCGAGAATCAGCTCAAGAGACACCCGGAGAGACGCATGGGCGACATCGTGGGGCAGGACGGCATCGAAAGGCTCTACGACAGCCAGTTGCGCGGTGTCGACGGAGAACAGCGTGTACGCGTCAATGCTTCCGGACAGACACTCTCTGCTGAAACAGCGCACCCAGTAGTCACAGCCGAAGCCAAGCCGGGATTGCCGGTTGTGCTTTCCCTCGATCTAGATCTGCAGAAAGCGGCTTATCAAGCCCTAGGCGATAGGCATGGAGCTGTGGTGGCCTGCGACCCGCAAACCGGCGAAGTGTTGTGCATGGTCTCTCGCCCGAGCTTCGACCCTAACTGTTTCACCCGAAGGATCACCCCGGATGTATGGAAAAAACTGAATGCCCCGGACCATCCCCTGTACAACCGGGCTCTCTCGCCATTTCCGCCCGGCTCCATATGGAAGGCCATCACTCTCATCGCCGCTCTCGAGAGCAAAGTGGTAAAACCGGATACCAAGCTGCGCGTCTCCGGCGGCATCGCCCTCGGGAACTTCTTCTTCCACGACTGGACAGCCGCCGGCGGCATGTACGATCTTGTCAAATGTCTTGCCTGGTCCCGCGACTCGGCTTTCTACCAGATGGGTCTGAAACTCACTCCCGAACAGATCAAAGAATGGGGTGTAAAATTCGGTGCCGGCCGTCCAACAGGAGTTGAACTACCCAACGAACAGGTCGGGCTGGTCCCTGACTCCGAGTGGAAGATGCGCGTTTATAGAGAGCCCTGGTATCCGGGGAACACGCTGCACATGTCCATCGGACAGACATTCTGCCAGGTGACCCCGGCACAAGCCTGCCGCATTTATTCCGGCTTTGGCATGAAAGGTCGAATTCCCGACCTTCACTTCGGCATCAAGATTGGCGACAGGCAAATTCCTCCGCCCGAGATGGAAACCGTCAAGACAAAGCCTGAATATCTCACTGTCGTCCTGAAAGGCTTGAAAGCAGTTGTCGCCAGCGGCACTGGCGGCGCAACCAGGCTGGGCAATGTGGAAGTGGCCGGCAAGACCGGCTCGGCTGAAGCCCCGCCTGAAGGAAGCAAAACACACGCCTGGTTCGCCTGCTATGCCCCGGCAGACAAGCCGCGCATCGCCATCTGTGCCTTTCTTGAGCATGGCGGACACGGCGGCTCGGCAGCTGCACCTATTGCCAGGGTCATCCTGGAGAAATTCTTCCAAATTGCCGGCGTCAGCCCGGCTGATGTAGCTGCACAGTCAGTCAAGACCAGGACAAGACCACGCCGGACACAGCATCGCTAAAAGATCAGACAGGCATTTCCTTCCCACTTTCCAAACTGCCCGTATGTGGCGCTATCCAGGACCTGGAATTCACCTTACTCCAGAACAGGGATGGAATCCCTGGCAAGCCAAACGCATCTGCCAGGCGAGGTTCTCTCAAACCCAGCCTGGCGGACGCCTCCGTGCTACCGTGTGTTTGAACGACAGTGACAGCTATGGCGCAAGCTCGACCTGAGCTTGAATATACTGGACGGGCGATTGCCCTGTCGGCATTGTGTTGAGGGCAGTCTGGGCATTCCATCTGCCAATGGCATCGAAGATACTTTCCTGCATGCGCTGGCGGTTGATCAACACCATTTCTTTCGTCAGCTTTGAGACCCCACCGACTGGCGGATTAGCTTCACTAGCGCCGGCAAGAGTCCCGGCAAAGACAAGCGACGCGTTCATCGAAAAAGCCACCATCAAAGCCGAAATAAGAGTCGTGCAGCGCAGAAACATTTCAAACACCCCTCAGTTAAAGTCCACACTTCCATCTAATTACAGATGAGCTGAAAAGTCGTCCCCCGGCAGCTGGAAACTCCTTGCCCTGCCGGTGATTCAGCCATCCCTTGAACGATTTGGTCGACATTCCACCATCGGGGGATAGACAGGGAGAAACCAGAGGTCCCCAATCAAATTGCCTGCCCTGCTTACAGGCTGTGATCACTCGAAAGCGCTGTCCCACAAGTTAGAAGCCGCGAGTCACCGAAACGGATACCTGAAAGCTCAGGTAGCAGCCAAAGAAGATCAGATCAACTTGCTAACGGATAACCAGCACAAGGGAGGCTGGTGGCGGCGGTTCTCGTCCTGGTTCCTGGGCTTCCGATAACGCCGGTCATGTTTTATTTCTGGTTCGTTTTGTAACCAAGCTCCGCTGCCTTTGCCCTATCTTGAGCAGCCATGGTTGCTTGGCCCAGTTTTTTATATGACAGGGCGCGGCTGTAGTAGGCCTTAGCAAGTTTGGGATCGAGTTCTATCGCTTTGCTGAAATCATCGGTCGCCTTCTGGTACTGCCCCAGATCATTGTAGGCGCTCCCGCGATTGTTATAAGCCTTCGCAAGTTTTGGATCTAAGGCTATTGCCTTGCTGTAATCATCAATTGCCTTCTGGTATTGCCCCAGATCATCGTAGGCGTTCCCGCGATTGTTATAAGCCACCGCATGCTTGGGATCGAGTTCTATCGCTTTGCTGTAATCA
>JAHFBI010000275.1:4583-6782 GCA_023250095.1 Candidatus Melainabacteria bacterium
ATTGCCTTCTGGTACTGCCCCAGATCATCGTAGGCGTTCCCGCGATTGTTATAAGCCACCGCATACTTGGGATCGAGTTCTATCGCTTTGCTGTAATCATCTATTGCCTTCTGGTGCTGCCCCAGATCATCGTAGACGTTCCCGCGGTTGCTATAAGCCACCGCATACTTGGGATCGAGTTCTATCGCTTTGCTGTAATCATCTATTGCCTTCTGGTGCTGCCCGAAATCATTGTAGACGTTCCCGCGATTGTTATAAGCCACCGCATACTTGGGATCGAGTTCTATCGCTTTGCTGTAATCATCAATTGCCTTCTGGTATTGCCCCAGATCATCGTAGGAATTTCCGCGATTGTAATAAGCCAACACAGCCTTGGGATCGAGTTCTATCGCTTTGCTGAAATCATCGATCGCCTTCTGGTACTGCCCCAGATCATTGTAGGCGCTCCCGCGATTGTTATAAGCCTTCGCACCCTTGGGATTGAGACTTATGGCCTTACTAAATTCATCAATCGCGTTCTGGTATTGCCCCAGTTCTTGGTACTCCATTCCACGGGCAAAGGGCCTAGTAGCACAGCCGCCACAGCTAATGATCAGTACCAAAGCGATTGCATAAGATGGCACAGCGCTTAGCACTGACTTTGTCAAAAACATTGCTCACGCCCCCATAGTAACGGTGCTGAAGTGAATGTACCCAGATTTGAAAGCGGGAGGCTCTGAAACGAGTGTGCGATAATGAACCATTATGTTTCATTGGCTACCCCCTGGTTCTCTAAAAGCCTAGCTGAGTAACACTTTTACCCAGCCGGCATAAAATCATTTCGAACCACTCCATTCTCATTAACCCCTTTTCGGATACCCGATCACCTCCCCATCTCCGGGTCCCGACATTTTTTTTGGGAAAATTCCCGCCAAGCTATTTGACAACCGCATAACAGCGGATCTTATCCGGCGATAACTTGGCATCAAGCTGCCGAGTTATCGCCGGAGTGAACAAACCATCGATTTTGTTCACAGTAAAACGCCGAGCTGGCAAGGCTTTCGCAGCAACTGTGCAAAGCCAGGGCTCAAAGAGTGAGCAATTCATTTCGTTTTTGCAGAGTTGTTCAGTCCACAGAAGAGGCTTTTCAGAACTGGTCCCGAAACCTTTCCCAAAAAAAATGTCGGGACCCGAGATAGCTCTCAGACTGGGGATTGACAGGACATCAGTGATCAGAATTTTGGCAAACCAGATCGAAGAACGCATCTAGGATTGAGAGAATTGGAGTAGCGCATGGAATTACAATACAGACAGGGAAACGTATTGCTTCTGCGAATCGAAGATCTGCCGGCTGGCGCACAAGAGGAGAAGATAGATGATCGTATTGTCCTTGACCTTGGACAAACCAGTATATCAGCCAGCTTTGCGAAAGCGTACCGATTTTCCGAATTCAGGTTTATCAAGGTTCTGAAAAACGCCCTCCTTGAGCACAGAGGGCTTGGACCAATCGATATCCCAGCGGCTTGCTATCAAGTGATTAATCTGCAGTATAAAACAGACCCCTGGCCCGGATGGCTGCCGCCGTGGGAATTTGACGTATCAGGATACAGTATTGTCGAAAGTGAAGATACTGAGTATTTGGTGCGGCTTTGGCAAGACCTGGGAAAGCCACATGTGGACAATGTCTCAGACAAGCTCATGAAACTTCTCGATGCACATCGCTTCGAATGTGGTGCTGTGATTAACAGTGATGGCGAGTTTTATGTGCGCGCTGGAGATTTTGCTGGCTTCGGCAGCGAGGGATTGGTATCCGCACTGCTCGGTCCATACGGCTCTGCCAAAGCCACCTTTCAGTATTTGCGGTCCCAGGATCTCCTACCGCGCATGTGGTTCCAGGATGAGAAGATTGCGATTCTGGACAAGGTTGGGCCAATGCTGGCGGTCGTCGTTTTTGGATGGTCAAAAGACACTGATGCCCTAAGACGATATGAGCTCTCGAAGGAAGTCGCACGCAATATCAAAGAGACATATCCCTGGTAGGAGCGGTACAACAAATCAGTGCGCATATGGAATAGAACAAGGCGGACAATGATTTCGCCAACAAAGCGGACAAACAATTCTCCAAGTGACAGGCTTTCAAGGAATGGGGCGGCCCGCCTGTCACTTGGTGTCTGGCGTCTATAAGCGTTTTTGGGGTACAGCTTTTCCGGCCATCTCGCC
>JAHFBI010000019.1 GCA_023250095.1 Candidatus Melainabacteria bacterium
CTGCGCTAGCCGGCTCTTGGCTGCTGGCTGTCAAGCGCCCAAGAAAGCGCCTTCAAGCTTGCATGTCTCTTGAAGCTGCGCTAAGTCTGAACCTTTGTTGCTCGAGGCGTAACAGCTGCCTTTCTTGAAACAGGGCGTATGCACCGGCTAGTTTCAGGAGCACTTTTATAACTTTGCCAACAAGAAAGACAGCAGTCCACAGATCATCCACGAGTCCCTTCTTCCATCAGAAAACCGCCTGACACCTGCGGGAAAGAAGGCTTGTTTGTTCTGTTTCCCTTAACTTTTGCCTTGCTGTAGCCCAAGTTGCCTGCAGCCTGAGGAGCTTTCTTCCATGTATGAAAACACCAATGCCAGGGAACTGGCGACGCGGGTCGTGATGATGCCGCGTGATACTAACGGGCAGGGCAATATCTTTGGCGGGGTTATCCTCAGCCATATCGACCTTGCCGGGGCCGTTGTCGCCCGCCTTGCCTGCGGCCGCCGACGCACAAAGCGGATAGTTACTCGCGCCATGGACAGTGTCGAATTCAGCAAACCTGTGCTTGTCAACGACATTCTCACTTGTTACGGCACAATCACTTTCATCGGTCACACATCCATCGGCGTCCATGTAGACGTGGAAGTCGACAGAGCCGGCATAATCATCCCCGTCACTGACGCCGACGTTGTTTATGTGGCCGTGAATTCGCGCGGCAAACCGACCCCAGTTGGCTGCAAGGGCTCTTGTGGCTCGCTAGCCGGCAGCTCCTCCGGAGGACGCCGGCGAAAAGCCCGTTCAGCCCAGTCCGCCGTGCAACAGCGCCTGATTGAATCACCTGCTTATTGCTCCTTCGGGGGCGAGCGCGTGCTTGCCCTGAAGAAAGTCATGATGCCCTTCGAAACGAACGGCATGGGTAATATCTTCGGGGGCGTGCTGCTCAGCCACATGGATCAGGCAGGGGCTTACGTGGCGCGGCGAGCTTGCGCCAGCAAATTCATTGAACGCTGCGTCACGGCAGCAATGGACAAAGTTGAGTTCAAGCAGCCAGTGCTGGTCAATGACGTACTCAGTTGCTGGGGTACCGTGACCCGAATTGGCAAGACATCCATATCCGTCCATGTGGAAGTGGAAGCTGATCGGGCCGGCTCCATCATCCCTGTGACCTCGGCAGACCTTGTCTTCGTCGCACTCGACAGGCGCGGCAAACCCGCTCCCGTAACTTGCAGCGCAGACAGCAGCTGTCACGACCGCCCCAGCCAGGACCCCTGCGCTTCCTGATCGCAAGGACAGACACTCTTTGCTTGGCAAGTGTGTTTACCGTAACCTTGTCTGTCTGAGCACGGTTTGATCTTCGTTTTTGGCAGGCAATGCGGGCACGGCGCTCCCTGTGGCATCAGCCCACAGGTGCCGGTATCCGCATTGCCTGCCAAAAGGCCTCTCGAAAAAAATTTCTCCTTTTCTCGTAGCTTTGATAGTATGGGCCCATATAGTTACCAAAAAGCCCTTGGACTATCAGGTGCGAGCATCTCAGCGGTTACATCTCCTCAGCCGATACCAAACCCTGTTTCTCCAGGCGGCGATTATCCGCCTGGAGAAACAGGGTAGCCACAAAACGAAAGTTCTGAATCGATGCTCTTATCTTCCGAGCAGCAGAACCAGTCTGCGACCAAGGCTCCTTGCCTGGGGATGCCGGTTCTGCTTCTGAGCCAAGTCGACTTGCAAGCAGGCTCAAGGAGACAGCTATATACTTCGTTACAACACGGTCCAGATAGCCCTTGACGTTCGCTGGACAGAACCCGCACTGCAAGCTTATTTGCGCCGATGGTCTTCAGAGGCGGACTGGACGGATCTCACGTTTAACCCTGGATGTCAAGTGGGCTCTTCTTCCTACGGGTACATGGAAAGAGAGGATAACCGCGTTGCTGGTAGCAAGCGCGGCAGGGGGCTGGGCTGGTGTGGGGGTCCATCGGAATCCATGGGTTTGCCGGAGCTTTCAGTTCGGACTAGAAGAGCTAGTGGACAGAGACTTCTGTCCCTGGTTTGTTTGCTGCTCTTTGTCTCAGCGCAAGTGCTGCTGCCAGCACCCGGGCTGGCGCAGTCGGCTGTCACAGGTACCGGCAGCACGACACCATCACCTTCGGCGCCCTCTCCGGGAACAACCAGTTTGCCGGCGAATTTTTCGCTAGATCTCTCGACTAACCAGACAACCGTGCCAGCTGGCATAACAACACCAGCGACAATACAAATTGGCGGGCAAGCCGGGTCCAACGGCATTGTCCATGGTGGCACACCTGTCACCATTGCCCCCGGGCAAATGATTACACCAGCACAAATGGCGGCAATCGGTCAGGTTGTGGCCACAGGGCAGCAAACTCTCGTGTTAAACAGCCAGGGCACTGCTGTCGGAGGCAGTCTCACCGTTTTGCCGCAAACGATATCTTCTCTGGGCAGTCTAAATCTTCCGGCAAATGTTGCCATCAACTCTCTGGGTTTCAGCGCCGCAAGCCCGTTCGTCATAAACGGGGCCACTGTGGTAAGCGGCGCCTTGCTGGCTCTTCAGCCTGCCTCCGGGTTGACATCCGTCCTCAACCTGGGCTCGCTCACAGTCAACCCCGGGGGTCTGGTGTCAGGCGGGTTGCCAGCAGGCTATCTCATCCCGGGGGCGTTTGCCTCAAACGGGCTTGTTCTCAATGTAGCCCGCGATGTGCTCAATCAGGGCACCATCACATCTGCTGGCACCCTGTCCATCAATTCCGGCGGCAACATTTACAACCAGTCTACAGCTGGCATGCAGGCTCTTATCTCGGCTCAAACGGTCAATCTCATGGCCGGCGCCGCCACAATTACTAACAGCGGCTTGATCACCGCTACCGCCAACAGTCTCAACATGACGACGCGTGCCATGCAAGATCTTGTGATCAACAACGCCGGCGGGCGCCTCGAGGCGCTGTCCGGGGTCATAAATGTCCGAGATTCGTTGTTTTCAGGCAAATACAATCTGTCCATCTCCGGGGGCGCCCTAAGCTCGAAAGCGCTTAACCTCTATTCAGGTGACGGAATCGTGTCCGTTGACGTCAACAATCTTCTGGGCACAGTCAACGTTCAGGCAGGCGAAGCGCACATCACAGCCTCCTGTGCCGATCTCAGGCTCGGCACGATAGATCTCAGCGGCGATCCCACTTTCTACAATCAGAACGGCAATGTGACCATCTCCGGCAATCTGACCTATGCCGGGCAGAACCTGGCCATTGTCGCCAGCGGAAACATTGTCACGGCAGCAGGGGCTGGAACAATCAACACCAGCTCGGCAGGAGGCAGTGGCGGCGCCGTAACTATGATAGCCGGAGCTGCTTTTTCGCCTGCAGGGCAGGTGCAGCCGACCCCGCCTCCCAACCCGCCCACCGGCGACACAGCCACAACTTTGACCATTACGGGCGGCTCGACAACCGGAGGCAAAATCGATCTGTCAACAGGGACCCCGATTACCACTTTCAGCACGCAAAGCACAGGCGCCAACGGCAATGGCGGCAAGGTCACGCTGCTGGCTCTTACCGGAACAAGTGCCGGGTCGGGAACCATTACCCTGCCTACCGGACTCAATCTTCTAACTGGCGGCAACAACACAGGATCCAACGGCGATGTGACGATGATTGCCGGGGCGACAAGCGGCACAGCCATTACTTCCGGTCTCATTACCACCTCCGGCGGCGCTGGTGGCACAGGCAATATCACAGTCAAAGTCGCAACACCGACTGTCTCCAGTCTCACAATCAGAAACGGGGCGATAACGGGAGGCTCATATGGCGCCGGCAGCTTGCAAGGCGGCAGCATTGCCCTCGGTGACGGCTCGAATATCAGTCTTACGGCACGCCGGGCGGTAATTGACCTCGAAGCAGGCGGCAATATCACAACACAAGCGCCTGGCAATATCAACAACGCCAGCGCCACAGGCACAGGTACCGGCAATGGTGGCACGGTGACTGTCCTTGCCGGCGGCACTGTCACCACGGATTATATCGTTGCCGATGCCGTCGGCATCGGCAACGGTGGCACAGTAACGATTTCAGGCACCAGCGTGCTCATCGGCGACAGCGGCGGCAATCAATCCATAAGCGCCAATGCCAGAACCACCGGCAGCGGTGGAATCATCAATATCACTGCCAACAGTGCAAGTCAGTTCGCCATAGGCGGCGGGGCGGGTTGCACAAATTGCACTGTCGACCGCTTGCGAGCCAATGCGGCTGGCAGCGGCGACGGCGGGCGAATAACAGTGAGCAATCTTGGTGCCGGAGGCATTTCCGTGCCGAGCAATTCCAATGACCTGCAGGCAAGAGCTGCCGGCTCCGGGGCCGGAGGCTATATCAATCTCGATGCCTCACTTGCATCTCCGGGACCGCTCTCCCTGCTTGCAGGCACGTACGATGTCTCGGCAGGAGGCGGGCTTGGCGGAACGCTCCTGTTCAAGGGCTCGACGTTTGTTGTTACAGGTGGCGCTCCGGCAGTCTTGAGGGCTGATGGGGCGACAACCGGAGCCGGAGGCACTATTTCTGTCATTGGGACCGCTGCCACAGCCGATATCACTATCGGCAATGCAGCGGGAAATATAGACCTCTCGGCCGATGGCGGTGGCACCAACGGCAATGCCGGCACCATTCAAGTTTATGCCGGGCGCAATCTGACAGTGGATGTCGCGCGCATCAGCGCCCTGGTAAACGGAGCAAACGGCGCTGGAGCCACTCTCGATCTCAAAGCCGGGGCTGCCTCTGCCGGCAATCTGTACATCAACGGCTCGCTTGCGGCTTCCGGGAAGGGTACCGGCAATGGCGGTAACGTGACTTTGACCAGCAACAGCGCAACTGTTTTTGACGTGCGGGCAGCAGCCGCCACAAATGGCGTCAACGGCACTGTTACGGCAGCCGCCGGCGCAACCAGCGGTGCTGGCGGTCAGGTACGTGTGATCAACAACGGCAGCGGTGGCATCAGTCTGGGAGCGCCAGCTAATATCAACGTGGCAGCCTCAGCCGGCGGCGGGGCCGGCGGCACAATCAGCCTGGATGCAACCGCAGGCCCGGTCGACGGGCCCATTACAATCCCTACCGGCACGCTGGCAGCCTCAGCCGCTGCCGGCAATTCCCCAGGCGGAGTTCTTTCCCTTGCTGCCTCCACTCTTTCTGTCACCGGCGCCGGCGCCTTGACTTTGAGCGCAAATGCTACCGGCACCGGCAACGGTGGCACAGTGTCGGTGACAACAACTGGCGCTGCCGCCAGCCTAAATGTCGGCAGCGCCGCCGGACAGGTAATCGTTTCGGCTAAGGGCGGCTCAGGCGCGTCTGGCTCCGGCGACGGCGGAGCTGTTACTCTTTCTGCTGGACGGAATCTTTCAATTGCCGGCGGGTCACTGAGCGCCATGCCGCAGGGCACAAACGGCAAGGGTCCTGTTATTTCCCTGACGGCCGGAACGGCTGCCGCCGGGGGACTTTCTCTGACAGGGGCTCTCAATGCCAGCGGTGTCGGCTCAGGTTCAGGCGGTACAGTGACAATGACAGCAAGTACGGCAGGCTCCGCCGTCAGCATTGCTTCAGCTGCATCGGTGACTGCGTCCCTGTCCGGGGGCAATATCACTGTCAACACAGGCAGCTATACAAACAACGGCAGTCTCACAGCCAGCAATGCCGGAGGCGGCTTGATCACAGTTGAGAGCGCGGGAGCTCTGACAGTGTCCGGAACGGGTTCTCAGACTCTTAACGGAGCCGGCGGCGGAGCTATCACAGTGTCTGCTGGAGGGGCGAACACACTAGCTTTTAACGGTGCCCAGACATTCAATCCCTCTTCCTCCGGAACAGTAGTGTTTGCAGCACCGGCAGCTGGAGCAGCCATTACAGTTGCCTCAGGCATCACCGAAACGGTTGGCTCAGGAGCGCCTTTGTCCATCAGCACGCCAGCACTGCGTTTTCTCGGGAATAACTCGCAGGTGAGCGCCTCCGGTGCCTCGAACATCTCAGTCAATTCGGGCGTTGCCGGCAACAATTTGACTTTGCAGGCTCCCAGCGGATTCACAACCGCCGGCATTGTCACAGCCGGCGGCTCGATTGCCATTGCACCAGCCGGCACAGGCGCGCTTACATTTGACAAATCAGGCGCGGCGGCGACAACGCTCAATCTCAATGCCGGAACCGGCTCTGTCTCGACAACAACCAGCGCCGCCACGACAGTCAATTCTCTTGTGACCGTATCCGCCAACGCCAACCTCTCCATGACGGCTCTGGGCGCGGCTCTTACAGACAACGGCGCGATTGTCACTGCCTCCAACAAGAATATTACTTTGACGGCACGCACTCTGGATTACAGAACCGGTACGGTGAACGCCGGCAACGGTATCGTCACATTGCAACCGGACGGTAACTTTGCCATCACTGCAGGCAGCGCCGTCAAAGGAGCCGGATTCGATATAACAGCCGCCGAGCTGGCTGTCACAACCGCCGGCGAGCTGGTCATCGGCAACATCGGAAGAGATGGGGGCATCACAGTCACAGGTGACATCAATTCCTCCGGTGTAGGGCCCGCCGGCGCCTGGAATCTTACTTTCAAGAATTTCGGCAGCTTTGATGCCACAGGCAGAACGCTCACCGTCGGCACCAGAAACCTTACGATAGACGTTCTTGGCACGGCTGCTCTGGGCAATATAAGCGCCACCACAGGAAACATCTTTGTCAGAGCCGCATCGCTTTCCATCGATACGGCATTGACAGTAGCCAGCCCTGGCACAGTAACTCTCATGACATATGCCGGCTCTGCCGGCAGCATTTCTCTCAATGCTGCCGTCGTGGGGGGAGCTGCCGCTACAATTTCAGCCGATGGCGCAGGCTCCATCAGCCAGACGGCCGGGACTGTGGCAGGAACAACGGTCAGCCTGGCTTCCGGTAGCGGCGACATCGGCTCGTCGGCAGTGCCGATTATTACTGCGGCAA
This sequence comes from Candidatus Melainabacteria bacterium, assembly GCA_023250095.1. GTDB lineage: Bacteria > Cyanobacteriota > Vampirovibrionia > Obscuribacterales > Obscuribacteraceae > JAHFBI01. The sequence continues at coordinate 6,952 of JAHFBI010000019.1, forward strand.
CCGGAACGCTTTCTGCCACAACCGGCGGCAGCGGCAATGTCTATCTTTACCAGGCCGGTGCTGTCACGCTAGGAAATTCTTCAGCAGGAGACGGGCGCTTCGAACTGAGCTCCACAGGGCTTATCACTGTTGCCGGCAACCTGACAGCCTCCGGCGCCAACGCCTATATCTATCTGACGAGCCCGGGCATTAACATCACCGGCTGGGTAAACGCCGGAGCATCTGGCTGGGTGCAACTGGCGCCCAATGTCGCATCTGGTGTTACAGTCGGCGGCTCGGCTGCCATTGCTGGATATCCGTATCTGGTAAGTTCTTCCAGCTTGAGCAAAATTACAGCCTATGCGCTTTTCTTGAATGTGAACGCAGGGGCCGGCGGGGGCGGCGACATCAAGTTTCAGGGGGATCCAGCCACGCCCACCATTCTCGACCTCTCCGGCTCAAACGTTGCAGCTTACATGTTCTGGAACAGCACCGGCAATATTATCAACACAGGCAACACGATAAAGCTGGGGACGCCCCTCGTTGATAACAAGGGCAAATTCATGTTCAATCTTGCCAGCGGCAATATCAATTCCGGCTCCATCTCAGGCACCAATTATGTCGGGCTGATCGCCAGCGGCACCTTGACTGTGGATGGAAACGTTGATGTGCGCAGCATTTTGCCCGGGGTAGATGGCTATGTGGACTTCTGGGGGCAGACAGGGTTGACTGTCAATGGAAACGTCGCCGGCTCTCCCTTGAGCATCAACAGCAACTATGTGCGTCTGACAGCCGGACCGATACCCTGGTGGAACAATTTCAATTCGCACCCGGTTTTGAATATACTGGACGGTCCGGCCCCAGCCAGCCGAGTCAGCATTGTTGCTCACGGCGGCGATCTGCAACTGAGAAATACTGATGACAGCACGACCAGTTTCGGGCAGCGCATAGCCATCGGCAAGAACGTCAATCTGGAAGCCGACTGGAAGGATTTCAGCGGGCCAGGCAATGTGCATATATTCTTCACGCAAGGAGACAGCGACCCCAGACCATTTACTTCGCAAGCTGTCGGTACCAATCCTTATCCGGCGGCAATCACTGTTAATAAGACAACAAGCGTCACCAAGGGCGGTGCCACAGTCGGGGAGGTTTATTTCAACGACAATACCGGCATTTCTTTGCAAGCTGGAGCCACGAACATAGTGCTCAATGCCAAAGGGACAAAGATATCTCTGGATGCCAGACCAGTCATTGGCGGATTGACGCTTGCCGGCTCGATCAGCCTCGACAGCAACCTGACCATTACTGCCGACCCTCCGGATGATTTTGTTTTGCCCTCAGCAGTCGAGGAGGTCTCTCCGGTTGTGGCGTCCCTTGTGCCGGTGCTTCAAGTTCCCTTCGAGTTCAGCACGATTTTGCCCACAGATACAACAAGAATGTCGGCAACCATTGAATATGGACCAAAGGAGCAATCAGACAAAGACAAATCAGACAACGCAGGCAAGCAGACGGGACTGAGCGCCATGGCAAAAGACCTTTCCAAAGATAATTCCCTGATTGCCGGCAGCTGGCAGGAGGGACAGCTTACCTGGGACAGTACAGCCCTTGTCGGTGAAAGGACCGCCACAGCTGTCGTAAGGCATTTGGGTTCCGCTCAGCTGGATATGGTCAGTGCTGATATGTTCTCTTTGCGCTCGGGGGAAATATTGCTCATCGCTGACAAGACGACCAGGCTTTCAGCCGGCGACGTATTAGTGAACGTCGAAGCCGGCTCTGTTGTACTTGTCAACAGAAATTCCGACGAGCTGACTGTGAGCAATATCCTGGATGTCAGAGCCGGCTCTGTAAAGTTGATTACGGCAGACAGGCATTCTCTCGAGCTGCCTGTGGGCACGCAAGCGTCGATCGGCCGGACTAGATCTTCTACCCTTATGAGAAGTGGACGGGGCGATGCAATAGCCAGGCGTCACTTGCAGGCAGCCTATCTGTCGGGCGGACAAACAGTGACAACTTCCGAAGTCTTTTACCTGTCGCTCGTCCAGCACAGCGACTTGCTCAAACAACTGACGGCAAGCAGCAAGCCTGAGGACAGGAAGCTTTCAGCCAGGCTTCTGAAAACGGCAGCCGTGATAGCAGTTGTGGGCGCGCGGCGCGGACCATATTCGGCGGGCAGGTAGGGACTCTTGCAAAAAGAGCGACTATTGTTCTGGAGCGGATGTTTTCAGACGATCCAAGAACAACACAGCAATTATAAGATGCGCCCTTTCTAGACTCTGGCAAAAACTATCTGTTCTTGTTTGCCAGAGAGGAGCACACGAACAACCTGGCCGGGCCAAATCCGACCTCTCAAAGTCGCAAAAGTCTCCGTCAACACACAGCAAGACGCTCACATGGAATGAGCTTGCTTTTTTACTATATGCCTTAATATCTCGGGCAACAAAAAGAAAATCGCCAGATTCAAGTGTTGAGACAAGGAAGCTACACAGGCCAGAGCCCATCCAGCTTCCCCATCCAGACACTACTTCCTGGCCAAAAAGGCGACCAGACTGAAAGCCAGAACAACAGCGCCGACTCCCATAAGAATCAAGTTTGCCCTGCAAGCACCGCTGTTAAGAAGCAAATATCCCAGCAGCCCTGTCAGACAAACAAAAGGCAGATAAGCCCTCGACTCGTTGAGCCCGCTTCGATAGACAAGGCGGATCAAAGCTCGAGCGAAGAGCAAGAACATCTCAGTGGCAGCAGCAAAAGCAACAACAAGGCCGCCAAGCTGCAAGAAAACAACCAGGGACTCCATAAGACAGTCCCTCCTCATTTTTAGTTTTGGAAAGCATCAAGCCAAGCTTGCTTTCCCCTGCGAACAAAATCATCCTGCTCCTTGAGCCATCACACATCTTTGCCTGCAAGACAGAAGAATGACTTCCCTGCACTTGCCCCACTTCAGTTCCTGTGTAATCTGCCCCTGACTGTATCTGGAGCCTCCAGGCTCTGCCAGTCGTTGAGGACTTCCACAAAGACTGCCTTCTCAATTGAGGACTGGTTGGCGCGGTTTGAAAGTGAAAAGAGGCTCCTGATAGTTGAAGGAGATGATGACATCTCCAGCTTGCCTGGATGAAACCGCCTCAGGCAAGAACATTCTGGTCGAAAAGGCGGACAGGCGCCGATTTCGCTTGAGCTAGCGGACAGAGGCAAGTCGCGCACAGTAAGCGCTAAGCCCCCGCCAGGGTATCAGCCAAACCTTGCGCCACCCTCGCCACGATTGAAATCGGCAGCCTTAGCCAGGTGTTTCAGGGCAACATGCATAGCTGTTCAAGGGCAAAAAGTTGGCCCGGGCGCGCTATTGCCTTAAAATCTCACTCTTGGCAAGAACGTAGAATTACGCATCCTGAGTCAATCCGGAGGCTGTGGTATAGCTTCGCTAAACATCAATTGCCGCATCGGCGTGTTAGACGTCGATAAAGATCGCGAGCAAAGCCGTGCCGGACAAAATGGAGAAACGCCACGGGGATGGGCTTTCTTATGATCAGGGCCGTTATGAATGCTTGACAGGTACCGAAAAAAGCCATTCAAACAGGGCCATTATGAGCTGCCACTATTTTGCTTTATGGAACGTAATTTCTTTATATTTACAATCATCCTTTTCTCCAAATCTTAAGCCAAGTGCTTTAAAACCCCGAAACCCAAGCAGCTTCACTGTTCTCCCTGTCTAAACTTCTACCCCTCCGGGGTAATAGAAGTCTGGGAACTTTCCGGGCGTGGTTAATTTGGAAGCGAAAAGGAATTCGTGCCAGACGTCTGGCTAAACCATACGCGTGATTGAAGCAACACGTCTGTATCTTCGAAAGGAGATCTAACATGCAGTTGCCGGTAACGTTCATGTACCCGGCGGTTCTGGCACTGTCCATCCTGGTCGTGCCAGTTCTGTGGCTCAGGCGCAAACGCCAGCCCGCCGTCGGACACCCGCAGGTCGGCATCCATGCCAATCTGAAGCGTGTCCCGCTTGTTGGCCGCATGCCAACGATTCTTTTCACACTCTGGTTCGTTGCGCTTGTGATGGCTTTGTCGCGCCCCGTCCTGCCGACGGTGAACGAGACACGCACCATTCAGACTCGCGACATCATCGTGGCCGTGGACATTTCCGGCTCGATGGGCGGGTCCATTCCAAACGCAGCGCCACCTGCCAACCAGGATCCTGGTGCAAGCGGCGCTGCAGACACAAGTGGGCAACCTCAGCAATACAGGCGGCTCGATGCTGCCCGCGACGCTGCGGAAGCCTTCGTCCAACGTCGCCAGGGTGACCGGATCGGGCTCATCGAGTTCGACGACGAGACTTATTACAACTGGCCCCTGACTGATGACCTCAAGATCATCACCAGAAAGGCAAAGTTGCTGAACAGGTACGTCGGCGGCGGCACCAATTTCCAGGGACCAACGGACAACAGCCCGAAAATGGGACCCCTGCAAGCTGCACTCGACCACTTCCGCGATTACGGCAAGGCCAAAACAAAGGTCTTGATCATGGTCACGGACGGTGAAGACAGCATCTCGCCCGAGCGCTTCGAACAGCTGGCCGCGGCCATGGAAGCAGCCGGAATCCGGCTGTATGTCCTCGGTGTCGGTGATGGCTGGACGTCAGGCAACACGCCCGACCTCCAGAAATTTGCCGAACGCCTGAACGGACAGGTCTTCCGGGTCGGCGATGCCGGTGCCCTCCAGGCTGCGTTCGACAAGATCAACCAGCTGGAAACCTCGACTGTTCAGCTCGAGCGCACGGTCACTTATCGGGACGTCTACCAGTTGTTCGTGGGGGCGTCAGTCATTCTCATGCTCTTGTTCCTCGGCTCGGTCCTCGTGACCCGCGAGGAGGCCTAAGGAAGAAGGAGACCCAAACATGCAGCTCTTCTCAAAACGGAGAAAGCTTCTGGTTCTGGCGGCCCTGACTCTGATTGGTGCGCTGATGCTTGCCGGTGCGCAATACCTGTCCACCTGGCAGTCGCCTCAGGTTGTCACGTACAACCAGGGCGTTCAGTTCTACCTTCAGGGAGACGCCGACAGCGCTCTCAAAGCTTTCGATCAGTCCCTTGACGCTTACCGCCGGCAGTCCAATGCCGGTTGGCTGGAGCGCACTTTTCTCCCCGGTCCTTCCCGGGAGCTGGCGGCGCTTGCCAATGCCCACAAGGCCATCCTGATGCTCGTAAAGCAGAAGCCTGACCTGGCGGTCCTTGCCTTCAAGGAATCGCTGAAGCTGAACCCTGGCGACCAGTATGAGGGGCTTTCCCCTGCTGACGCCAAGCGTTTGCACGAGCAGGCGTTAACCGTCAAGTACAACCTGGAACTCATGTTCAAGAAGAACCCCTCCCAGGCCCAGAAAGAGGGCAAGGGTCAGGGGAAAGGACAGGGGAAACCAGGCAACAAACCGTCTCCCGGTGACGATCCCGGCAAAATGCCCGGGAAAGGCAACCGCAACGACATCTAAGCCAAGGAGGATATCGCGATGATCAATTTCGTTCACGCACAAAACCTCCTGTGGCTGGGGGTCGTACTGCCGGTGGCAGGCCTTCTGTGGTACGCGGGACACCGCGCCCGGCTGGCCGCTCGGCAACGCTACGGGGAAGGCAACCTCGTCGACCGCTACTCGCGCAAGCCGTCCAGGCGCGGTCAAGCCCTCGGTCTCGCCACCTGGCTTGTGTCTTTGACACTGCTCGTAGTGGCAGCGTCCGGTCCGGTTACACCGGAGGCACCCGACAAGGTGCAATCCGGATCCCTGCAGGTCGTTGTTGTCATGGACGTCAGCAAGTCCATGGCAGCTGAGGACTACAGGAACTCCATGCCGGGCAGTAACACTGACAGAACCCAAGTGGGCGGTCCGTTCGGCTCAAGGCTCGACATAACCAGGTACACCATTCTGGAGATCATGCAGGCGATTCAGGGAAATCCGCTGGGCATCGTGACCTACATGGGGGAAGGTTATCCCCAGGCAGACCTCACGACCGACTTCAGCGCCCTGCGCTTTGTCATCGAGCACTGGATCAAAATCGGTAACGCACCTGGTGGTGGCTCTGACTATGCTCGCGGACTCAAAGAAGCGCTAGCCACACTCAAGCGCGACGAGGACAAGAGCAAGCAGCGCGTTATCGTTCTATTCTCGGACGGCGGCTTCACCGGCGATCAAGCCGAACTCTCCGAAGTCGCAGCCCAGATAGTCCAGCAAAATGTCCGCCTGATCGTCATCGGTCTGGGCTCAGACTCGCCGGCCACGATTCCGGTCTACAACGACCAGAATCAGCTGTCCGGCTATCTGACCCGCGATGGGCAGGTCGTCACCACAAAGATCGAGGAGGCTCCTCTACAGTCCCTGACTGCTGCCACAGGCGGTGAATACCATCGCCTCAGCCCGGACAACGCCAAACTCGACATCCGTTGGGCAAGTGCGCTCGGCGGAAGCAAGAGCGAACCCCGCGTCAGCCACATTTACGGCTACTTCCTCGCGGCGGCTCTCACTCTGCTGTTCGTCTTGTCCCTCACAGGCCTCTCGCAAAAGCGGGATGTTCTGTAAGGTCACGCCTTTACGTGCATCTCACAGAATAGTTCCGCTTTGGGCGGAACTTGTTCGGCTAAAAAGGCGGCCGGCAGCGTTGCCAGCCGCCACAGCCTTCAAGGAGAACAACAATGCAGCTCATTACCAATCTGATCGCAGAGTTGGACAAGGTCATCGCGGGCTACGACGACGCCAAGCGCAAGATCGTCTACGCCTTGCTGTCCGACACCCACCTGCTTCTCGAATCGGTTCCCGGACTGGCCAAGACCCTGCTCGTCGAAACGTTGCAGGCAGCCATCTCCGAGTCCACTTCCAACCGTATCCAGATGACGCCGGACATGAAGCCCCAGGACATCGTGGGCGTCCGCGTCTTCAATCCGTCGACTGGGACCTTCGACATCGAGCCCGGTCCGGTCATCGGCGTGAACTTCCTCCTCGCTGACGAGATCAACCGTACGCCTGGCAAGACCCAGTCGTCGCTGCTCTCGGCCATGCAGGAGCGCAAGGTCATGATCAACGGTCAGCGCTTCACCCTGGCAGATCCGTTCCTGGTGCTCGCCACCATGAACCCGATCGAGCAGGAAGGCACCTACCCCCTGCCGGAAGCCCAGGTCGACCACTTCGGCATGAAAGTCAAGCTCGACTACGTCGACCGCCGGCACGAGTTCGCCATGCTGCGCAACACCGCCCTCGAAGGCCGTGATGCGTACAAGGTGGTCACGCCCGTCGTGAGCATCAGCGAAGTCGTCACCATCCGCGAGCAGATCCGCTCCGGCGTGTACGTGTCCGACGCCGCCCTGGAGTACATCCTCGGTCTGGTCCGGGCAACGCGTCCTGGCTCCAAGGAGTTCAAGGACGTGGCGGCCACTGCCGACGGCGCCAAACTCGTCAGCTTGATCAAGGTCGGTTGCTCGCCCCGCGCGGAGCAGACCCTGGTCAAGATCTCTCGCGTGCGCGCCTATCTCGAAGGGCGCGACTACATCCTGCCCGAGGACATCCGGGCGATCGCCAAGGAAGTGATGCGTCACCGCATCATGCTCTCCGACGATGCCGTGTTCGACAACGTCCAGAGCGACGAGGCGATCGACGTCATCCTCAAGGCTGTCCCGATCGTCGAGGACTTGCGCCTTTACAAGAAGGCGTAAGCCACGTGGAATTGCCGCGCAAACAAGGATGCCGGGAGGCGGGCCAAGCCACCGTCAATGGTGGCTTGGCTCCGGCTCCCCGGCATCTGCGCTTGCCGATGATTCCATGTGGAGACCCCTCCTTTTGCCCCAAACTGGGGCCGCCAAGGAGTACTACCATGAGCATAACTGCCGAAACAAGGCAAGCCATTCGCGATATCTTGCGGCACGTAGTGTTCCAGGCGATCCCCGTTCGCTGGCGATCCAGCGAAAGGATGCCCGGAGCAGGAGACCGCACGAGTTTCTTCAGAGGCTCCGGCGACGATTACGACGGCTCGACAGAGTACGTCCCCGGCGACGATCCCCGGGAAATCGATTGGAACGCCTACGCGGCGACCGGCGGTCAGCAGGTTCTCACCAACCTCTACCGCGAGCCGCGAGACATCAAGTCCTTCATTCTGGCTGATGTCTCTGCCACCATGAACTTCGGCACGGCGCGTGTCACCAAGCGGCATCTCGCCGCCGAAATGGCCGCTTCCTGCGCCAAGTCCATGGACGAGACAAGAGATCGACTCGGACTTGTGCTGTTCTCCGGCTCCAAAGTCGAGAAGCACATTCCGACCCGTGCCGCCACGCGCATGATGCTGCCGACGCTGGCCGGGATTCTGGAGACTCAACAGTCTGCCAATGCAACTGGCGGCGGGCTGACCAAAGCCCTGAAAGTGCTGCCCGGAAGCCGCTCGCTCGTGTTCATTGTCTCCGACTTCATGAACATGAACGACGACGACTGGACGGCCCTGCGCAACGCAGCCAGGCGCCACGACATCATCTGCTTCTACGTCCAGGACATCCGTGAGCGCGAGCTTCCGGAAATCAGCTGGGGAAAGGGACCGCTGGGCTGGCTCATGAACCGGCTCGGTTGTTTCTACACCCTGCAGGACTGGAGCGGTAACCGGAAGACCATCTGGGTTAGCAAGAAAACGCGCGCCCAGTATGCCGCCAACTTCCGGCAGCATGAAGCTTCGATCGTGGCCCGATTCAAGAACGCCCGCTGTCGGTGGCTCGTCGTGAGCACCGAAGAGGGCGATTCCGCATTCCCGAAGATCATCAAGACCCTCTCGGGTCACAAGTAAGGAGCCAGAACATGACTTCTTGGAAAACGATAGCAGCCGCAATGCTGCTTCTGGTCATCGGGCTTGCTGGCAGCGCCCTCGCGCAGGAAGGTGACTACGGTCAACCCCCTGCCCAGCAGGCTGACCCTAGCCCGATGAACCCGTCGCAGAAGATATTCGAGGGCGGCAAAGTCCTCGTCACTGTCGGTTCGACACGCCACTTCGGTTATCACATCGGGGATGTCATTCCCGTGACCGTGGTGTTCTCTGTCGATCCCGGAACTCAAGTCAATACGGAAGCCATCCAGAGACGGATCCTGAGCGCCAACGGCTCGGATTTCGAAGTCGATGGAGCTCCCGTCGTCACCCACCTGAGCAAGAGCGGCAAAGAGATAACCATTCTCACGCTCAAGCTGCGGTGCTGGGTGCCGAAGCAAACGCTCGTTTTCACTGCGGACTTCTACTATGCCACGGGCCTTCTGCCTGATGGCAAGCCGCAGTGGACACCGGCCACAACGCCGGATTTCGTGGTGACAACTTCCAACACGGCCACCGATTCCAGCAAAGAGGTAATCGACGGCGACCTGGACACCAAAGTGTCCCCGACGCCTTCTCCAGTGCTCCCTCTCAGGGTAGCTGGGGGATTCCTCCTGCTCCTGTTGCCTGGCTGGTTGCTCTGGAAGCTCTACCGGCGCATCAATCCGCCGCGTGTCGTCCCGCCTCACGAGCTGGCATGGGCGACTTTCGACCGAGTCTTGACTGAGAGAAATGCGTCCGGGTTCACCTACGGACACACTCAGCAGATTGCGCACGCCCTGCGCACCTATCTCAGGGTCGAGTCCCTGCCGCTTGGCGAAGCCAAATTCGCGCTCGAGCAGTTCTTCGCGCTTCAAGACAAGCGCTTCGAGCTGGTCGCCGCCGCGGAGAGCGCCCTGTCCAAGCTCGACAAGGCGTTGTATCAGAAGCCCCAGGAAGGGGATAGCGCCAAGTCCAACCTCACGGATCGAGAGCTCAAGGAGCTGTTCGAAGAGATCGAACTGCTCGTCCCTCGCCCGTAATTCCGACTAGACCAGTCAAGTAACCCAGAGTAGCCAGGCTCCCCGGCAACGCCGCACACGTGGTGCTGCAGCGTCGGGAGCCTGGCTACTCGCTTCGAACGAACTGCCACCAGGTCAGAAGACCACCCGGCAGTTTCAGGAGCTGAAAAATGAAAACGATTACGAAACGATTCTTGTCGGTGGTGTTGGTTGTCCTCTCCTTCGGGTTCACGGGTGTCCTCACCCCCCTGACGGCGCAGGCGGCCTCCACCCCGCAGGTCATCACCCCCGCCGCTGCCGCGGTGGAGAAGTTCGATGGTCCCACACTCTACAAGGCGGCTTTCGAAGCCATCCGCGACAACCACATCCTGCTTGCCGACCAGGCAGCCAGGGAGAAGTGGGCGGCCGAGTGGGAGCACAAGTTCGACAAAACCAAGCAGCTCGCTACCGAGAAAAGCACTGACGAAGCCATCCTGCAAATGATGCAGTCGCTTGGTCAGCGTTTCGACTACTTCTTCGACGTGGACGCCACCAAGGCCGAACAGGAAGAGGTATCTGCCGCTCTCGTCGGCATCGGCGCCACTCTCAAGCTGAAGAACATCGAAGACATCATCAAGAGCCTGCCCAAGGGTGCCACCAAAGCTGATGCCGAAGCGGCGATGAAAGTCTCCGCCGGGCATGAGTTGATGATCGAGCAGCCGATGGAAGGCGGTCCTGCAGCCCAGTACCTGAAGCCCGGCGACGTGATCGTCAAGGTCGACGGCAAAGCGATTGATGGCATGCTGATGAAGGATGCCATTTCGCTCATCCGCGGCAAGGAGAACACGGACGTCGAGATCACCGTGGCACGCACCGACGATGCCGGTAAGACAACCGAGCTCACCTTCAAGATCACACGCAAGAAGGTGACGGTGAAGGTGGTCCACACCAAGGACCTCGGCAACGGCATCAGCTACATCAAGCTCGACAACTTCATGTCGCAGAATGCGACCAGGGAGTTGGCCGAGGCCCTGACCAAAGCCGCCAACGGCAAGGGCATCATCCTCGACCTCCGGAACAATCCGGGCGGGAGCTTGAACGCCGTCCTCACCATGGCCACTTACATGCTGCCCGAGGGCACCATCCTCGTCACGCACGTGCGCGACGGAGATCAGGTGGTCGACCAGACCGTGATTGCCCAGAAGCAGTTCATCATCAAGATGGGTCCGGACGACAAGGATCCGAGCAAGACCTCCGTCAGCATCGGCGACCGGCCGAAGCTCATCGTTCCCGAGAACATGCCCATCGTCGTTCTCGTCAACGAGAATTCGGCGTCGGCGTCGGAAATCCTCTCGGGCGTTCTGCAGCATCACAAGCGCGCTGTCATCGTGGGCAAACCCTCGCATGGCAAGGGCGTCGGGCAGAACGTGATTGACCTGCCTTTCGGGCGCCGGCTCCATGTCACCACCTTCGAGTTCCTCCCCGGAGGCGCGAAGATGGACTGGATCGGCATCATCCCGGAAGTGGACGTCGATCAGGCCACGGACAACGGCAAGACAGACAACCAGCTTGACGCGGCAGTCAGCCAGATCAAGCAGCTCATCACCGCCAAGGACGGCAAGGACCAGAAAGCCCAAGAGCTCGACAAAAAGAACCACGAAGAGTTCCAGAAGACGCTCGACAAGCGGTCCCCCAAGCCGTAAACAGTAACATCCAACATCGAAGAAACAAGTAGTGCAACAACGCTTGAAGAGAGGGAACCGGTGCCTTCGGGCCCGGTTCCCTGCTTCGAGTCAACTGAAATTGTCAGCTGTGGAAGTTCCCCAGCCAGTTGGACTCACCTTCAAACGTCAGGCACAGGGAGAAAGTGCTATGAGATTGAACACCATTCTCAGCGTTTTCCTGCTGTTTGTACTGGCATGTGCTCCTCAGCTGACATACGCTCAGGATCAGCCCCCCGCTCAGTCCATCACGGACAAGGCGACCGACAAGCAGGCGGTCCCCGGAGCGGACGACAAGGGCATCGACATCCCCGGACTCACCGGGCATGAGGAAGCCGTGCCGCAGCCCTCGCCCGAGCAGTTGCAAGGGCTCTATCATCAGGTCTGGGAAAAGGTCGGCAGCATGTTCTCCGACCACCAGGCTCTGCGCGAGAAATGGGGCGCGTGGGAGCATCGCTATGACGGCCAGCTCAATACGCTCGAGGACCTCGACAAGGCGCTTGCCGCCATGGTCGGGAGCCTTGGCGACCGCTGGACCCGCTACATCAGCGTTGCCGACCAAAAGGCTGCACAAGCTGCGGAAGCCGACGGCATCCGCAGTCTTGGCATGATGCTCAAGCATCACACCGACGGCACCTACACCGTCGAGGTGAAGCAGTACGGCTCGCCAGCCTACAACTCCGACCTGCGCGAAGGGGACCTCGTCAAGTCCATCGGCGGGAAAGAGTTGAAGGGGCTGTCCGAAACTGAAGCTGCCGCTTTGCTCAAGGGCAAGGATGGCAGCAAGGTGACGGTAGTGGTCACGGTCAACGGCAAGGACGAGTCCTATGAACTCACCTTAACCGCCACGCCGGAAGCCACTGTGGAAGCCAGGCTGCTCCCGGGCAACATCGCTTATGTCAGGCTGCCGGACTTCATGAGTGAAGAGGCGGTCGGACAGATGGTGATGGCGCTGGCTCAAATGCACAAGACAACGGGTGGCGACATCCGCGGTCTTATCTTCGACCTGCGCAACAACCCGGGCGGTCAGTTCAACCTGGCGCTGGCTGTCTCGTCCCTCTTCATCGAGAAGGGCGTGATCACCAGATCCACCACGCGAACCGACCGGCAGATCACCGAGACGAGCTACAGTGTCATTCCGGTGCAGCCCTACATGGTCACCGGCGAAGGCGCGGCTGACATGGCGGCACTGACTGCCACGCTACAGAACGTGCCCATGGTGCTGCTCGTGAACAGCTCGTCTGCCAGCGCCTCCGAAGTGACGACCGGCGCCCTTAAGGACAACGGTCGCGCCTTTGTGATTGGCACCACCACCTTCGGCAAGGGTGTGGGCTATGTGCGCGGCAAGCTGCCGAACGGCGCCATCCTCTCGATCACCAGCCTGACTTACCTGACGCCCAAGGGTTTCGACCTGAACGGCAAGGGTATCACTCCGGATCAGGTGGTCGAGCAGCCGCGCAGCTCCAAGGACGATGCGCAGCTCAATGCCGCGCTCGCTCACTTGAAGGAGCTGATGAAGCAGAAGACCGAGCAGGTCAATGACGCCCGCAACCTGGCGACCCAGCCTCAGGAGACGGCTGCGCCTTCGCACATCAGTGCGATCGTGATCGTCTCTGCCGGCGCTGGTTTCGTCCTGGTGCTGACGTTTGCAGTCGTGCTCGTCGTGCGGCGCCGGCGCAGCCGCTAAGCTGTTGAGCCCGGGCCCTCCGGCGGCAGAAGGTTTCGTCCTTCACCGCCGGAGGGCAACGTCGCATCCAACTGCCATTGCCACATTCCGGAGCCGGGGATTCATCATCACATCCTCCCGGCTCCGGATTTTTTTGGGATTTTTCTATTATATGCTTTCGTACTATCGCCAAAAGCTGACAAAGCGCCAGCAGGCAGAGCAGCAGCCCTTTTGTCACAACGCTTTGTTTTCTTGGTTGGTGACCAGTCCAAGGACAGAACAAACCGCCTGTTATACGCTGGATACGGACAAGCCGACAGCCTGGTCCTGCCGTGCCCGGCAAGCAGGCGGGCTCAGACAGAAGTTTTCTGTCAGGCACCGCCTGCTTACACAGGGAAAGTTTGCTCCCTCTTCTACACTGGACAATTACAGCTTGCGCCATTTGCCGGCACGTTCGTCGAAAAACATGACTTGCCCGCTTTCGATCTCAAAGACCCAGCCGTGCAGAGCAAGCCTGCCTCCGGCGAGAGCCTCTCTGACAGCAGGATGAGTCAAGAGATTCTTCAGCTGCAGAAGCACATTCTCTTCTACAGCCACCTGGAGCAAAGCCTGATCGTCGAAAAAATCAAGGGCGTCCTCAAGCTTTTCGCGCACCTGCCTGGCATGCTCCATCCAGGCTGCCACTGACGGAAGCCCGCTCAACTCCTCAGGATGAACGAGCCCGTGCATGGCGCCGCAATGCGAGTGCCCGACAACGATGATATGCTCCACCTTCAAGACGGAAATTGCGTACTCGATAGTGGCTGCCTCACTGCCGCCCGCTCCCGTGTGAGGCGGGACAATATTGCCGGCATTGCGCAGAATGAAAAGATCACCTGGACGGGTCTGGGTGAAAAGATGCACATCAATGCGCGAATCCGAACAGGTGATGAGAAGCACCCTGGGCGCTTGTCCCTGGGCCAACCGCTTGAAGAACTCACGTTCGCCGGGCAGGACATCGCGCTGGAATCGCCGGACGCCCTCCATCACTTGATCGATGCTGGCACCTTCTGCCTTCTGCCGACTTGAAGGTGGCGACAACAAGATTGCCGAGCTGACGATTAGGCCCGAACAAGAAAATAAGAGAACCAGCATCAACAGGATGGAGACGCGCCTCCACCACCAGTCTGGCGACACAGACAGCCGCAGACAGAAAATCATGAGCAATACCAGGGCCAAAGCTGCCATGCAGGTCAAAAACATGATGCCCCCCTTTCTGCAAAGTCTGTGATCTGCCCGAAAGGCAGTCGACAGCTTCTGCCCGTGCCAGGATGATATGTGTCCGCCGGACCTCTGCCTGACTCGAGAGTTCACGGCGGCACATTTGTGAAATTAACAACCCGTCCCTGGAGTTAGCGAGAAAGCGATCTCATATAAGGTATCCAGGTAACTGCCTGAGCCCAGGCCACTATTTCTTGCTCTTTCTTACAGTTGCCTGATTCCTCAAAAAAGATCAAATCCAAAGACAATCCTTTAACTGACACAAGACTAACTGTCCACGCCAGTTTCTCAGGCGGTTTTTCCGCGCCAGCTGCCGTAATTACCCCACTTACGTCTCAAGCCAGCGCTGACAGAATTCACGCAAAGGAGCCTCTGCCCAGCCTGCAGGTGGCTTTCTTGTTCGGATTGAAATTTCAGCAACCCATACGTTTGAGAGCCTTGTCCAGCAACTCAATGCGAGAAGAAAGACGACAGACAGCGCCATAGTCCTGCTGCTGGTTCATTTTATCCAGATGCTCTTCCAGGAGCATTTTTTGCCTGACTGCTTTGCCAACTTCCTTCTGATTGCCGCGCCCGAAGAACAGCGCTCCGTTAAAGCCGTCGCTGGCTTTGCCCGTGGATATCGTTTGCGGCTCCTTGCGCTTGCGGACCATTTTGCCTTCCACACCAGCTTTAGGCGCATCCGCTTGAAGAGGTGCTGCCTCGGCAAGCCCTTTTTTCTTCTTTTCAATTTCTAGTTTTTCGCGCATGGCAGCCACATACATAGCCTGGGTCAGGTCTGCACGCCGGCGGCTGTCCACATCTTCATGAGTGAGACGGCTGCTCTCATAGAGAGAATCTAGCTTGTCCAGAAACAGAAAGGCCCCGAGCAAGCCAATTGGCATGATCGGGCAAGCCAGGGCAAAGTAATTGGAGGCCACGGTCATGCCGGGTTTGCCTCTGTCGGAAAAGCGGTAGCGCAAATCGAGTTGGTAATTAGACTCGCGCGACAGAGCCCTGCTGGTCAGCATTTCAAAGCCGCCGTCGCTTGCTCTTCTGTCCAGAAATCCGTCCAGTGCTTTCATCTGTTGCCGAAGATACCCGCCGCAAACACCTTCCCAGCTTAACCAGGCTCACAAATTTAAGACTATTTCAGCCGTTAAATCACTGGGGAAACCACGAATGAGGCGCACTGAAAGCCAGAAGCCCCATGTCCTGGCTTTTTTGCCGTGCGGAAATTCCCACTGCGCCCTTCGAGAAGCAGCAAAGCAGAAAAAGCTGCTTTCAGCCAGTCAGACCTGCTTGTGGATTTGGGAGAGAACCTCGCCCGAAAGGAAATAATAGTAGCCAAGAATCGCGGCCAGAGCGATATAGGCGAGCGTCACCCCCACTCTCTCTCCAGCTGTCGCCTCACGGCTGGTCGAGACGGCACCACCACCTTTGAACAGAGCAACCATTCTAAAGAAGCCCACAGCCCCCACAATAATGAGAAGAATAGATTTGAGCATGATTGCCAGAATTATCAAGGCAACCATGCCAGGAATTATGAGCCACTTGGAAATGCACTCAGCAATGAATCCCCCGTCAAAGGGGCGCACAGGCACGAGTTGCAACAGATTAAGAACGAAGCCGAAATTGGCTGCCGCCAGCAAAAAATTGTTGCCAGTCATCAAGCCCAGCTCCCAGCAGGCCAGAGCAGCCATAGCACCGGCAAATGGTCCGGCATAAGCCACCCATGCATGGGTAGCCTTGTCCTCCGGCAAATTCTTCATGGCCACGTAAGCACCGATAAATGGCACAAAAACAGGTGCCTCCGGCTTGAAACCCATCTTCTTCATATAAACGAAATGTCCCATCTCGTGCACATAAAGCAAGGCAATCAAAGTAACGGCAAACTGCCAGCCATAGAGCATGGCGTATAGCCCGAAGCTGACAAACATTGTCGTGAAGCTCTTCAAAAGCCAGCCAGCTTTGAGGAGCGACAGGAATCCAAAAAGTAACCCTTTCGACTTGGCTGCCAGAACAGCCAGAATCGTCAGCCCGCCGGCTATAGCCCCGGCGCTACCTTTGCTGCTGGATTTTCCTTGCGAATTCTCCGCCATATCTTGTCAACCGTCATCAGTGGGCTTCTCGTTTTCTGTCATCCAAATGACAGGCTGCTATCATGAAGGCAATCAATAAATGTTATCTTAGCCG
This sequence comes from Candidatus Melainabacteria bacterium, assembly GCA_023250095.1. Classification (GTDB taxonomy): domain Bacteria; phylum Cyanobacteriota; class Vampirovibrionia; order Obscuribacterales; family Obscuribacteraceae; genus JAHFBI01. The sequence continues at coordinate 23,540 of JAHFBI010000019.1, forward strand.
CTTTCCAAAGGACAGAAGCTAAGAACGCAAAAGGACTGCTGACCAGAATTCTTGCAACCGCTTGCCTCTGTACCGATTATGCAGAACCCCGGCGAAAGCTATATGAAAACCGGTTGTCAAAGTGGTATCAAATAAGGTTTCGCGAAGCGTTTGCCCAGGCCGGTTGTCAATTTTTGACAGCAAAGGAAACTTCAGGCGACCTTTATCGTGCAACTCCCTGCCAACAATCATCGATTGAATCCCATCTCCTTTCTGGAATCCTGGTTTGCCAGCGGCGTCCAGATTTTCGGGCATACAATCATCCTTCTGTTTGCAACCACGAAGTTGATCCTGACAGGCAAGATCGACTGGCGCGAGGTTTCCCGTCAGTCTTACATGATCGGAGTCAAATCCTTCGCTGTCGTGGGAATTACGGCTCTGTTCACCGGTTTTGCCATGTCCTTACAAATAGCCCGGGAACTGGTGCTTTTCGGCGCCGATACTTCCATCGGTGGAGTGGTCTCACTGGCTCTCATACGCGAGATAGGGCCGATCACGGCAGGCGTTACCCTGGCCGGTCGCGTAGGCTCAGCCATAGCAGCAGAGCTGACCACGATGAATATCACCGAGCAAATTGACGCTCTGGAAGTGATGCGCATCGACCCGGTGGAATTCCTCGTGGTCCCTCGCTATCTGGCCGGGCTCTTCATGATGCCAGTTCTCTCCATCTACGCCATGTCAATCGGGCTGATAGCCGGCATCAACATCGCCCACAGTGCAGCCAATCTGCCTATGGCTACTTTCCTTGATTCAGTCAAACAAACAATTCTCGATCGCGATTTCACAGTTCACTTCATCAAAGCCTTTATCAATGCCACAATCGTAATCATGTTCTCCTGCTCGATCGGGCTTTCCACGCGCGGGGGTGCCGAGGATGTGGGAATAGCCACTACCCGAGCCATAGTCTGGACAATGACGATGATCTTTGTCTTCAACTATATCGTCACGGCTTTGACTTACGCACCGCGGTGATTTCAACCCATGTCAAGTATCGCCCCACAGCCAGTCACGAGGCATCCCGAGCCGATCATCAAGGTCGTGGATCTAAAGAAATCTTTCAGCGAGCGCGAAGTCTTGAAAGGAGTGAGTTTCGAAGTCTTTGCCGGCGAGACGCTGGGCATCATCGGGCCCTCAGGCTGCGGCAAGTCGACAATACTGAGGCTTCTCTGCGGGCTGCTCCAGCCGGATGGCGGACAGATTATCAAAACTTCAGATAATATCGGGCTTGTCTTTCAAAGCTCAGCCTTGCTCAACTCTCTGACAGTGCGCCAAAATCTGGCGCTACCTCTTCGCTTGCAACACCTCAGCCGAAAAGAACAAGAGCGGCGCATCCAGGAGGGGTTGAAGCTGGTCGGGCTTGCAGAGTATATAGATTCTTATCCGAGCCAGTTGTCGGGTGGGCAGCAAAAGCGCACCAGCTTCGCCAGAGCTATCGTCGGGAATCCCAAGATAATACTTTATGATGAGCCGACAACCGGTCTGGATCCTGTAATGTCAACAATCATCGAAGATTATATGATCCAGCTTGAGGCGCAATTGCACGCTGCATCAATTGTCGTCACTCACCAGTATTCGACCTGGACCAGGACAGCAGACCGCGTAGTCATGCTGCATGCAGGCAAGGTCGTCTGGGAAGGAAAGCCGCCTGAAGCGGAAGGCTCAAACAATCCTTATATCCGCCAGTTTGCCCATGCCACTCGCGAAGGACCCATGCTCTCCAATTCCGTTTGACCCAAACCCCCCGGACAGGGCTGAGCCCACACAAGATAAGGAGCTTGTCGGAAAGGCGTCACGATGCAACAGACAAATTATGAAATAAGAGTTGGACTGTTCGCTCTCTTTGCCCTCATCCTTCTGGTCTGGGGCTGGGCATGGTTGAAGAGCTTCTCTTTTTTCCATCCGCCGCAAAGATTTGTAGTGCGCTTCCACGACGTGGCCGGGCTGAGTAACAACGCCACCGTCAACGTGCAGGGCGTGCGCGTCGGCGCCGTGGAATATATCGCCTTCACTCCCGAGCAAGAAGTCGACGTCCACTTGAAAATTACCGATGAGACTCTTTCCATTCCTGAAAATTCGACAATCACCATTCAGACTCTCGGAATGGTGGGCGCCAAATACATTGAGATAACCCTGCCCGAAGGCACAAAGGACCGCCAACCCATTCCACAAGGAACCATAGTTAAAGGCGCCGATCCTGTCCGCGTCGAGCTAGTCGTCAACAACATCGCCTCCAAAATGAACAAAGTCTTCGGACATCTCAACGAAAACAGTGCTACCCAGGCTCTCAACAATTTGAATGAGGCTACCGCCAAGCTCAACAAGAACATGGACAGGTTTGCCAAGGCTTCCGACAGTGTAGAGGCTGCTTCACGCAACATCGGAAGCACAGCCGAGAAGTTCGGGCATACGGCGGAGACCGCGCAAACAGCAACTGAAAAAGCCTCCACTTTCTTCAAAGACGGCGACGTCACTCTTAAGACAATCACCACACTGGCAGGCGAATTCCGGGGCACCAACTCCAAAGTGAGCAAGCTTCTCGATAATCCGAATTTCTCCGGAGACCTCAAAGAAACGCTTCGACAGGCGCGCATTACTGCCGAGACAATTTCCGCCACCATGAAAGATTTGAGCGCCACATTGCAGGACAGGCCCCTGCGGGAAGAGCTGCTTGCCATTATGACCAGACTTCAGCAGTCCACACAGAACATAAAAACGTCCATGGAGATAGTAAACAAAATAGCCTCAGACGAAGGTCTCAGGCGAGATCTCAAAGACGCAGTCAAGACGGCTAAAGACGCCCTGGAAAAGGCCGATAATATGTTCAAAGATCCCCAGTTCAAAACCGACCTGAAGGAGACCATGGCGAAAGTAAGAGCCGCAGCCGGCAATGTCGATATTGCCGCCCAGCAGATCCACGCAGTTCTGGGCAAACGCGCGCCGCTGCTCCATCTCATTTTCGGGCGCCCGGGAGCCATTCTCCTGCAAACCCAGCCTGGAGCCGCCCCTGTTGCCGGTGCCCGCTGAGCGTTGAACGTTGAACCTTTACCTGCCGTGTCAGAATACATACAGGGGGCCAAGCCTTGAAATATGAACCGGTGATTGGACTTGAAGTCCACGCTCAGCTCAAGACTGCAACCAAAATATTTTGCGGCTGCCCGACGACCTTCGGCGGCAACCCGAACGATCATGTCTGCCCAGTTTGCCTGGGAATGCCAGGCGTGTTGCCGGTTCTCAACAAGCGTGTCGTCGAGTTTGCCATCAAATCCGGTATCGCTCTCAACTGCAGTGTCGCCCACTTCACAAGATTCGACCGCAAGAATTATTTCTATCCGGACCTGCCCAAAGATTATCAAATTTCGCAATACAGCCAGCCTATCTGCAACAACGGCCATCTCGTAATCGGCGGCAAGAAAATTCGCATCTTGCGCGCCCACATCGAGGAAGACGCCGGCAAACTCGTGCATGCCGGCGCCGCCGGGCTGCATGGCTCGGATTACAGCCTTGTGGATTTCAACCGCACAGGTGTGCCGCTTCTGGAGATCGTCTCCGAACCTGATATTGAAAGCCCTGAGCAGGCCCGCCTTTACCTGAGCGAGCTGCGTACGATCCTGCGCTACATCGACGTCTGCGACGGCAACCTGGAGGAAGGCAGCTTCCGCTGCGATGCCAACGTTTCTATCCGTCCGGTCGGGCAAACGGAGTTGGGCACCAAGACAGAAATCAAAAACATGAACAGCTTTCGCTCAGTGCAGCGTGCCATTCAATCGGAAATTGAGCGGCAGATAGACCTCGTCGAAAGAGGCGAGCGAATCCCTCAGGAAACCCGGCTCTGGAACGAAGCCACGCAAAGCACTTATCCAATGCGCTCAAAGGAAGAAGCTCACGATTACCGCTATTTCCCTGAGCCGGACCTGCCACCCCTTGTAATAGACCCTGCCTGGATCAAGGCACTCGAGGCTACCCTGCCCGAGCTTCCCGATTCAAGACGCAGGCGCTATATGGAAATCTGCCATCTGTCCGCAGATGACGCATATGTTCTTGCCGAAAGCAAAGAAATGAGCGATTTTTTCGACCGCGTCATCGCGCTTGATACGCCGGCCAAAGCCGCTGCCAACTGGCTGATCGGACCAACTCAGGCTTTTCTCAAAGAAAGCCTCATTGATTTTGCTCAGACGAAAGTCACACCAGAAAATCTCAGAGATCTGGTGGCGGCGATGAATACTGGATCTCTCAACTCGACAACCGCCAAACAGATCTGGCTGGATCTCCTGCGGGAACCAGCTGAAGTAAGCGCCGTCATCGAGCAGCAAGGACTTTCACAGGTATCCGACGAAACCAAGCTCAGGTCCATCGTCTGGCAGGTGCTGAGCGACAACCAGTCACAGCTTGACGAATACCTTAAAGGCCGAACAAAAATACGTCAGTTCTTCTTCGGGGAGACGATGAAAGCCTTGAAAGGCAAGGGCAACCCGCAGATCATCAACTGCCTCCTCGATGAGATGCTGGCAGAGGCAGCCTCTGCTGTAAAATGAAAGGCAATGGCCAGAGCCTGTTTCCAGAGCCTCTGAGACGCTTAGACGTGTGCTGCCCGTGGTAAGTAGATTGAGAACCTTTTCCTGTCGTCGGGTGGCTAAGGTGAGATTCAGGAAGCTACCGCCGCTCACAAAACACCTTCTGGCCACACTGGCTCTTCTTGTCATGCTTGCCACGACGGCAAGCGCTTATTATTTCGAGGGTTATTTCGTCCCTGTTTACCTGATCTCGCCCATGAAAGACGAGCAGATTTACACTCCAGCAGGCATGGGAGTAGTCACCTCAAAAGCTGGTTTCAGAATTCATCCTGTCACGGGCAAAGGTGACTTTCACAACGGCGTCGACCTGGGAGCCCAGCTCAACGACAAGGTATACAATCTCCTGGACGGTATTGTCGTCAAAGTAGGCTGGCGCGGCAATCTAGGCGTTGCCGTCGAGGTCTACCACCCCTACCCCAATATTCGCACCATCTGCGGGCACTTGAACGCTTATATGGTAAAACCGGGCATGTGGGTCCGGCGCGGGCAGGTGATTGGCTACGCAGGTTGCACAGGGCGCTCGACTGGCGTGCATGTGCACTACACAGTCATCAAGAACGACACAAACCAGTACATCGAACCGATGAGGTTTCT
>JAHFBI010000276.1 GCA_023250095.1 Candidatus Melainabacteria bacterium
ACAAGTGTGAGATCCAATGCATGCACTCGAAGACAACTATGGTATACGATGTAAGTGTCAAAGGCGCACGTTTTGCGAGGATGCTTCCATGCTGGCTGAAGGCGAAGGAGCATTTTTCGGGCTCTTCCTCATTTTTGCTCTGATGGTTATATTGGGTATTGCTGCCGCGCTCGGCTATGTGCCCATGATTTAGGACTGGTCTTTTGTGGCAGTTCTTAACCGCCTCTTTAATTCAAAGAGCTATCCTTGGACCGTGTTACGCTCAGCAGCTTCCATCGCCAGATGCAGGACTTTTTTCATTGCCGGGGCCTTGAGCCTGACGGCAATGGTGTCCGGCTGCACCGGTTTGCAGCCGGGCGGAGACGAGGCGACGCGCTTTACCAGAGTGGACCTGATGGACTGGCACATTGCCGGACTCTGGGTGATTAATTGTCCTGTGGCCTGGGTGAAAGTCGCCAATTACAACGACGTTCCCATCAAAGACATCACTTTCCAGTACAACAGTTACGACATTAACGGGCGCCAGCTCGATCAGGGTACCTTTACGATTGAAGGTACAGTGCCGGCGCATTCAACCAAGCACTTCATCGAACTTTATCTCGGGCTCGTTGATCTCTATTCGGAGCGCTTGAGCATCAAGCTTCTTTCAGTTAGCCCGGACAGGGGCGATTAGATAGGCTCTGTTTCTTAGAGGACGCAACGGCCCTATCAGTTAGATCTCTCGGAGACATAGGCTGATCTCAGGACGATATAAGCGATATATCCATAAAGTATCGAGAGAAAGAGCAGGATCACCAGAGGCTGTTTTTCGAAAATCTTGGCGAAAGGCCTGAAGATGAAGTCTACGATAAAGAGCCCGACGGCTGTTCCAGGCATTTGACTGTTGTCCTCTTAACTCAAGAGCTACTCTAAGGGTGAAAGCCAGATACCAGGGACAATTGAACAATTTCTTCGATATTGAAGGAAATTACTGTCGTCTCACTTTCCATAATAGGTCTGCCGATCCCAGAGTTTTACCAGGATGGGCAGCACTGTTTCCGGAAAGATGATGCCGATGATGCCTACAACAAGGCCCAGGCACATAAGGATGGAAAGGAACCACAAAAAGATAGTCATATAGCCGCTTCTGATTGGTGCGTCGAATGACAACAGTATTTGCCCGGTCCGTTTAAGGACCGGTTAAGGAGCTGCTTGAGGTTTTCTCATTTCTCTATAATCCAGCGGCGGCCAAAGGCTGGCGCTTTGCCAATCGCGCCATGTTGCTTTGTTTCCAGGAGGGAACACAGAACCCGGGCTTATAGTGAAGTTGAGCATTGTTAAGAGGAAGGCTCGTTTCCGGTCCGCTCCTCCAGGTCCACAGCCTGGACTCGCTCGAGGAAACCGCCCTTGAAGCGCCAGACGAAACCACTCACCGGTTGCCTGGACTCCCGCTTGAGATAGCCGGCAAGCAAGCCCATTTCGCAAACGGCCTCCTCATCGATGTTCGAGCACAGCAACAACTGGTCGACCGAAGGAGCTATGGCCAGGACGCCATCGGCTGCGCTGAGAGCTTTCTCCAGAGATTCCATGACTTCAGGCACGGTTATGAGCGAGGCGAGAAACTCTGTATGCTTGCCGCCGCGAAAACCAATCAGCCAGAGCTTGTTCTCGAAATTATCCACCGGGAATTCACTCATTGTCAGCCCGGTTTGCAAGACGATGACTTTGAGATTCTGCATGGCAATCGAGGCCAGCTGCCTCTCATCAGGGAAGGAAGGCAATATATCGCCCATGCGCAAGGGACAGAGCTCTGTCTCCCTTTTCAGGGCAAACTGGATAACCAGGTGCTCTTCGGAGCGGTTGACCAGCTCCTGCCTGACCAGAGGACCTCTTGCCAAAGACTCTTGCTTATCTCTTTCGCTCCCGTGCCAATTCTCCTTCTCCGGCAATTCCGGACGACCGCTTACCTTGGCGCCTTCTTCCGGCGCCTGACCAATTCCTTGACCTTCTGTCGCTGCTGCCTCTTTTGCCTGTGCGCTGAGATTACGCATTACGGGCAGGACATTTTCATAAATCTCTCTGGCGGGAAAACGTGGTGAATTAAGCGTCCAGCTTATTTCTGTCAGAAAAGGTTGCAGCAGTGAGTCAAGCTTCTCTGGTGCCTGCTTGTACTGCTCATAAACATTGTCCAGATGGATGGTCAGCCTCGGCTCCCCGCCTCCATAATCGATCTGGAGCGAGAGCGGCTCCATCTGGCTCACTTCCAGCTTCAGCAGGGCCAGTTTGGACAGAAGGCGTTTCGTGAAGTCGGCTTCATCCAGGATATCTGTCATGCGAAATCTCTTGTTACGTGACCTGCCACAGTATAAAGCCATGTCAGCCAGCCGCCGGGCAGCTGTTGCAAGGACGGCAAAAGAGTGCCAGTCAGGGCGGCGATCGGTTATAATCGCCTTCACATTTACTTACCGGCTTACTTACTGGCATAAGTGTATAACTGGGTGCGCCCGTAACTCAGTGGATAGAGTATCCGCCTTCTAAGCGGACTGCCGTTGGTTCGAATCCAACCGGGCGCGCGTTATAATTATTCCTCCGGGGTCATTAGCTCAACGGTAGAGCAGCTGCCTCTTAAGCAGTTGGTTGATGGTTCGAATCCATCATGACCCAAAGGTTTTCAGCTTCAAGCACTTTCGGCGTAAGGCAGATGCAAGCTCATTGATGCCTGCCAAGATATTAGATGAGGCACAGAATCTGGGTGTGGCGGTGGCAGTCTTGTAAACTTGGACGCTTTAGTTACTTGAAGTTGCCCTGAGTTGTCTCAGGCGTCAACAATCATCCGGTGAGGAAGGAAGCGATAGCCGCTCATATGCCTGTACCGGCAGATGCACGCGAGAGACCCTTTTCGTGTCCTTTGTCGCTGCCCATCAAGTGTCCTGACCTGCTTGCTCTTTCGGCTCTGGTCGGGATTATTCTTGCTTTCTTTTACAAGACAGTCTTTTTGCGACAGCCAATTTCCAAGATCAGCTATTTGTCTGTCTGGGATACGCTTTTCAGTCAGCAAGGCTGTGATGTGACAAGGCTTGTCGATCCATCTGGAATCTTGTTGCAGATCCCTTTCTTCTATCTGGTGGCAAACTTGTGGCGGGCTGGTCAGCTGCCCTTGTGGAATCCTTACAGTGGTTGCGGCTCGCCGCTGGCTGGTGACATCGAATCGACAGTATTGTCGCCAGTGCGGTTATTGTTCGCCCTCTCACCAGCCATGCAGTTCTATAACCTGCTTCTGGTTTTTCAGGTGATTTTGGCTGCAGTTTTTACCTTCGCCCTTGCCCGGGAGCTCGGGCTTTCACGATTGGCATCCATCTTTGCTTCTTTGACATTTGCTCTTTGTCCATACATTCTTTTCTATCTAGAATTGCTCCTGGGCACTTCTTACTGTCTTTTTCCCCTGGTTTTCTGGCTCTTTGTGCGTCTTGCTCGCAAGCATAGCGTGGCAAATTCTTTTGCCGCCGGAGCCGCTGCTGCCCTCAGCATTGTCTCAGGGCATCCGGAGGCAGCTTTCTGGGGAATCATATTTTCGGCGACGTTGATGTCTGCTTTGACCATTGCAGGAATTTGGCAAAGCTTCTTCCTCAAGGATTTCTTGCGCGCCCTTTTCCTTGCCGGCTTGAGCGCTTTCTGCCTGTCGGCGCCTGTGCTTCTGCCTTTCCTTGAATACCTGGCGAATTCCGATTGCTACAAATTCGGCGGCGGCGGCTCTGCCTATATTCCCTGGCAGGCGCTGGCATACAGTCTCATACAGCCAGGGTTCGGTGGCGCCAGTGCATATCCGGGGGTAGTAGCTGCGCTAATGCTGCCTCTTGCCGGCTTTGCCGCCGATCGCCGCGTGCGGTGTCTTATGATCGTGGCAGGACTTGCCTTTCTCATTACCACTCAGTTCGGTCCTCTTAGATGGCTGTTCGTTCACTGGCCTTTGTCGGCGCTCATTACAATCTATGCTGCCCCGGTATTCCTGCTCCTTGTATCCCTTATTGCCGGGTTCGGACTGGAAGAATTTATCAAGCTGCCCGACCAGGGTGGCTGGCGGAAATGGCTGAGCCTGGCTACTTGGGCGGCTGTGATAGTTGTCGCCCCGGTTTTGTTGCGCACACTGAAAGTACCACTTGGCCAGTTCGATTATGATGCTGCCGTGGGGCACCTGACAGTTAGTTATTCGAGCTGCCGTTGGACGGCAGGCTTACTGGCGGTCCTTCTCACGTTTTTATTTTTGAAGCTGCGCTTTCGATTGCTGAGGGAGTGGATTTTGCCTGTCGCTTGCATAGCGCTGGGAATTGTAAGCCAGGGGCTGGCAGGCAAAGACTCTCTGCCAGTTGAGCCCAGATTCGATTATCGGGCGCAAGAGCCTCTGCCGTTTTTGCAGGCTTCCGGTCAACGGGTGCTGGCTACCGGCAACCATATCTTTCGGCCCAATACGAATGTGGTCTTCGGCATACAGGACTTGCGCTGCCATAAGTCGCTCTTTCCCAGGCGATATTTGAACTTTATGCAGGCTGCCGGTGGTCAACTGGATCGATTCGATCAACACTTCGACGGGACTTTCAATTCGCTCCTCGACCTGGCAAGCGTGCGATACATTCTGAGCCTCTTGCCCGTGCAAGGATCAAAGGATCTTGCCCAGTCCTGCTTGGGAGCATCAAGGCTTTCGGCAGATGGACTGGCGGCAGCGGAGGGACTGAGGCTGCAAGAGGCGCTGTGGCGCTATGACCCTGAGAATCGAGCCATTCAAGGCAAGCTTTGCTGGCGTCTCAGCCATTCGATAAAGAAGAAATATTCCTTTTGCCTGGTTCTTCTCGACGGGTCCAAGAGGACTGTCTGGTACGGCGATCAATATCCGCTTTGCCTTGAAAGTAAAGATGAAGCGATTAGCGGTTCTCTTGCACGAGAGTTCGCCGTGCCGATTCCAGTTGGTATTGCCCCTGGGCGGGAATTGTTTCTTGCTCTAGAGATCTTCGACTGGGACAGGGGCTCTTTTGTCGTGCCCATATATAAAGGACCGGACGGGAAGGACATAATGACACTTCTTGGAAGCCTGAAGATTCGGGTGGCGGATCTCTCGAAAACAGCCCATTTCAAGCTCTTGCAGGAATTTCCCAATCATTTGCGTATTTACGAAAATACTCAGGCCCTTCCACAGTCCTACGTTGTACATAAAGTGCGGCGCGCTCATTCAGCTGAGGAAGCCCTGAGGCTGATTCGGGATCCTTCTTTCAATCCGCACAAGGAAGTGGTGCTCGAAGAAGGTGATTGCAAGCTTGCTGATTCAGAGGAGGTCCTCTGTGCTCAGAGTGGTGCCCAGGCAACAGAGCTCAGGCGGCAAGGGCCCAGTGCTGTCCAGTTAAAAGTCAGAACTCTCAGCCCCGGCGTCGCCATCCTTACCGACACCTTCTATCCGGGCTGGCAGGCTACTCTCGATGGCAAGGGAGTTCCAATTCTTAGCGCCAACTATCTTTATCGGGCGGTGCGTGTTCCTGCAGGGGAGCATATTATCGAATATCGCTATGTGCCGTTTTCTTTCTGGCTGGGCATAATGCTGGCTGGTTGTTGTGCCACTATCTGGATTGGTTTGCGTGGCGGTCCAGAAAAAATGTCCCGGTGATCTCGACAAGTGTCCTTGATCCCTTGAAGGCTCAGCCCACTTCAGCCACCGAACAAGATCTGGACATAACCTTGAACTCGGAGGACTCTTTGAAGAGAGGATAGTCATCACTTTGAGCAATGTCCAGCCCGGTCAAGAACAGGAGTTGCGCGTCTTCGACAATGCCTGTCAAATCCCAGTCTGGTTTCACCTTGTCAGTGAATTTGTGGTAGTCGTTTTCCAGGTAATACCGACGTTTTTCCTCGCCGTAGCCTGTCGGCTTGCCGATATAGTCTTCACCCGGGTTGAGCGCGAACAAGGCGGGCACGCCCTTGCGCAAAAATTCAAGATGATCCGAACGGAAGAAGTATCCCTTTTCCGGTTCTGGGTCGGCTGCGATCTCTCTTCCTTGAGAAGCAGCATGACGAGCCAGGATCTCGTCAAGCGAGGAATGTCCTTCAGCGATGCTGACGAATCTTCTGGTCCGTCCCCAGAGATTCATTGAGTCGCAATTGATCACGGCCGTCGTCCTGGGAAGAGGCATGGCCGGGTGCTCTACGTAGTGTCTGGAGCCCAGCAGCGAGCTTTCTTCCAGCGTCGTAAAGAGAAAAAGGATCGAGCGGCAAGGAGGCTCGGGCAGTGCCTTGAAGGCGCGCGCAATTGCCAGGACGGCTGCCACCCCGCTTGCGTTATCGGCGGCGCCGCTATAGATATTGACCTTGCCGTCTGCATCAATTACTTTCCCGAAATGATCCCAGTGGGCACAATATATGATGCACTCATCTTTGCGCGCCGGGTCGCTGCCTTCAATCTTGCCCAGTACGTTGCAAGTGGTGAAACGGCGTATTGTGCTTTGTATGTCGATTGTCACTTTCAAGGGCAGAGTAATCGGGCGGAAATCGGGACTTTGAGCATCCTCCTTCAATGCGGCAAAATCGGCTCCAGCAAGGCGAAACAGCCTGGCAGCTGCCTGCCCGGACAGCCATCCTTCTGCTTGGGCGTGCTGGCAATCACCTGATAAAAACAGATTTTCGCAGCCCCAGCTCGCCTTGACCACGTCGAAGCCGTAGCCTGCCCGCTCGCTGTCGTGCACGATGAATGCCGCAGCGCAACCTAGTTTGTGAGCTATTTCCCACTTGTACGTCCAGCGTCCATAATA
>JAHFBI010000277.1 GCA_023250095.1 Candidatus Melainabacteria bacterium
TTGTCGATGGTGAATTGCCAGCCGGCATAAAATGACTGCCCGAGAAGCGGTCTGCCCATCTTCTGGTGCTCGGCCACGCCAACTTCAATGTCTTTCTTTTCTATCGGTCCCATCTTCATACGCTTGATTGGAAAATACCAGGTCTTTGTGGAACCGCCAATCCCGGACGAACTTCCGACGCGCGCATCCTCCGGTATGACGATATTGAGACTGGCGAGATCCTTGAGTGACAGGGCTATATGTGTGGCACCGGTATCGAAATACATTTTGCAGGGTGTCCCGTTTACCTCCACATCCACGAGCAGCTCATTGCCTTCCCTGGTAAACGGGACACAATAAGCTCCAGCACTCGCGGAAGCTGAATATGCGTCTTTTCTTGTCAGGGAAATGGAATGAGCACCGTAATCGATCGTGTAGACAAAATACTTGAGCAGTGCCTGCCCGAGGAGCGGCTCGGTCGGCAGATTCTCTACGATAGTCAGAGGAACGTTCCTGACCCGGGCATCTCCGAGCTTGACGGTGCCGTACATTCGCCAGGTCGGCAAAGAAGAGCTTGCGCCTACGCCAGATGTATGTCCGGTGGGGGCAGCGTTGTCCGGAGGCAGGGCAATACCCAGTTTGCGCAGATGATTCTTACCCAGGAGCACACTGGATGCTCCGGTATCAAACAACATCGTCAGCGGACGGTTCTCAATTTCGGCATTTACCAGGAAGCGTATCTTCTGACCGGGTGACGAGGAATCATCATCATTCTTCAAATAGTAGACTCGAGTCAAGGCGGGCGTTTGACTTAGATCAATTTCCAGAGGACGCGCACTTTGAGCTGAGGTACTGCTGCTTGTCTGACAATTCGGCGAACCGGGCGCAGAGGCAGCAGGATGAGCCGACGTCGGGGTTGGTGTTGCAGTCGTTCCTGTCGCAGTAGGTTTAGCCGAACTAAGGCCGGTCGTTGCCGGCGCGCTGGCCGCCGGACCAAGGGCTATGAGAGCTTCCGCCGCCCTCCTGGCTGCTTCACTGCCAGCAAACAAGCAGACAATATCGCGATAACGCTCCCTGGCGCAAGCGAGGTCGCCCATCTGCTGGCGACAGACAGCAGCATAATAAGCCACACCGCTGTCGGCCGGCGCCTTGCGCGCCGCCGCCTCGAAATAAGGGCAGGCGCCGCGATAGTCGCCGTTCTTATATCGTTTCAGCCCTTCCTGAAAATAGCCTTGAGCCAGAGTCATCTGGGGCGCGCTCGAGAAAAGGACAAGCCCGAGGAAAATCAAGGCAACAGGCACTTTTTTCCGACCGGCAATGAGCATGTTGGCATCCGGGCGCAGGGAGGCTGTGAGCAACGGCTATATTCAATATAACCGCAAACTCAGACGAATCTGCCGCTGCGGACCGGAGACTGCAAGAACTGCCGCCGACGCCGACCTTCCTCGATAAAGACGCCAGCTGCCGCCTGCCCTGTCAGCAGTCTGGACCTGACAACAAGGGACTTGAGCTCGTCCACATCGTCGAGAGTATCCTCCTCTAGAGAAACGCCGGTTATCTCCCGGGACAGATCCTCGGCACTGCCTTCCTGCGCGGCACATTTGACTATCTTTTGACAGGCGGCGTCAGCAGTCGGTCTGCTTGACCAGGGTGAGCAGTTGTACTGATAAAGATAACTAACAATATCGGCCGCAAAAGGCTGTTGTTCGGTCCAGCAAGAGGCGTGGCACCAGAGAATTTGCTGCTTGCGGTGGACAGAAAGAGCCTCGATTGTCTCCGGCTCGAGCTCACGCAGATCGTAAACAGGGATCAATCCAGGCAGATCCAGGCCAAGCTGCCACTCGACAAGCGGCAGCCCAAGCGCAGCTGCCGCCGCCCTGGCAAGTATTTCGCTTCCACGATCTTTGAGCATCAAAACCCGTGGCGGCTTTGTTTCCATCGCCTCGAAGACGTGCTTCAGCCTCTTGATTGCCTCCAGGCAACGCGAAGCTGAATCTTGCGTGTATGCATAACGTCCATGCATGCCTTCGTCGAAGCCCCAGGGAGACAGGTGGAGCAGCAAGGCACCGTTCATCACGAAATGCCAGCCCCGCAGGTCGCCCTCGTCAAGCGGAGACACTCCTGAAACGACATCGGCGCGCAAAAGAAATCCTTGCAGTTGATCGCACATGAACTTATGATCCAAGTCGGCATCGGCTTGCAGGCTGGGCAATATCTTCCTGGCTGCTTCGACATTGCAGAGCATCAGCTTGTTGAAAGCAAGCAGATAGCGACAGATGAAGCTCTCCTCCAGAATCTCCGGCACTTCATGCAGGACCCGGACGGCGTCGGCAAACAGCCCGGATTCTTCAAAGGCGCAAACCAGCTCGGTGAGAATGACTTCCATCCCCGGCGCCAGCTCATTGGCGCGATTCAGGACGACAGCAGCGATTCTGGGTGTCCCCAGCTCAATGAGCTGATAGCCGAGGTCGTAAAGAGCCTGCGGGTCGTCGGCTCCCTTAACGACGGCATTGACAAGCTCGACAAATTCCGGCTCAGCAAGAAAGGCGGCAATCCGGGCAAAGATGGAAAAAGCATCTCTAAAGTGCAGCTCGTCCTCAAAACTGGCCGGGTATTCCAGAGCCGGACGGATGGCGCTGAATGCTGCACGCGCATCCCCTTTGGCCAGCTCCGCAAGAGCTCTGGACCGGAATTGTTCGTAGCCTTCAGTCAAGCTTGCAGCTTCCTGTTACGCGCACTGGCTGTCGTCCTCGCTGGACGTACACGCCCTGCAAAGTACCATGAGGGCATTTTTTGACGGCCGATATGTCTGCGACATACGGCAACATCTGCGGATTGAATTCCACTTTCTCCGGGTGCTCGCCACCTTCTACAAAGAACTCCCCGGCTATCTCGTAATAGTGCTCCGGCGACATGTCCACTACGGGATCTTTGAAATATCCGACTACTTTGCCTGCCGGAGTGTACATTCTGACAATTGACTCGCTCATGAATTCTCCCTCGAAATTGAAACCAGCCGATCTGACGCGAAGCCATCCCGATGCCATATCTTACTGAATTGATCAACGAGGCTCATAAATTCTCTATCTGACAACCAGCAGTGTTAAGAATTGGCTGTAACATCTTCATCTAACTCGACCATTTCGGAGGCTCATGGTTAAGTAGAGACGAGCCTGTACGGAATTAACGAACAAAATAAAGGAGTCAAACATGGCCTATACCATCGTTGCCGACGTTTGCGAAGGTGTTGCTGATTGCATTCCTGTTTGTCCTGTAGAGTGTATTCACTGGGCCGAAGGCAAAACAAACACAAAAGGCACCAAGTACACATACATCGACGACTCGACCTGCATCGACTGCGGAGCATGCCTGTCGGTGTGCCCGATCGAAGGCGCCATCCTCGACGAGTGGAAGCCAGAATTGCAGAAGCCCTGAGAAAGCTGAAACGATCCGCGCAAAGTCAGCGCGGCGTCTCTATCAGCGAGCACCAGCAAGTCTGGTGCTTTTGTTTTTCCAGATAAAAAACTGTGCCTCTGACCTGTTATGACGCGCTGGTTCTGCCATCAGATGCGGTGCGCCGCTGCCATAAAGAAGTAATTTCTTCAGCGTTTTTCGGGGATCTACGCCCACGAAGGCTAAGGAGCCATACTCCTTGATACTTCGCCGGAGAGCCGATCGATGTCTGCGCGCAAGCTGTCATCATCAGCCGGGTCGAGGACTCCGGCTCCTTCGTTAATCATACGCTCCTGTTTGAAGCGAAGATCTCGGAGCCTGCGGACAAGATGGTCGTAATCGGTAGTCTGGAGCTTGCCTTTACTCTTGCTGTCTTGCAGAAACTTCTCCAGGTCGCTCAAGACTGAAGAAAGCGGCGGGCGTGACGGAGTGGATACACCTTGATCCAGATAATAAATCGGAGCAGCTCCGGCAAAAACCTGACCGCAGCCCCATGGATAGTAATACCCGGACGGGCTGAGCCAGAAGCGACAGTTGAAGCTGCCGATGCGGAAAAAGCCGCTGCGACCGGCAACAGGGGCCGGGGCACCACAAGTAGGGAAGGTCGGACCGTATTGATAGCGGTAATAATAAGGGGAATACCGCCACGCATTCCCGGGCATACCGATGTTTCCGGGATGAGGGCCGATCGCGCCTTGTGGAAAGCAGCCAGGTTGGGCAGGCGCCGGCACCGCAGCTGCCGGCTGAGCCACAGTCGTCGTATGCTGCGCACAAGAAGGCAACACTTGCAAACAAACGAGCACAAGCAACAACAAAACACGCCTGAATGTCTGTCCGAACATGCCCCACCCCCTGACAATGTCATTCTAACTCTTGCAAGCTCATTTCGAGAGCAACCAGACGGACTCAGCCGTGGCTTTCAGCTGGCTCATGGCTATCTCGAGGGCAGCGCGCAACTCTTCTTGCAAGTCATCCGGTGCGCCGGAAGGCACATGAATCGGCTCGCCAAAAACATAGGCCATAGGCGTGGACCAGACGGAAGCCATAAAACTGTCCCAGGAGCTCATATACATGGCTGTACGCGAAGAAAGTCCCACCGGCAGAACAGGCAGACCGGTCATTTCTGCCAGACGGATGATGCCAGGTTTGACTTTGAACTCGGGTCCACGCGGTCCGTCCACCATAAAAATCAGACTTTGCCCGCCTCTGGCAGCTTCAATCATCTCCCTGGCCCCTTTGACGCCACCTTTTGCCGGCGACCCACGCGCCACCGAAAAGCCCAGCCCGGTAATGCCTCGAGCTATCATCTCTCCATCCCGGCTCTGGCTTACCAGGACAGTCAGCTTCTTGCGAGGTTTCAGCCCGAGAACACCAATCATGCAGCCATGATAAAGAGCGTAAATCACCGGCTTGCCATCTGAGAGCAAATGGGTCTGAGCGCCTGGCGCCATGATACGCACGACGGAATATTGCCTGTCGAAAAAGGATGTGCCGTGATTGCAAATCCAGCCGAGAGCTTCCATGCGCAGTGTATCGAGCCAGGGATAACGGCTGAGCAGTTCACGGGTGCGGATGAGTTTCATCGTCTCTATGCAGGCAGGAGAAAGGAATTGCCGGTCCTTAAGAGCGTTTTATGTTACAGCGCGCTGAAGGGAAGGGTTTATCAAGATGCCATCAAGCCAAGCCTGTGCTCGATCATGCTATTATTAACCGCTGGAGAAAGCCAGAACAAGACAAACGGATAAAGAATCAATGGCACTAGACGTAGAGAAGAAGAAAGACATACTCGATTCGCACAAGACTCACCCCAAAGATACCGGTTCGCCGGAAGTTCAGGTAGCTATGCTCACTGAGCGCATCAATCAGCTCACAGAGCATTTGCGAGCCCACCGCAAAGACTTCCATAGCCGGCGCGGCTTGCTGATGATGGTCGGCAAAAGACGCCGCCTGCTGCAATATCTCAATCGCGAGAACCCTCTGCGTTACCGCGGACTCATTGAGAAACTCGGTTTAAGACGTTAAGCATCAGACAGGCGGGCGCCAATGCCCGCCTGCTTTGCTTCGTGCAGTCTGAATATCGCTTTACAACTTTCCGGCAGAGCCGGACAGCAATAGTAAGAAGAATCGGAAACTTTTCAGGCAAGAAGCAAGAAGCAAGCAAGAACTGGCAGACCATTGTTTCAAGAGCCCGCCGCGCTAACTGTCAAAGACTGACAGTAAGTGGGTAACGTTGGAAGAGGGCTCGGGCAAGGATGTAGCTGGGAGAAGCCATCCAGCCAGGCAGGATACACTCTGAAAGAAGTCAAGAAAAGGCGGAAGGATAGAACATGTCAATGGATGTACAAGTAGAGAAGAACGTTGCGACATTCCAGGTGGACGGCAAGACAATCACAGCTAGAACCGGGCGCATGGCCAAGCAAGCATCCGGTGCAGTCGAGATACGCTGCGGCGACACACAATTGCTCGTCAGCTGCACTGAGAGCAGGTCGCCGCGCGAAGGCATCGACTTCTTCCCGCTCCTGGTCGATTACGAGGAAAAGCTCTATAGTGTCGGCCGCGTTCCAGGCAGTTTTACGCGCCGCGAAGGAAAGCCGACAGACAGAGCCATACTCGTCAGCCGCCTCATAGACCGGCCGATTCGCCCCTTATTTAAGGAAGGCTACCGCAAGGACGTCATGGTCGTGGCTACTTGCATGAGCGCCGATCAAGAGCATCCGCCAGATACCCTGGCCATGCTGGGAGCATCTCTGGCTATCGAGATTGCCGGTCTGCCTTTTGCCGGACCGATCGGCGCCGTGCGCGTCGGGCGTGTCAAGGGCAGGCTGATTGCCAACCCTACTTACGAGGAAATGGAAGAATCGGATATTGACATCGTTGTCGCCGGTACAGAATCATCGATCATGATGGTCGAAGCCGGCTGCAAACTCGTTTGCGAGAAAGACGTCCTGGCAGCCATTGACTATGGACAGCAACATATAAGGAAGCAAGTCGAAGTCCAGAAGGACTTCCTCAGGCAGCTCGGCATTGTCAAGAAGGATTTCGAGGCTCCTGCCAAGAATCCTCAACTCCAGCAATTAATTGAAGAAAAAGCAACCGAAAAGCTCAAAGCTTCCATGAACGGAGTCACCGACAAAGCTCTGAGAGCGCAGCTGATTGACGAGGCAGAAGCTGCCGTAGTAGAAGCCATCGCTGCATTACCCGAAGACGATCCTCTCAGGCAGTTCACCAGCTCAAAGGTTGGCGAATACCTGGAAGAATACGAAGCCACGCTTATGAGAGCCCAGGTGCTTGAGACAGGGCTTCGTGC
>JAHFBI010000020.1 GCA_023250095.1 Candidatus Melainabacteria bacterium
TCTGATCGCCTTCATTCTGTTCTTTCATATAGTCATTCAGTCCGTGGATCTGGCGCTGTTCAGCTGGTATTTGAATCAGCGCGGCACGAATGTTTCGGCGGTGATGAGATTTTTTGTGCTCTCTACGCTCTACGGGCTTTCTTTGCTGCTCCTTCTGGACTGGGGGCTGGGCGTAAGCGTGCTGCCGCTCCTGGCCACTTCCACCATCATCACTGCCGTGCTCGGACTGGCTTTGCAGGATACTTTGAAAAATCTTTTTGCCGGGCTAAATATGTCGCTCGAACACAGCTTTTCCGAGGGAGACTGGGTTATGCTGCGCCTCGACGCCAATGACTCCTGGTTCGGACAGATAGTGGAAATTGGCTGGCGCACGACCAAGATTCGCACTCTCAACAACAACTATGCAGTCATTCCCAACTCTAAATTTACTTTGCACGAGCTTATCAATTTCAATAGGCCGACAGCCACTCACGCAAAGACAATAGAAATACCTGTGAATCACAAGGCAAATCCGCAAGCAGTGTCCTCCGCGCTCGTCAAGGGAGCCCTGTCCGTGGAAGGCGTCTTGCAAGAGCCGTTGCCACAGGCGCTGCCCCTTGAGATCAGACCAGGACATGTGGTTTATCAGTTGCGTTTCTGGATCGACAATATTGAGAAACGAGAAGCTTTGACAGGAGCCGTCCTTGAACAATCATGGAAAGATCTCGCTGATATGGGCGCCTTGTCGAATTCTTAAAATTCACTGGAGCTACTTTGCCTGAAACTGCCTCCATATATCATTCTCCGGACATGCTTTGATTTTCGATGGTGGTAAGATCGCAAGCGTCCGTATTTGCTGAAGGCGTTGTGAATACTTATTTAAGCTCAGCCCAGGAAGCTCTCAAAGAACAGTATCGCAATTTCGCCGCGCAGTCCGTGGCACCAGTGGCAGCGTCACTGGAATCGCACGCAAAAGATCTGAAAGAGGTTCTCCAGGAGATTGCCCAGAAGGGCTATCTCGGCATCAATGTTCCCAGGGAGTACGGCGGACAGTCTCTGGGCCTTCTTCCCCTGGTCTTGTTCGTGGAAGCAGTATCCTGCTTTGAGCCCGGGCTGGGGCTGACTCTTTCTAATCATGCCGCAGTCATCGAGCTTTTAAAACGCTTCGGAACGGGCTCTCAGAAGTCGCGCTATCTGCCGGCTCTGGCGCGCGGGGAAGGCTTTGGCACGCTGGCATTTTCCGAGGAAAACGCCGGAGTTGACTTTTCTGCCGTCGCAAGCCGCATCGAAAAATCAGGCAACAAGATCACTTGCACTGGCAAGAAAACGCTGGTTGTCTCCGGAGATTTTGCTACTCTTGTTGTTGTTCTGGCCAGGCTCGGCGACAAAGACGGTGATCTCGGGCTGTACCTGAGCGAAGTACAAGACAGCAAAGCTTGCCGCGTACAGGCAAGGCGAGCGATCTCTGGCTTGAGTTCGGCACATATCAACGATATGGAGTTCGAGGATTTCCCAATTGAAGAAGGTGGACAATTGATCGGTGCTTCTGCCGGGCAAATGGCTCTTTATGCCCTTGATGTGGCCAAGACAGTACTTGCCGGCGCTGCAGTCGGGCTGTCGGAAGCGGCCATCGCTTCTGCCGTAGATCACGCCCGGAAGCGCACGCAGTTCGGAGTAAACATCGGACAATTTCAGGGCATCCAGTGGAAGCTGGCCGATATGGAAGTGGCCGCAACCGGGGCGAAATTACAAACATACAGGGCAGCCTGGAGTCACGAAGGGGATCTCTCTAATTTTGCCCGCCATGCAGCCATGTGCAAGCTTGTGGCGACCAATGCCGCCAGGTTCATAAGCAGCGAGTCCGCCTCAGTGCTGGCGACCTGCGCTCTTGACTCCAACCATCCGCTCACGCGATTCTTACGGGACGCCAGGGCCCTGGAAATATGCCTGGGCACAGCCGAGTTTCAAAAAATGCTCCTGGTGAGCGAACTTGCTATATAAACCTGCCGGCAAGCTAGAATGATGCTGTCAGGATGAGGTCGCACTAGACAATGTTTTTTCCAGGAAACAAGATGGCACATAAGGCGATAACAATATTCATTACCCTGGCTGCTGCCGCGGGAGTGCCGGGCAGTGCTCTGGCAGACAGTTATTTCGACGAGGGCGTGAAGCGTTACGCCAAAAAAGATTACCGCAGCGCTGCTGCCTATTTCGAGCAATCGCTCCAGAATTCGCCCTGGGACAGCAGCGCCTTTTACTATGCGGCTGTCACTTATCAAGCGCTTGGCGACTGGACAAGAGCCAAGGAAAAGTACCGACTTATCCTGGAGCGCTTTCCGGGAACACAGGCTTGCACAAATGCTACGGCTGTCCTGAAGCAACTCGACCCGGACTATTTCAAGAGAAAAAAGACTGCTCCTGCCGATACCGGTGCCTCAGCCGGAGGCGGTGGCAGCAGCAAGTCCGCCGATGACCCCCTAGCCGATGTGGAAATCACAGCCCCGCCTCAATGCCGGGTGCTAGTCGGTCGGCAGGGCGAGAAGATGCTGGTCGACGCCCAGATCAACAACCGCGGGTTGAAAATGGTTCTGGCCACAGGCAGCAACGATCTTGTTGTCGGCAAGAATCACCTGCAAGCTCTGGGACTGAAGCCTCCCACCAGTGCGCCCACAAGAGAAGCCGGACAGACGACTCCAAGCTGGAAGCTGACAGCCACAGTCCGCGTCGGCGAGATCACTGAGAAGAACTTCCCGATAAGCGTGCAAGACAATGTCGAGCAACCGCTTCTGGGGCAGAACTTCTTTGACAAATTCACCTATACAATCGAGCGCGGCGGCAACTCTATCATGGTGACGAAGAAAGGCGCAGCAGGAAGTGCTGCTTCCGGTGGCAGCAACGACGTGCCCTTCAAGAAGGAAGGGAAAAATATGCTTGTCGACGTCAGCATCAACGGGCGCACCTGCTCGATGATCTTTGATACCAGCGGCGGTGAGTGCGCAATCCCGAAGAAACGCGCCCGCGAATTCGGTCTGGAAGTGCCCGAGGAGACGGAAGTCAATCGCTTCGATCCGCTCAACAACCCGACAGGACCGCTCCGCGGAGAATCCGGATTTGGCGAGAGCAAGAAGGATGCTTCCTGCGAGGCCAGAACAATGAAGATGGGGCCAATCGTCAAATCTTCAGTGAAAATAAAGCTCGAAGATGCTGCCGGCACTCCGCGAGTGGGCAGCGGTTTCTTCGGCGAGTGGCAATACACCATCGATTCCGCCGGCGGCGTCATCCGTTTCTCGCGGTAGAGAGCCAGGCAGTCGTGGACAGCATCTCCATTGTAATTGTTGCCCAGGACGAAGAAAGGACCATAGGACAGGTTCTCAAATCTGTCGAGGGGCTGGCTTGCGAAATAATCTTTGTCGATTCCGGCTCAACCGATTCCACAGTCGACATTGCCCGCTCTCACGGCGTCAAGCTCTATCATCAGGACTGGCTGGGCTATGCCGCTCAAAAAAATTATGCCCTCAGCCTGGCATCATCCAACTGGATACTTTCCCTTGACGCAGACGAAATTGTCACTCCCGCCCTGTGCGCGGAGATAGTGCAAAAAGTTGGCTCCAAAACCGCATCTGATTTTGCCGGTTTCAAGATCCCCCGCCTGCTATATATCGGCAATCGGGCCATCAAGCACGGTGGATTTTATCCCGATGCGCAGCTGCGCCTCTTCCGGCGTGGCGCAGGACAGTTCAACAATCGCGCCGTGCACGAGGCAGTTAAAATGAAAGGCCCTGTCGGACGGCTGAAGAATCCCCTGCTGCACTTTGCCTATGCCGATATTGGACAATTCAAAGAAGCCATGGACAAATACGCCCGCCTCTCGGCAGTCGAGGCTGAACGCAGCGGCTTCCATCCTTGGCGCCTCCATCCGCTCAATGAGCTCCTTCATCCCCTCTGGACCTTCTTCTATCGTTTTTTTCTGCGCGGTGGCATCCTCGATGGCGCGCTCGGGCTGAACCTCACACTTATCTATAGCGACTACGTACGGCGCAAGATAGTCTATTTGAAGGACTCCAGGCAGGCAGGCAGCCGATCTCAGTAAGAAAGCGCCAGAGGCGCCCTCTGGCGCAAGCAAAAATGCCCTTTTATCAATCCCAGCCTTTGCCCAGAATTTTTTCTATTAGCCGGCGATAAACTTTGAGATTTTCCTGATAGCTCGAGCCTATGGATGTGCTCAGCTCAAGCACTTCCGAAGCCGGACTGGACGGGGCAGCATCGAGCCAGGGAGCCACTTTGAACAAAGTGTCTTTGTCGACCCAGCCGCGCAACAAGAGGACTTCGTCAAAGGAAAGACCGGTAATTTCCTGATCGGCGACAGCTAAATCCGCCTGCGCCTCGGAAATCACCCTGTTTTCGATGAGAAGCTGCGCAAGACCGGGACGATTACGGGAATTGGCGTCGTCAGAATCACTCATTTGGCAGGGATACTTCGATGTCCACTCGTTTGCCATAGCGCCCGGCTACTGCCCTGACAAGTTGCCGGAGAGCCGTGATCGTGCGCCCTTCCTTGCCAATAAGCCGTCCCGTGACAGCCGGATCGCAAGTGACGCTCAAACGAGCGCGCCCTTGTGATCCGGACTGGCGAGTTATCTGAACAGCATCTGGATCTCTAGCTAAAACCGTGATCACATATTCGGCAAGATCTTCTGCCGCCGTCGAGTCAACGAAAGTGCCGTCAGTGCGTCCGCGTGGACCTAGGAAGCGGCCGCCGCCTCTGCCTTTCTTATAAGATTTGCCACCGTCTCGCTTGGCTGGGCGCCGTGGTTGATCCATTTTGTGACTGCTTCTTTGTCTAGTTTGAGTTCTTTCGACCGGGGATTGTAATAGCCGAGCTCCTCGATGGGGCTGCCATCGCGTCTCGAGCGGCTATCGGCGACGACGATTCTGTAGAACGGCGCCTTTTTTGCCCCGATCCGTTTAAGCCTGATCTTGACCACTGAAATATCCTCTCCTCTGACGGACTTGCTTCTAGCTTTTCCGTTTATAGTTCCGCTTATTCTATCAAAGCCGCCTGAATTCTAGCAAAAGGCTCAGTGACGTTTTCCCTTTTTCTTGAAGCCGCCGCCACCGGGCGGGCCGAGTCGCAAGTTGGGCGGCAGTCGCTTCGGAAGCGACATCCCGGGCGGCAGAGCCCCCGGGCCCCCGAGCCCGGGAAAGTCCGGAAAAGCTGACGGGGTGCCGCTTTGCTTGCCGGTCCCCTCGAGCGGTCCCGTGCCTGGCATCGGCATACCCCCCATGCCGGGCAGACCGCCCATGCCAGGTATGGGCATACCTCCCATCATTTTTCGGAACTGGGCAAACATCCGGCGCATTTGTTCAAATTCGTTCAACATTTGCCCGACTTCATTTTCTTTAAGCCCGGAACCGCGCGCTATACGGCGCCTGCGGCTCATATTGATCGACTCGGGCTTTCGTCTTTCATCAAGTGTCATGGAATTTATCGCTGATTCGTAAAGTTTCAGCATATTTTCACCATGATTGGCAATCTCATCTTGCTGCTGCGAATTGAGACCGAGCATGCCGCCAATGCCCATCATTTTCATCAGGTCGCCAAGCGACCCCATGCGCTTCATCATTTTCTGGGAATTGAGGAACATCTCGAGAGTAAACTCGCCGGCAAACATCTGTCTGGCAACTTTCTCGGCTTCCTTTTCGTCGATATTGGCCTGAGCTTTCTCGACAAGCGAAAGGACGTCCCCCATGCCGAGAATACGGCTGGCCATGCGATCCGGATAAAAAGCTTCCAGCTGATCCAGCTTTTCGCCCACACTCATGAATTTCACCGGTTTGCCCGTGGCTTCTCTCACCGACAGAGCCGAACCGCCGCGAGCGTCTCCATCCACTTTCGAAAGCAGGACACCGCTTATTTCCAGCTGTGTATTGAAAGTCTCAGCCACATTGACGGCTTCCTGCCCGGTCATGGAATCCACGACCAGAAGCTTTTCCGACGGCTCGAAAGCCCTGTCGAGGAGCATTAGCTCAGCCATCAGCTCGGTGTCTATCTGCAATCGGCCGGCTGTGTCGAGAATGACCGGATTGAGCCCGAGCTTGCGCGCTTCTTCGATGGCGGCGCCGGCAATTTCCACGACGTCGGCACACTCGGGAATGGTGAAAACAGGCACACCGACCTGCTTGCCGAGAGTCTGCAATTGCTTGATGGCAGCCGGGCGCTGGATGTCGCACGCGACCATCTGCGGCTTGAACCCATCTTTCTTTAGCTTGAGAGCCAGCTTGGCGCAAGCTGTCGTTTTTCCCGAGCCCTGCAAGCCCAGCAACATGACGATACCCGGTCCCCCCTTCATATTGAGGGGGACGTTCTCGCCGCCGAGAATCTCAACTAGCTCGTCATACACGACCTTGACAAACTGCTGGGCCGGGCTGACCGATGTAAGGACTTCCGTGCCGAGTGCCTTCTGTCTGACGCGGCTTATGAAGAGCTTGACGACCTTCAAGCTTACATCGGCTTCGAGCAGGGATTTGCGCACCTCACGGATGGCGTCCTCGATGTTCTCTGGAGTCAACTGGGCTTCGCCGCGGATATTTTTTAGCGCGCCTTGCAAATGGTCGGTCAATGCGTCAAACATAATGCTGCCCTGAATATTGGAAAGTTCTAAGGAAAAGCCAAGCAAGAGAGCCACAGCAGCTCCTCTTTAATAGGCTAACAAATCAAAGCCCCTTCACGCTCGTCCTATGACAAAGCTTAAGATTGGCTGCCGGCAGGAGACCTTGAAAGCTCTGTATTCCGGCTGAGGCGCTGCTCGGCTTTTTCGATCAAAGGATAAATCCCGGCACCATCGTCCGGGCTGACCGCACCTGCGGCTTGCGCGCGCACGGCAAAGGTCAGCCCGCCGTGCCCGACAAAGGACAGGGACTGCAACTCCGCAAGCAGCAGGGCGATAGCATCGCCGGCAGTGGCTTTATTCACGCCCGGAAAAGCCAGAACAAAGCTCGAGCCACCCCAGCGCCCGCGCAAATCCTGTGGGCGAAAACGCTGCATCAACAGCTTGCCGACACTGCGAAGCACGTGATCGCCTGCCATAGGACCATATTTCTCATTAATCTCAGGCAGCCCGGAGAGCTTCAAAAGGACGACAGGAAGGGAAAGATTTTGCTCCAAAGCCTCACCGATAGCCCGATTCATCATCTGGGCCGCCGGTGTATGGAACGGCAACCCGGTCAAAGTGTCTTTATTGTCCCGGTCGCGCAATAATCGCGTGCGCTCGATACGGGAGCGCACACGGCAGAGCAGCTCGGCGTTCACTATCGGCTTGGAGAGATATTCGTCCCCTCCCGATTCAAATGCCGAGACACGGGTCTCCCAGCTGGTACGGGCAGTAACAAAAATGACTGGCAAGTCGTTCCAATCGGGAGTACTACGCAACATGCGGCAGACATCGAAGCCGCAAATGCCGTTCATATCCACGTCGAGCAAAACCAGGTCGGGCTTGATTTCCTGGAGGACCTCCCTGATTTCCACAGTATCCTTGAAGCCGTGTACGCCAAAACCTTCGTGCCCGAGCACCACTTCCACGCGCCGGATAAAAGACGGATCATCATCGAAAATCACAACCTTTGGCGATTGCCTGGGAGAAGCAGCAATCATTTCATCGAGCGTGAGCGCAATTAATTGCCCGGCGCAAGGAGCTGTCAGTTTCCGGCTGAAACCGGCATGTACATCCCTTCCAGTCAGGGCTTTCTTGCAACCGTCCACAGCAACCAGGCAAGCAGAAAGATTCTGGTAGCCAGGCATTGCCCGCAGCTGGTGCAATTGCCCCCAGGGGGAGCCCACACCTTCGGCGGCTTCCATGAAAACAGCAGCAAAGTTATGGCTCCCGGCCAGCTCTGTCCATGAGACCGCGTCCGCCTGATAAAAAACCAGCCCGGCTTTCTTCAAATAGCCCAGATCAATCCTGGTCTCATCGCCAATCCACAGAGCCTGTATCAAGCCGGCAGTCGACTGACCGCCTGCCAACTCAATGGCCACACTGGCCGAGACGTGGGAAGAGCCCGACACAGGCGAAGGCATATCGCCAAGAATTGCATCGTCCGGGACAGCTTCGCCAGCAGCCTGCCTGGCTTCGGAGAGAGCGCCGTCAATGTCGGGCCAGGTCTCGGTCAACCAGACACCATAGCCGCCCTCGGCCAGCCTCTTCAGCGAATCTTCGATGCGCCCCATCGCCTCGCTCACTTTGTAATAACCATAAGTGCCGGCCGAGCCCCTGAGCATGTGCGCCTTGCGCGCCACAGCCCCTGCGCCTGAGACAGGATCTTTAGCCGATTTGGCCGCCTCGATGAGAGCGGCAACCTCGTCGAGCTCACCTGGCAATTCTTTTGCATAGAGAGCGCCTATTGACTGCAACTTCTGCGCCAGAGCCGAAGTGGCAGTGGCCCGGGGTAAGCCAGGCACACCCCCCTGCTCAGCCCGGGGAGAAACAACGCCAGAGTCGGGAGCCGTTGCAGGGCCTATCAATTTTTCCACGTGATCGCCCAGAACCAGCGGCAGCACAGGCTTGTGTAATACCAGGCTCACTGAGAGCTCTTTGGTCAGATGGTGGTAAGTCTTGGTGTCGCGCCAGAAAGCCGAGACGAACATGATTTTGCTTGTATTGCCCCCCGCCCTCAACTCGGCAATCAGGGTGATTCCTTCCGTGTCAGGCAGGGTGCCATCTACAATCAGGAGATCGAAGGGTCCTGCCGAAAGCTCAATTTTTGCCTCCTTGCCGTTAGTAGATTCTATGACGTGATAACCTTTGGACTCCAGCACAGGTGCTATGGCTTCCCGGAAGCGCATGTCGTCATCAACAAGCAGGATTTTTTTTGTCATGATTTCTGTTCCCTCTGTAAAAACGAGCGCGCAAGCATGGCAGCAACCATGGTCAGAAATTCTTCGTCTGGGCAGGAAGACTCGAGCAAATGAGCAGTCAACCCAAGAGATAGTTTATCTCTGTCTTCAAAGGAGAGATCGGCGGCTCTGTACACAATAAGAAAAGGCGTCGGAAATGCCTCCTGCTGTCCAAAGGCAGAAAGCAGATCGAAGAGGCTTGAATCAGCCGTTCCAAAATCGAGAATTATCAAGTCAGCCCTTTTATCTCTGGCCAGACTAATTGCCTCATCTGCCCTGTCCGCCTGAAGAAACTGAGCATCCAGTGGTCGCAGCCTGTCCTTCAAGATTTGGCGCGCGCCGGCGTCGCTTCCTGCAATTAAGATACGAGCTATCCGCTGTGAATTCACATTGTCGAGCCTGTACACATCGCTGGACATGACTCTGGGCAGCTCGCACCAGAAGGTGGACCCTTGCCCGGGGGTGCTATCGACACCAATGCGTCCGCCGTGTTGCTCGACTATCGCTTTGCAAATGGCCAGTCCCAGCCCGGTGCCACCCTTCTGCCTTCTGTCCGAGCCATCCAGCTGCCGGAACATGGCAAACAGTCTAGGTACCTCGGATGCAGCAATGCCAGGACCCCTGTCGGCTACGCAAAAGAGAGCGCTTGTCCCTTTTTGGCAGACAGAGATCTCTACTTCCGCCTCAGGGGGAGAATATTTGATGGCATTTGAAATCAGGTTGGTCAGGACCTGTACGACCCGGTCAGCGTCGGCCAGCACTGAGACGGCATTTTTGATTACAGGTGAGAGAACAACACGCGCCTCAGCTGCCGCGCTCTCGAGTCCATCTACAGCACTTGCTATCAAGTCTTCGGCTGACACTTCTGCCAGGAAGAGTTCGAACCTGCCAGCTTCGATCTTCTTCATGTCAAGAATATCGTTAATAAGCCTGATCAAACGATCCGATTCCGTCCGTCCGATATGCACAAGACGCATGGCCTTCTCCGACATCTGCCCGGCAATCCCTCCTTCCATCAAACCTAAAGAAGCACGTATCGATGTCAGAGGGGTACGCAACTCATGCGAGACTACCGAGTAGAACTCGCTCAGCCGCCTTTCGACAGCCTTGCGCTCAGTGATATCGCGAAAAATTCCTCTTGTGGCAATCAGCTCGCCGTCTTTGAGGCTGGCGCTGACGTTGCCCTCGACATCTACTGCTCGCCCGTCTTTTGTGACGAATGTGGTCTGGACATTTCGAACAGCCTCGCCGGCATTTACACGTGTCAGAATAGTCTGGCAGTGTGGACGACTGTCAGGATGAACAATGTCGAACAACTTTAGCCGAGACACTTCATCTGCATCGTAGCCAAGCGTTGTCTGCCAGGCTATGTTGACGTACAGAAAGGATCCGTCGGCGGCGACGGACTGAATCAGGTCGCTTGCGTTTTCGAAAATATCTCGATAACGCTCCTGGCTTTCTTTCAATCTGTCTTCTGCTGACTTGCGTTCTATATATTGCCCCAGTTGCGCGCTAACAATTCGCATCATCTGGATAAAATACAGCTCCGGCTTGTGGGTTTCCAGGCTGAGAAGTTCAATGACAGCAATTGTTCTGCCGTCTGCTTCCACAGGAAAGAAAAGTGCGTCCAAAAGCCCTGCGGCAGCAGCCTGCTCTGCTCTGTCGTATGTCATATCCTCGCTGACAACAGGAATCCAGGCTGGCTCGGCGCTGGCCCAGACACGCCCTGGCCAGCCGCAGCCGAACGGATAAGGCTTCTGCCTTGTCGTGTCCATAAAACTGTCTGCCTCGAGACCGGCAGTCTGCCAGAAAGCCCGGGCATGCAGGACATCATCTTCAGCCTCCGGCATCCAGATGATGGCAATATTCCAGATTCCGAATTGGCAAATGGACTTGAGAAAAGCTGGTGCTGCCAGATCCAGTGAAGTTGCTTGCGACAGAACAGCCGTTATGGCATGCTCGCAGGCATTGCGCCGCTCGAGCAGCTTTCTTTCTGAAATATCGTGACCTTCAGGGATGAGAAAAATGACTTTGCCTGTCTCATCTTTTATCGGCTTGAGGGAAAAATCAACTGTTATTGTCCGTCCGGAAAGTCCTTTATGCTCAGCTTCAAAACGAACAAACCGCCCGGCTTGAGCTTCGGCAATAGCCTGCTTCAGCGTTTGCAAGGGAGAAGGCGAAGACGTCCACCACGGTGTGTCCCAGAATTTGTGCCCTATAACATCGGCTTCTTTGGCACCAATAAATTCCAGGGCCGTGGAATTTGCCTCCAGTACAGTGCCGTCCGGGGCAAGCAGCCCGATAAACTCAAAAGTCTGGTCGAATACGGCCCGGAATCGCTGATCAGCTTCTCTTTGCGCATTAAGAAGTCTCATGATCGCAATCGACAGAAGGATCGTGATAAGGCTGGCGCAAGCCGAAAGGCTCAGCAAGAGCACGAGCGCCTGAGTGGCCCTTGCCTCCAGCGTGTGCGTGCGCAGAATCAACAGGCTGGATACATCTGATCTCATATGGACGATCAAGGCGCGAATCCGGTCCATCGATTTCTTGCCGGTCTCTGTGAGCACCACCTCACGTGCCGCTTCCATTCCTTTATTTCGCCTGGTGACAATAGTGTCGCTCCAGTAGGACAACTGTCCCTTTGCCAGCACTGTCAAGTCCTTGAGACTGGCAAGCGCCTCACTGTCTCCTGCCAGGAGCTGCCTGAGGCTGACAACTGAAAGATCGATTCTGGAAGTAGCACCGTTATATGGCTCGAGAAAGGACTCCTTGCCGGTGAGAAGAAAGCCGCGTTGCCCGGTCTCGGCATCCTTGAGAGTGGAGAGGACGGACTCCAGCTGAGTCAGAAACTCCTGGGCACGTATTGCCTCCTGGCGCGCTCTTGAGACGTCGGATATCTGCCAACAAGTAATCAGGCCCATAGCCATCGCTGTCGCCAGCATGACAGCAATGCCGACAGCAAATAAGGCTTTGACACTGGGCTGTCTCTTGGCTCTCAAAGAATTGCTCAGCGCAGACAGCACCGGGATTTCCTCAAAATGCACTCTCAATTCAGCTGGCGCCGACAATCTGGCGAATTCTATCCGGCAGGCTAAGGGGATCGAAAGGCTTGGCGATGATGCCAGCGGCACCCAGGCTCAGATAAGACTCTATTTCGTGCTCCTGTATTTTGGCTGTAAGAAATATTACCGGTATCGTGCAGCCAGCAGCCGACTCCTTGAGCCGGATAAAAGTCGTGACTCCATCCATCTCTGGCATCATGATATCAAGAAGAATCAGATCAGGACATTCCTGCCTCACCGCAGCCAGAGCTTCAGCTCCGGAGGCCGCCAGAATGACCTGCCACTGCCCGACGTCTTCCAGAGACATCTGGGCCACTATCCTGATGTTCGGGTCGTCGTCGACCAGAAGCACTTTCTCAATCTTCATCTTGTCTGTCCGGCAAATACCTGGCAATTGTAGTTGAGAATTAGTGACAGGTGCTTCTTGCGCAAATAAATATCATGGCTTGACAGTCTTCCGGACAGATGATTTCAGACAGCCAAGGAAGCACGAAATGGCCGAAAGATATGGCTGCCGATGACCGCCGACCAGGTCGTTATGCCCGGCTCCGCTCAAGACAACCAGCTGCTTGAAAGCGCAAGCTTGGTCGTACATTGTCCGGGCATGGCTTACCGGAATCAAAGAATCGTTTTCACCATGTATGAGAAGCAAGGGCGGATGAGCCTTCCGGACAACGGACAGATTGTCCAGAGCCGGCTTTGGAAAAAGCCAGTCAGGATAGAATTTCAGAAGCGGAAATTTTTCACGGGCAATGTCCGGCAATGAGCTGAAACCGGACTGCAGGATCATGGCGCTACAGGGTTTGGCTGCAGCAATATGGCAGGTAACTGCACAGCCGAGCGATTCGCCATAAAGGACGATATCGGACAGGCTATATCCCTTCTCGAATTCCAGAAACTCCAAGGCAGCTATGCCATCCTCACAGATGGACTTAACCTCCGGGCTGCCTTCGCTCTTGCCATAGCCCTGATAATCATAGAGAAGAACTGAGAGCCCGCAAGCAAGCAAAGAATCAGCCAGCTCAAGGCGGCAAGCCAGATTGCCGGCATTGCCGTGGCTGACAAGGGCGACTTTGCTCTTGTCGGACAATTTGAAAAACCAGCCGTGCAACTTCTTTCCATTAGCCGAGCGGATTGAGACTTCTTCCCTCCTCACGCCGCGCACAGCCTCGATGTTATATCCTCCAGTGCCTCTATCCGGAAAGAAAAGGAAGTGATTGTATACTGGCGCGCCCACGATCGGGCAGGCAAGCGCATAGCAACAGCCAGCGCTCAAGGAGATGGTTCTGAAGAAGTTGGCGACTATATTCATGCAATTCCGGTGAGACCATTTCTTTCTTGCCTCAGCCGATGCTCAAGCTCATGAAACACCTGCTTTCGGGTAAGCCCTGAACATTACCAGACTAGCAGTTGGCAGAGCCAGGCTCTGGTGAGCCGTACAGTTAATCAGGCGTCACCACATCCAACTCCCTACCCGCACAAGCCGTCAGCGCTTTTCTGCCAGTGCCTGCAAAACTTTCTCCCTGGCCTCTGGCGGGAAGATGAGCCAGGAAGTGTCGAATTTTCCCTTGACCAGAGCTTCTACAGTTTGTGAGAGGCTGGAGAGCTCTTTTATTTCCCCGTCGTCTGTCCTGACCATGATATTGGTCTGAGGGTGGTCTTCATCGGGACGGTAATAGTCGTACGGGCGCAGGCCTGTGCGCTCGATCGATACATAATATTCCGGATCGAAGCCCAGAGACGCCACTATCTCTTTCACCCTTGCTTCAGTCTCATCCAGCTTATCCGGGTCGCCATAGTTGAGCTTAGCCGTGTTGAAAAGGCGCCTGTTCAAAAAACGATCCGCAAGATCGCGAAGAACTTTGTCCGAGTCCTGAATCCAGCGCTTTATGTGGTAAGTCATTTGCACATCGTCGAGGAAGAGATATTCGTCGACTTTCAGGCGCTTGCCGCTCAAGAACTTGGCCGTGGGCTCGTCCATAAAGCTGACCTTGTCGGAAAGAAGCTGAGCCCGATTTATCAACCTTGAGAGAAGTGCGCGAGCTGCTAGATTTTTCCTGTGGTAATAGACCTGAGAGTACATGGAATAACGGGAGAAGAGATAATCCTCGACTGCTGTCTGCCCTTTTTCTCCCGAGACGACTATGCGGTCGTTCTCTTCGTCGATCTCCAGGGAAGAAAGGATTCTATGCAGAGCAAAAAGCCCATAAGCAGTCCCGGTCTGCCAGCTGTCGCGCAACAGATAGTCGAAGCGGTCGCAGTCGAGCTGGCTGGAGACCATGTGCGTGATATATCCGGGTTTATAAGTCTTTTTGAGAACTGCCGTTATCATCTCGGGCAAAGAAGGATCGTGGCGTTTGAGAACGGAATTGACGACGGTGTTTTCGCCGACGATCCGGCAGGACCAGTCTTCATGGTCGTAGCCGAGGATCTTTTCGGTTACGTGGCTGTAGGGTCCGTGCCCGATGTCGTGCAGCAAGGCTGTGGCCAGTATCAGCGGACGCTTCTCCTTCAAAGAAGGCGTCCGCTCAGAAAGCAGATGCACAAGACGCGAGGCTACATGCATGACGCCTACCGAATGGGTGAAACGCGATCCTTCGGCTCCCTGGAACGTAAAGAAAGAAACACCCAGTTGATGGATACGTCTGAGACGCTGGAACTCAGGCGTGTCCATGAGATCGATTACGAGCCGCTCGGCGGGATCGTTACGGTCCAGAATAATGTCGTTATGGATGGGATCCAGATATGTGCGCTTCGAAGTCGTGTGTTGCATAAGTGTGTGCATGAACATTCATCAGCCTACATGGTGCGGTATCGCCGGCCGTGCGGCGACTAAGGGCTATCCGGGCTCCTGTCGGCGCTTGACAGAGCCCCAAAAACAGGCAGTATGAGCGATATCAAGGCAAGAGCGATCGTGCTCGAGAACACCAGGCGCGAAGATTCGTGCAGGCGGCGGAACTCCAGATGGAGGGACGGATCTGTTTTCACAAGCGGAGCCAGCCGCTCCATCGAAGGCACAATCCCGAGAGCGAAGATCATCGTCGAGGCCACGCAGAGGAGGCTTGATGCATACTGCGCTGCCGTCAGTTTGCTCCAGAAACGCCGTCTGGCGTAATCCAGAGATTCCCCGATCAAAAGACAGATGCCAGCTATCAAGTTGACCTTGCTGTAAGCGATGAAAACAGGTGCATTGCCGGCAGCTGCCAGCTCAGCGCTTATACCCTGAGCTGTGGCGGCTTTTACCAGGCATATGGCGGCAAAGACGATGGCGGCCGATCCGCCGAAAAGAATTGCCAGCGAGATGGTGCGGAGAATTTTTCCCAGAAGTTCCATTGATCTTCTTTTCTTACTACCAGCTTAACCTAAGCTGGTTGCTTGGACCCTCAACCAGGCTTGAGCGCCGGCACTTCGTCGGCCTGTGTGAACAAAGGCCTGACGGTTTGCTGAGCGAATAAAGCAACTTGCTCATTGAGATCTTCCATCTCGCCTTTGGCGAATCCGACGATAGTCTGCTTGATTGCTCCGTCTTGAGTAACAAGAAAAACAGAAGGAACATTCGTCAGCCCGTAGCTGACCGTGCAATCCAATCTTTCATCAAGTAGCATCGGAAAGGAGCAACCATACATTCTGGCAAAAGCTGTAGTTGCATCAGAGTCGTCCTGCGAGATGCCCCAGACAGGAATGTGTAGATAACTTCGGTGCAGGCGCTCCAGATAAGGGAAGGTAAACTGACAGACAGGGCAACTCACTTTGAAAAAGGCCAGAACCACGGCGCCATGCCCGCGCAGAGACTCGCTCAGCTTGAGAATCCCGCCCTCGGACGTTTTCAGGGTAAAAAAGGGCGCTTTCGTGCCGGGAATGATGGCAACCATATTTATGGAGAACCTTAAACAAAACCACCAGATGCAATTTTACATGCTTGAAAACAGGAGTATAGCCGCCGGAATCAAGCTAGTAATGAAAACAGCTCAACGCAAGCAATTTATCTGTGCGAAAATACGGGACCGGCATAACCTCAAATGCCGTGACAACGGCCATGATCGTCACCTGGCTCTGCAATTCTCATTCGGGGTAATTAAATGCAACCGATTCGCACAGTAGAAGTAATTCCTTTCCTGCCCCCTGAGCTCGAATGCCTCAAACAGCTGGCTTATAACCTCCGCTGGACCTGGGATCACGAGACGATTCATCTTTTCAGGCGGCTGGACAGGGATTTATGGGAGACGACCGGGCACAATCCGGTGCTCATGCTTGGAACAATCAGTCAAGAGAGGCTTGACGAAGCGGCAAAGGACGACGGCTTCCTGGCGCATGCCGACCGCATCTGCCAGAAGCACTACCAGTACATGAAAAGCGAGAGCACCTGGTACAAACGGCAGCAGCGCAAGACAAGCAAAGATGTCATCGCTTATTTCTCGGCCGAGTTCGGGCTAAGCGAATGTATCCCCATTTATTCCGGAGGTCTGGGCATCCTGGCCGGAGATCACATTAAAGCAGCCTCCGAGCTGGGTCTGCCGCTGGTCGGTGTAGGACTGGCTTACCAGCAAGGCTATTTCCGCCAGTATCTCAACGCTGACGGCTGGCAACAGGAGCGTTATCCGATTAACGATTTTTACAACTTGCCCATTCAGCCTGTACGGCAGGAAAACGGCGAGCCGCTCTTAATCACCGTGGAGCTACCCGGCCGCCCGGTCAATGCCCAGGTATGGAAAGCACAGGTGGGGCGCGTGCCGCTTTATTTGCTCGACACCAACATTCCCCAGAAACGTAAAGAAGACGAAGACATTACTGATGCCCTTTATCACGGGGACCCTGACACGCGCATCAAGCAGGAGATTCTGCTGGGCATCGGCGGCATGAGACTTCTTCAGGCTCTCGGTATCACGCCGACTGTATGCCACATGAACGAAGGCCACTCGGCATTTCTGGCACTGGAGCGCATCGCCATCTTAATGGAAGAGCATAAACTGACCTTTGCCGAAGCACGTGAGGTGGCTGCCGCCGGCGCCGTGTTCACAACCCACACGGCAGTGCCTGCCGGCATAGACAAATTCTCGCCTGATCTCATGGAAAAGTATCTCGGCGACTACTATCGCCAGATGAACCTGAACAAAGAAGAATTTCTAGCGCTGGGGCGCGCCACTCCCTCCGACCATTACGAGCCTTTCTCCATGGCCAGCCTGGCTATCAAGCTCTCGGCCAAAACCAACGCTGTGAGCCGGCTGCACGCCGATGTTTCCCGCAAACTCTTCGGCTCGCTCTGGAGAGATGTCCCTGAATCGGAAGTCCCCATCACTTACATTACAAACGGCATCCACACCCGCTCCTGGATCTCAGACGAGATGGCCGACCTCTACGACCGCTATCTTGGACCCAAATGGTTCGAAGACACGGTCGATCAAACCACCTGGAAGCGCGTGGAAGATATCCCGGATGAAGAGCTCTGGCGCATTCAACTGAGACGCCGCGAACGGCTGGTAAATTTCTGCCGCAAGCGCGTGCGTGCCCAGCTCGAGCAAAAGGGAGCTTTGCCATCCGAGGTGAAAGAGTCGGCAGAAATCCTGTCGCCTGAGACTCTCACAATTGGCTTTGCACGCCGGGTAGCCACTTACAAGCGCGCCACTTTGCTTTTGCGCAATCCCAAACGCCTGGCTTCCATCCTCGGCAACAAGGACCGCCCCGTGCAAATAATCATTGCCGGAAAAGCGCACCCGGAGGATTCGCCGGCCAAAGAATTGATCAGGCAGCTCATCCACTTCTCCAGGCAGGAAGAGGTAAAGGGACGTTTTGTCTTTATCGAAGATTACGATATGAACGTAGGCCGCTGGCTGGTGGAAGGCGTCGATGTCTGGCTCAACACACCCCGGCGCTTCCTGGAAGCTTGCGGCACGAGCGGCATGAAAGTAGCTTTCAACGGCGGCATCAATTGCTCGATTCTCGACGGCTGGTGGGATGAGGCTTACGATGCCAGGGCCGGCTGGGCGATCGGGCGCGGGGAGGTCTATAGCGATCCCAATTATCAGGACGATGTGGAATCAAACGCGCTATACGATCTCCTCGAAAAAGAGATTGCCATGAAATTCTATGACCGGGACAAGGACGGCATCCCGCGCTCGTGGATCTCCAGAATGAAGACATCGATGATGGAGATAGGACCGCAATTCAATGTCAACCGCATGGTGCGCGAATACGCTTTGCGCGCCTATTTCCCGGCAAGCCGGCGCTTCGCCGAATTCCTCGACGCTGACGCGGCAAAGGCCAAAGTAGTGTCAGGCTGGAAGCACAAGCTGGCTGCCGAATGGCGCGGCTTGCGAATTGAGTCTGTGGAAATTCCACCCTGCGAGACAGTGCGCGTCGGCGACGACATGCGCGTCCGAGCCTGGGTAAGCCTCGGCAACCTCACCGCCGAAGACGTCGCCGTGCAAATTTATCACGGGCCAGTCGATGCCCACGGCAATATAGTCGGCGGCGAGACGGTGCCCATGGTTGCCTCCGAAGAACACGCCGGCAAGCCCAGCCTCTTCAGCGGCGCCATCCGCTATTTCAAAAGCGGTCGGCATGGCTTTACAGTGAGAGTTCTGCCCCACCATGACGATATCAGCTCGCCCTTTGAAACAGGGCTGATCCACTGGGCTTCCGGGCAACTGGTCGAGTCGCGAGCCATGCAATCGGTATAGCGCCCATCCCCGAAGGAAGGGCGCGTATTATGACATCGTAACGCAGCTGCGGGCACGCACCGCCTGAAATACCATCACCGCTGCCGCTCGACCTCACCTGAATAAAGTTTTAACTCCGCTGCCGGATTATCTGTCTGAATATCCGGTCTGCATATCCATCGGAGCCATCACAGCCCATGACAACAATAATTTTTAGCTCTTGAGTTAATTAATAAGTAAGGCGGATATGACATCCTCTTTCGTGGGGGAGAATAATGAGAATTCAAGCGCGGAGTTGAAAGAGGCAAACGGCACTGAATGAAAACATTTCCGTCCCTGGAAGAGCGTCCAACAATTAAGACGGATGTTCTGCCTCAGGAGACTCCAGGCAAAAATTTTGAAGCATTGTCCAGGAAGGCGGCCTGGTTGTCCGTCATTCCAGGGCTTGGGCAGCTCTACAACGGCGAAACGGGAAAGGGTATTCTCTTTCTGTCCGTGGCGCTCTCGAACGGCTTTGCCCTCCTGTCGCTAGCCTGCAACAATTTTGCTTTGAAGCTCATCTGCCCGGTTGCAGCGCTATTCCACATGCAGCCTAACTGGGCTGCTGCCAAACCACTCGACCCAGGGCAGCTCGGCAGCCCGTTTTACCTGATTTATCTGGGGCTTATCCTGAGCTTTGCCGCCTTTGCCGCCCGTGACGCATACGATCATGCTCTGGTCAGACTCAGGGGGCGCAGTTACCCGCGCTTCTTCCTCGGCTTGCCGGAGGCGGCCAGCGGCTCTTATCTGGTGCACTTTGCCGTCATGGCTTCTTTCCTGGTCATGATCCTCTTCGTGGTTACGCCTCAGCCACCGAAAGAGCAAATTACAGATATCCAACTGGTGAGGGAAGATCCGCCGCCGAAGCCGCCGGAGCCCGAGAAACCCAAGCCCGAACTAAAACACACTGAGCCTGTCAAGCCTCAAGAAAGTCCGCCTGAAAAAGTGCCTCCGGCTCCAACACCGCCAAAACCGACACCTGTGGCTGTAGCCGTTCCAGTTGACGCGCCTTCGCCGCTCACAACCGATCAATCAGCCCCCGTGCCGGAAGCTACGCCAGCACCACCTCCTGCTTCAGCAGGCTCCCCGGGGGGTTCAGGCGGTGGCTCCGCCTCTGGCGACACGGATGAGGTTGATTTCGGACCATATATGAGCGAACTGCAGCGTCGCATCAAGAAGCAGTGGTTCCCGCCCAAGGGCAACGAGTCCAAGCGCGTCACAGTCCGCTTCAAAGTGCATAAAAACGGCGATGTAGCTTCAGTCAAACTCGAGCAATCTTCCGGACTTTCCATATGCGACGATGCAGCCGTTGCCGCCGTAGAAAACGCGGCACCCTTTGCGCCATTGCCAACAGGCGCACCAGAGGAAGTGGAAATCAAGTTTACTTTCGACTACAACATATTCAGCGCCGGGCGCCGCGGCGCCGTCCAGCAGCTTTAGTTGCCACAAATTCAAAAGCTCAAAAACAATAGGCAAACAAAAAAAGGACGACAGCCAGAAGCCAGCGGGATACTGCCTCCTTCTTGCTCGAGCTAATTTATCTGCCAAGCAAAACCTTGCTTATTGTTCGACAGGCGGTTGGCTGGCGCTGGACCCGAGCACTTTCTCCGGTGAGCCGCCAGCAGGCACGACGCGGATTGTGCCCAGCGCAATGGATGCAGAAGGAACAAGCCTCTCAGCCACAGTTCCGTCGAGTATGTTGACGGAGCGCTTTGTGACCGGATCAATCAGGGAAAGAAAGGCCCGATATTGCCCGGGCGGCAGAGGCGGCATCTTCAAATCTTCCTGCCAGGACACGACTGTTCCCGGCGTCCATTTGTTTGTCGGCGTTCCAGGAGTATGGATGTTTTGCACCACGGCTTTGCCGTCTGCTCCCCTGAGTTCGACCTGCACTTTGAAGCTAGCAGCCATGTCCTTGTCGAACTGCCTCTCCGGGCGCAAGGGCAGAGCCGCGCCAAGGTTCAGGAAAGAAAAGGAGACCTTGAGCGGCTCGCCGGATACCACTTCGGCTGGCAGCTCTGCTTTCTGGCTGAGGACCTGGAAGCCAATATGACTGGCCAGTTTGTCGAGAGCAGCCTGCGTGACGGGATCCGACGACGAAAGAAGCTCAGGCGTCATTTCAAGGAAGCTGATGCCGTCATCGAGAGCAAAGCGCGCCAGACGTTCCATATCCTTAGCTGGCAACTCAGCTGTGAGCTGCTCGCCGGTCAAGGTATCGTTGCGGAATTTCAGGAGCACCCGGTAATCGTCAAAGCCGTGCCTGGCAGAGCGCAGATTCTGGCGTGTGAGATAGATCCTCTCGCCATAGCGATAGACAAGATAGTCGGATATTTCATCTAAAGTGTCCTCGCCTGCGCGGTTCAAAGTCGGAGCATTGATAGCGAAGTTCAGCCTGGCTGTAGGAAAGCGCTTGGGAAAAACATCGGCCACATACTTCCAGTGCTCGACGAGCTGGCGGGACGTCATGCCGTGATCTTTTTGCAAGGTCTGCATCAAACTGGCAGCCTCGGCCTTTTCTTCCCTGGTAGAGCTCGTGCCCGAGCAGTCGGGAACCACAGCCGTGCCGCCGGCAAAACCACCACCGGTAATACCAACACTGTGAAGGGAGGGGCTGGCATCATAACGTTTTCCAAGACTCTTGATAAAATTGCCCCAGGACGCCAGATATTTTGCATCCCAGAAAACGGGCATCAAATGTTTCTTGCCGTCAGCGCTGCTATAGCTCACAGATTGCGCACCCTGGGCAAAAACCCAGGACGGGGTATCGGAATCGGCTTGCCCGCCGCTGCCGTCGGACTGCGCCGGCAGATCGACGCCACAGGTGGAGACGCGCAGGATGAGCGATTTCTGACTCTTCTCACAGAGGCTGAGCAAGCTGTCGACAGTCTGCCAGTTATATTCGTCATCGCCTGGCTCCAGGAGCTTCCAGGGAATGAGAACTGAAATACCGTTGACACGCTGGTTGGAAAGCAGGTCCTCCACATACTGGCTGTCGGCAAACCTGGCAGGCGGCACTATGGCAAAAAAGCCCAGTTCCTTATTGGACACTACCGGTCCGGCCGGCAGGTCGCCGGTTTTAAAAGATTTTTTCTTAATGATGCGGTCCTGAGCCTGATTCAAATATCCTTTCTTCTGAAGAGGGTTGAGATATTTCATGAGCTCAACCGGGTTGGTGCTGCCGTTGGCTGCCGCCGGCTGCATCGGGGAAAGAAAAAGACTGCTTGCGATAAGAAGCAAGATAGGGACTCCCCGGCGCTGAAGATGAATCATGGCTCCTCCAGAAAAGACCAGCGAAGAACAAATGTTATCCGAAGAACGCTTGAGAATACCTTGTCTTTATGGCAAATAATGATTGTCAACGTAAGGTGGGCAACTTGATGACAACCGGAGGTCCGCCTCTTACTGCCGAAGAAGTTGAAAAGCGCAGCCGGCGCCGACATGCTAACATGACCCGTTGTTCGTGCCAGGAACCGCCCTGCCGGCTGGTCGACAGAGGAGACACTGCTTGAGCCTGACTTACCTGGGACACAGCGCCTTTAAATTTGATCTCCCCGGCGCGCGCCTTTATATCGACCCTTACATTCAAGAGCCGATGGATTGGAAGCGCCTTGAAAAGGGGGATGTGGTTCTTTTCAGTCACGGACACTTTGACCATGGTGTCCTGATGGCGCCCCATATTTTTCAGTCCTGGCACTGCCAGTTCATCGGACCGAAAAGACTCATCCAGTGGATGACGCGCAAATACCGGCGCACCATCCCGCCTGACTGCCTTATTGCCCTCGATCATGGCGAATCAGTGACGCTCGGCACAGTTGTTATAACTGCTGTTCCGGCCCATCATCCTGTCAGCCGCCTGGGAAAAACTTTCCATACTATTTTTGCCCGCAGCTCGGCTCCCGGCGCGCCGGTCAACGGCTACCACTTCCAGGGTTATTACCATGCCGGAGACACAATCTATACACCGGCCATCGCTCAGGCTCTTGCCGGAGTAAAGATTCACACGGCCTGCCTGCCGATTGGCGGCAAGTACAAGATTGCCACGCCGCAGGAAGCTTTGAGAATCGCCGAAGAAGTCGGCGCCAGACGCATCGTACCGATGCACTGGCAACCGCTGGTGGAGCAGGTGCCTTTCCGTTATCAGCCATCGCACCTGGTCAAACTGGCTTCCGGCACGGGCAGCCCCGTCCAGGTATGCCCTCTGGCCATCGGCGAAGTCCTTGAAATTAGTGACAGAGAGCTTCTTGACGAATCGCCCGTGGCCGGCTGAGTCTGCCATCATTTCTGAAAAATAAAGCTTTTGTATAAGTTTGCAATAATGTATCGCGGAATTGGCATCATGGAAACACGCGCCTGCAAATGTATATCGCTATTTAGCACAAACAATTCACCCGAATAAGAATTTTTGTCGCTCTCTCCAGCGTATAATCCACTACCGTAGGCCACCAGCCCCGGGCAAGCTAGCGACGGAGCGGATCTCTTTAAAACGGGAGTTGTAAAAGATGGGTAAGGCAGTAGGCATCGATCTTGGCACCACAAACTCAGTGGTAGCGGTCATGGAAGGCGGAAAGCCGACTGTCATTTCTAACGCCGAAGGCGGCCGGACAACTCCCTCTGTCGTGGCATTTACTAAGTCAGGCGAAAGACTGGTTGGACAGCTGGCTCGCCGCCAGGCAGTCCTCAACCCGGAAAACACAGTTTATTCAATAAAGCGTTTTATCGGACGCCGCTTCAGCGAAGTTGATTCTGAGCGCCGAATAGTCTCGTACAAAGTGAAAGAAGGCCCCGATGGCGGCTGCAAAGTAGCTATACAAGGGAAGGACTACTCTCCGGAAGAAATCTCGGCCATGATCTTGCGCAAGCTCAAGGAAGATGCCGAGAAGTACCTGGGCGAGAAAGTCACCAGCGCCGTGATTACGGTTCCAGCTTATTTCAATGACTCGCAGCGACAGTCCACCAAGAACGCCGGCACCATTGCCGGTCTCGATGTGCTGCGCATCATCAATGAGCCGACAGCTGCCGCTCTGGCTTACGGGCTGGACAATAAAGGCAAGAACGAGACAATCCTTGTCTTCGACCTGGGCGGAGGCACTTTCGACGTTTCCATTCTGGAAGTCGGTGACGGCGTCTTCGAGGTCAAGTCCACCTCCGGCGATACGCACCTGGGCGGAGATGATTTCGATCATTGCGTCGTCGACTGGGTGGCCGATGAGTTCTTGAAACTGGAAGGCATTGATCTGCGCAAGGACCGCCAGGCTTTGCAGCGGCTGACGGAAGCTTCGGAAAAAGCCAAGATCGAGCTTTCATCCGTGACCGAAACAAATATTTCCTTGCCTTTCATCACGGCTGACGCCACCGGTCCCAAGCACCTGGAAATGAAGCTGACACGTGCGCGTTTCAACGAGCTGACAAGGCACCTGGTCGAGCGCTGCCGCAACCCCATGGAGCAGTCCTTACGCGATGCCAAACTAACTTACAACGAGCTTGACGAAGTTGTACTTGTTGGCGGCTCCACACGCATCCCGGCCGTGCAAGAACTGGTAAAGAGCCTCACCGGCGGCAAAGAACCGAACCAGAGCGTAAACCCGGACGAAGTCGTGGCGGTTGGCGCGGCAATTCAGGCGGGCGTCCTTGGCGGTGAAGTAAAAGGTGTAGTTCTTCTAGACGTCACGCCCCTTTCTCTGGGAATTGAGACAATGGGCGGAGTCTTCACCAAGCTGGTGGAACGCAATACCACAATCCCCACCCGCAAATCCGAAGTTTTCTCCACAGCCGAAGACTCCCAGACAGCAGTCGATATCTATGTTTTCCAGGGCGAACGCCCGATGGCGCGCGACAACAAGCTCCTGGGCAATTTCCGCCTGGATGGCATCCCGCCGGCTCCCAGAGGGGTACCTAAAGTCGAAGTGACCTTCGACATCGATGCCAACGGTATCCTGAACGTCACGGCTCGCGACCAGACAACCGGCAAGGAGCAGAAAATCACCATCACCGCCTCGACAAACCTCACCAAGGACGACATCGAGCGCCTGGTCAAAGAAGCGGAGTCTCATGCCGCAGAAGACCGCCGGCGCAAGCAAGAAGCCGATGTGCGCAATGAAGCCGACAGCCTCTGCTATGCCGTGGAAAGACAGGTGAGAGAACTGGGTTCCAGCGGCGGCAGCGCCCAGCGAGCTGAAATGCTCGTAGCCGAGCTCCGGCAGAAACTGAAAGAAGGAGCCGATGCCGAGCAGATTCAACAGCTGATGAACGACCTGAGAGGACTGCTGGTCTTGCTGCAGCAGGACGCGGCCAATCGCGAGCCAGTGGGTGCTGGCACAGGCCCAGGCGCTCAGGGCTTCTCCGGAGCTACCGGGGGCGAAGCCGGCTATAGCGCAAGCGGGGGCGGCGACGACGTTGTCGATGCCGAATTCCGCGCTTCCGACGAGTAGGTTCCGACAAGGCAACATTACAAAGGGCCTTGATTGAAGAAGATATTGAGGCGGGCTCTAGCGGCTGCCCTCCTGCCGGTGGCTGTCAGGGGATGTTATGCTGGGAACATGACGCGCGGCAATGCAGTCTTGGAAAAGTAGTTGTACAGGGGTTTGATGTGGCTTTGTCGCATATGAAGCAGCATGCATCTTTCAAATTCGCCAGCGCTGTATTGTCACTTTGCGCCT
Source organism: Candidatus Melainabacteria bacterium (assembly GCA_023250095.1). GTDB lineage: Bacteria > Cyanobacteriota > Vampirovibrionia > Obscuribacterales > Obscuribacteraceae > JAHFBI01. Next base: position 25,283 of record JAHFBI010000020.1, read on the forward strand.
GGCTTTTTCCTTGCGCCGTTTGCCATGCCGCGGGTCCCTCTGCAACGGGTGGCAAGACGCCAGCACCCACAGCTGAGGCTTCCGGAGCCGAGCTAGGACTCCTGGAAAATCGTTTCTTCTCGCGCCAATATTTGAGCGATCCGCTGGAAAAGCGTCTTGAGCGGCTGGAATTGCTTGTTTTCGCCAGCACGCAGGAAGGCAGCCCGAGAGAGAGGCTTGCCCGGCTGAAGAATACTCTGGGAGCGCGAAGCGGCGGGCCGGCTGCCAAGGCAGCTTCTCAAGCTGCTAAAAGCCCTCCCAAGGGATCTTCGCTCGAGAACATGGATTCATCAAGCCAGTATCCTGTTTTGAACACGCTGGAGTGGCGCGCACTCAAGAAAACCTACTCTGGAGAAAGCCTGGACCAGCGTCTCGAAAGAATAGAAAGCAAGCTTTTCGGTCAGCCCAGCCCGAGCATGGCTTATGTAGACCGGGTCGAGAGGCTCAAGCGCACTCTGGGAATTGGACTGACAACACAGGCTCCCCTGTCCTCGATGCCGACCGGTCCCATGCCTAAAGCCCGCCAGCGCTCCCAAATGCTCCAAGATCATTTCGGCTGGAGCACGCCGGGACCTTCAGGTGAGATACCCCCGGCAATGCCTGATCTACCGGATTATCCATCTGACCAGGCTTTCGGAGCCGATATTTCACGGACATTTGCCGAAATGTTCAAAGACATGAACCGGCAGATGCAGGAGCTCAACAAGATGGGACCGGGACAACAGTGGACTTTTGATCCGCAAACAGGCACCTGGAGCCACCGGCAATTCAAAGGAGATCTAAAACCAGCACAGCCCGGACAGCCAGGCGCACAACCTCGGCTGATCCTGCCTGCCAGCCCACCCCCTTCGGATATTCCGCCTTACGCCGATCCCAACTCCATTTAAGGCTGGCACCGGAAGTCAAGCGCACCAGGCAGACACGGTTGCCCGAATTGGGAAAAGCGCCATCTTGAAGTGCAGATAGCGCCCTTCTCTTGTTGCCGCCAGCGAAGTGCCTGGGGCGCCAGAGCATTTTCCAGCCCAAGATTAGATGTCCTTACTGCTCAGCTGCTTGAAAAACCTTACAATAGCCAAGAGCTTTAGGGCTCTTCGTTAAAGATCCCACGGAAGAGGTGAATGTTTGTGCCAGCGGCGCTGAAGAGAGAGCCGATGCAGCAGAAACTTTCGGATAGCAGCAAGCCGCAACTGCCTGGTGCGTTTTTGCGGCCGGCTTTCCGAGCGGCAACCGTTGCCATCCTCATTTTTGCTCTGGTCAATTTTGCTCTTTTTCGGCTGGTCTCAGACGAGAAAACATCGAAAGACATGTGGGGCGGCACCGGTTCTATCGACCTGGCAGTCCGGGACTATGCCTCACTCAAACAAGCTCCAAAAGTCGTTCTTCTGGGATCATCCCTGATGATGTATCCCTTCTGGGCAATGGACAAAGAAGCACAGCCTTCGATAGGGGATATCTTCCACCACCATAAATCGGCGACACTGGCAAAGCTCTTGCGGCAAGGCGGAATGGATACGCCGGACGTGTACAGCTTCGCCATCTTCGGGCAGATGGTGTCGGACGCTTATATTTATGTCAACGAATATTTGAAAGGTGACAAAGCGCCCAAGTATCTGGTCTTCGGCATCGCTCCCCGGGATTTCAGCGATTTCGATCTTCCAGCGCCGATGGCCACGCTCACTTTCAAGCGGCTTGTCGGATTGAGCAATCTCGCTCCTTACGCCAACCTTTATCTGCCTGCCCTCCAGGACAAAATCGATTTTCTCCTGGGGCACACCTGCTTTTTTTATGGCAGGCGCTGGCGCTTGCAGCATGAGGTCGTGAAAGCTGTGAACAAGGCTTACCGCCTCCTCGGCTTGCCGGACGAGGAGACAGCCGGCGCGCCAGCAGACACCGCAGGCTTCATGATCGCCGGACGGGAAGATGTACGCTGGCGCAACAGCCTCAATGAATACAGGCGCCGTTACCGCAATATAGACCAAAAAGATTTGAGCATCCAGATGGGTTTCCTGAAGCGTCTTCTGGAAGTCTGTCAGGAGCGCAAGATCAAAGTGGTACTCATCAATATGCCCCTGACGGAAATCAACCGCCAGCTTTTCCCTTCTAACTTCTACGAACGCTTCCGATTGCAGGTGTCACAAATTGCTGAACGCCCGGGCATCACTTTCCTCGATCTAGGTAGCAGCAAGCAATTTACTCATGATGATTTCTGGGACACAACACACCTCAATCACCAGGGTGGACACAAATTATTGAAAGAGCTGACACCGCTTCTATTGCCGGACAGCCGCCGGCAAGAAACCAGCCTTTGACTTCGACCTGCCGCCTCAGACTATGAACCCTTTGACTGACAGCTCCCATATCAAGCCGGAGGCGGGGGCGCCACTGCTCTCATCAGTGCTATTGCACCCTGCGGCAGATCGCAGCCGAGTATGCGTTCAATCAACTGCATAGGAATTGAGCGAGTTTTTCTTGAGTTCTGCGAAGTCGGCTTCCTCAACCAGGCGCAAGCCGGTGCGATAGTGGTCAGAGTCCGAGCCTTTCCTGGCGAAATCCACCTGCCTCCTCAAGCTCGCCGTCGGAGCTGGCATCAGGTAACCCTCCAGCAAAGCCAGGTATGTAGGGGCAGGCAAGGCCTTCCATACTTGCCCGGTATGCTTGGGCATGGCAAGACTGAGAAGTGGCGCTGCAATTATTTCCCTCCTCAGAAATCTTGCTTTCTCCCGGTCGCCGCAAGCATCTTCGGCATCTGCTAGATCAGCTAGAAAAGCATAATGCCTCATTTTGCCTTGAGCCCCGTGGCACGGCAGCTTTGCTTCGAGCGGCTCTGCCTGCTGCAAAAGGGGCAGGGCTTCGGCATATTTGCTCCGGGCAGCAAGCGAGCCGGACCACTCTCTGAGCACGTGAAATCTGGTCCGGGGCTTTGCGCTTCCCGGCAAGCAGCCAAGCGCCTCCCGAAAGAAAATCTCAGCAGCCTGGAAATCGCCTTGCCAGCGCGCCTGAGACCCTTGTACCGACAGCAAATACGAAGCTTTTTCCGCACCAAAGAAAGTGGCATATATCCGCGCATAGGACAGCGCCATGGCGACCTGCCCTTCCTGGGCTTTGATTTGCGCCGGCAGGCTGCCTGTATCGTGCACCGAGCGATACCCCCGCGGCACGACAGTGTGTCCTTTATATTGAGGATAGTCAGGAAAGATCAGCTGACCGCAATAGAAGAAACCGCACAGTCCAACGACAACAAGCGGGGTTGAAAGGGCGGCGGCTCGCAAGAACTTGCCCAGCCATGAAGGCAGATCTAAGGGAG
>JAHFBI010000278.1 GCA_023250095.1 Candidatus Melainabacteria bacterium
GGCTAGCGGTGAAAGAGTAATTCCAGTCGAGGTGCGCGACGAAATGCGCAAGTCGTTCATCGACTATGCCATGTCGGTCATCGTCAGCCGGGCAATTCCCGATGTGCGCGACGGTCTCAAACCAGTGCACCGCCGCATCATCTACGGCATGTACGAACTGGGTCTCACCCCGAACGAGCGTTACCGCAAAGCCGCCAAGACTGTCGGTGACGTCATGGGTAATTACCACCCGCACGGCGACTCGGCCATTTACGAAGCCCTTGTGCGCCTGGCTCAACCGGCAGCAAGCCGCTATGTGCTGGTCGATGGTCATGGCAATTTCGGCGACCTGGACAATCCGCCGGCTGCCATGCGTTATACGGAAGCCAGGCTGGCGCCGATGTCCATGGAGATGCTTTCGGACATCGAAGCAGAAACAGTTGACACGCGCCCCAACTTCGATGACAGCCGTCGCGAGCCGGTTGTTCTGCCCTCACGCGTTCCGATGCTCTTGTTGAACGGCTCCTCTGGGATTGCCGTGGGCATGGCCACAAATATCCCACCGCACAACCTGACAGAAGTTGTGAACGGCGTCATTGCCAAAATCGACAATCCAAAGCTCACTTCGGCCGATCTGATGCAATATATCAAGGGTCCTGATTTCCCGTTCGGAGGCACGATCCTTGGCACAGACGGGATATTCGAAGCTTACACGAAAGGAAGAGGCTCGATTCCAGTGCGCGGCACAGCGACAATCGAGCAAATTGAAGGCCGGGGTGGACGTCAGACTCGCATGGCCATAATAGTCACGTCTTTGCCTTACATGATCGGCCCGGAAATTTTTACAAAGCGTGTTGCCGACCTGGTCAAAGAAGAAAAGATTAGCGGCATCTCCGATGTAAACGACGAAACGGATCGCTCGGGCGTGCGCGTTGTCATAGAGCTGAAGCGCGATGCCCATCCGGAAGTCGTGCTCAATAACCTTTACAAGCATACGCAACTGCAACAGTCTTTCCCAGTCAATACTCTTGCTCTGGTGGGCGGCAAGCCGCTGACATTGGAGCTGTCCGATCTCCTGCAAGAGTTCATCGACCACCGCATCGATGTAGTCAAAAGACGCACGGCTTATCTGCTGAAAAAAGCCGAGGACAGAGCCCATATCCTGTCCGGTTATCTCAAAGCCCTGGAGAATCTCGATAAAGTCATAGCCATAATTCGCGGCTCTGATTCCACCGAAGAAGCGCGCCAGGGCTTGATCACCACATTTAGTCTCGACGAGCCGCAAGCTAACGCCATCCTGGAAATGCAACTGAGGCGCTTGACAGGATTAGAACGCGGCAAGATCCAAAAAGAATATGATGACCTTATTGTCAAGATTGCTGAATACACGGCAATACTTGCCCAAAGGCAGAAAGTGCTCGACATAATCAAAGAAGAGCTGCTTGAAATTCGCACAAAGTTCGGCGATGAGCGGCGTACAAAAATTGAAGGCACTTCCCAGGACACGGAGATCTCGCGCAAAGATCTCATTCCAGATGAGCCGATGGCTGTTTTTATCACAAAGCAGGACTATATCAAGCGCATACCGCTTGACACTTTCAAGCGGCAAAGACGCAACACGCGCGGAGTGAGCGGGGTCAAGACCAAAGACGAAGACGATCTCCAGCATTTCTTCACAGCTTCCATGCACGACAAGCTGCTTGTATTCACCAACCGCGGGCAGGTCTATTCCATAGAAGTCATGGACCTTCCCGAAGCTGGAAGGTCGGCACGCGGGCTGGCTATTATCAACTTGATCCCGATTGCCCAGGACGAGACTGTAACTACAGTCATTCCAGTGAGCTCTTTCGACGAAGAAGCTTATTTCGTCATGCTCACACATCAGGCCTTCATCAAGAAAGTCTCGATGAACGAGTTTGCCAATATCAGAAAGAGCGGCATCATTGCCATCAGCCTGAACGAGGGCGACGAGCTGGGTTGGGTGCGCCGTTCCAACGGCAAGTCAGACATAATCATCGGCACTGGCGATGGCATGTGCATCCGCTATACCGAAGACCCCGAACTGAGACCTCTGAGCCGGACTGCCCGCGGCGTCAGAGCCATTACTTTGCGTGAGGACGACAAAATCGTTGGCTTCGACGTCATCGAGCCGACGCCGGAAGCCTGCGTTCTTGTGGTCACCACCGATGGTTTCGGCAAGCGCGTCAAGCTCGAAGAATTCCGCCAGCAAGGACGCGGCGGCATAGGCATCATCGGCACGAAGTTCAAGAACAGCCTCTCTCGCCTGGCCAGCCTGCGCGTGGTGCAGCCTGGCGAGCAAGTCATGATTGCCACGGCCAACGGCATTATCGTCAGGCAAAGCACCGACGAGATAAGCACTCAGGGAAGGATGGCGACAGGAGTAAGGCTGCAGCAGCTCGGCGAGGATGACTCTGTGGTTTCAGTGACACCCTTCGTCAACGAAGAAGCTGCCGACGCCGGCGACTTATAACAAACTCTTACGCACTTAGACTTCGTGGAAGCTCTCTTCAAGAGCGATGCCCATCTTGCGGCATTTGGAAAGGCACCAGTTGAGCGTCAGTTGCTGGGCCAGTTCGAGATTTTCCCTGGAGCGGGGGCGCCCGGTGAACACTTTGCAAAGCAAGAGCTCGAGTTCTCTCTCGAAAGTTTTCAGCCTGGGCGGCAGGTGGAGAACCCAGGTCTCGGACTTGTCCTGAGCCAGTATGTCCAGGAAGTAAGAAGGCGACTCCAGAGGAGCGAAACTGCTGGAAACTTCTCTGAGCACTGGCATTGGTGGCAACCTCTGACTGTTATGGATTCCGGAGAGCAGCTGTTGTGTAGCAACAGCTGGATACTTATCATATCTTTACGATGGATCTTGAGCAACTGTTGGCAGGCTTGAGACAGGGCGGTTTTCCCCAATGATCTCCTTGGCTACCAGCCAATTCATATGTTTCCAGCTGGAAAAACATATGCAGGCAGGGGAGCTAACGGCAGTTAAACTTCTTTGATCTGGCAGCCTGTGCGCCTCTGCCACTGAGTGCCAGAGCTGGCACTCAGTGGCAGCAGGCTCCCCCTGGTATTGTCCGGGCATATCCAGTTTAAATATTCTTATTGTGCTGCTTGAGAGAAATGCTGGGCGGGTAAGAAGACAGATAGTGGCATCAATCATCCAACGGCGTCGCAGATTCCAAACGACAGCCGGATCCAGGCATCTAAAAATTTGGAAGGGAATTCCGGAAACCCGTTGCTAAAGACTGACAGCAAAGAGGTTCGTTCAATGGTGCAAGGCAGAGAATTCCCCCTGGTCCTGGATGTTGCTGACATTCCCCAGCATGATCTCCATCTGAGGCGCCTGGCCGCCGGCAATCCCAACACCCCTGAGAAGGTGCTGTCTAAGTTGTCTCAGGATCATGTCAACAATGTTCGCCATCGTGTCGCCGAGAATCCCCGCACGCCCAAAGAAGTGTTGATCAAGCTGGCATCCGACCAGCACTCCGACGTGCGCCTGGCCGTAGCCGAGAACCCCAGCACTCCTGCCGAGATACTGGCCCAGCTGGCGCAAGACGCAGATCCCGACGTACGCTTTGGTGTCGCTGAAAACCCGCATATGCCCGAGCATATTCTCTTCAAGCTCTCAGAGGATGAGAACCCTTATATACGCTGCCGGGCGCTCAAGACCTTGCAAGCGATGGATCCAGATGTGCAAGCCCGCCTCAAGCACATGATCCAAACAGCTCTGAACACGCAGAACAGACGATGTTGATCTGAGCGCTTGCCAGCCAGAGAGTCTTCCTGTTTACAAGATCTAGCAATCTAACGCGACGGCTCTTCTTCGCGCAGAACGTAGCCCTCACCGCGTACTGTCTGGATGAGCCGTTTGGTATTGCCGTCTTCGAGTTTCGAGCGCAAATAGCGGATATATACTTCAATGACGTTGGATTCGCCGATGAAGTCATAACCCCAGACCTTGTCGAAAATAAATTCGCGCGAGAGCACCTGTTCCGGATATTGCATGAAAAGCCGGAGCAGGTCGAATTCTTTAGCGCGCAGATCCAACTGGCGCTCGCCACGTTTTACGACACGGTTGAGCTGATCCATCCAGAGATCGGCATAAGTAAGGATGCCTTCTTGCGGTTTGCGGCGCATGACGGCACGGATACGAGCAAGAAGTTCTTCGGTGGCAAAAGGTTTGGTCAGATAATCGTCAGCTCCGCTGTCGAGCCCGGTGACACGGTCCTGCAGACCGTCTTTGGCTGTGAGCATGATCACTGGCACTTTGGAAATACCGCGCAAGCGTTTGCATACTTCGACGCCATCGAGCCCGGGAAGCATTATGTCCAGAAGGACTAGATCGGGCTGTTCTTTTTTGAAAACGTCGATGCCTTGATTCCCTTCGTGGGCAACACAGACCTGATAACCCTCATAACCCAGTTCCAGTTCGATGAGACGGGCAATATTTACGTCATCTTCGATAATCAGGATTTTCAAGAACGTTCACCTCGTACCAAATGCCAGTCTTTAATATTAAACCCTACTCAAAACCCATTTAACCTTTGCTTCCGATAGTTTCCTTTTTGTTACACGATCAAGAACCGCAAAGTGGCAACTGGCTTGAGTTGTATCGTTTAATCCACGCCCTTTTCTGGTTATCCCCAGATCGGACCCTTTAATCTTTAACGAATCTACCAGGTGTTTAATCTTCCGAAAAGGGGGGCCCGGCAAGAAAAGTCATCTTTTTTCCTGGAAGATAGCCGGCACATATAGATTCAGTCCAGCCCAGGCACATGCTCTAGCTTTGTTTCATAGCAAAAAAGATGCAAAGCAGACTGAACGAAAAGAATGACAGCGACCAGGGCGGGTATGTTGCACTTGAAAAGGCGCTTTTTTATTGACAGCAGAGCTGAGATCTAGTTGAAACCAGAAAGACATCCCCCGGCAGAGGAATTGACTGTCCTGAAAGTTGAAAGCGCTCAAGCCTGCAGCCCAGAAGAGTCGCCCTGTCAGCCTGCAGCTGATGAGGCGAAAGCTTTCACCTCGTCTAAGTCCCTTGCGCCTGCGGTTCTGGCATTCGATAGCCCGTCTCTGGCGCGCCTGTCTGTAAGAACAGCTCTGGCTGTGGCAGTTATGCTGGCAATCCCGGACGGAATTGCCTTGATCCCTACGACGAGCGATCCTGTCTCGTGGATAATCAAAGTTCTCGGGCTGTGGTTGATTGCGCTAGTTCTCTGGTATGTGAGCTTTCTCACCATATTGCACATCTTGCGCCTTGTAAGCGGCGGTATTGCCATAAGCGCCGCGGGGCTGAAGCTGGGGCGCCTGGAGCGCTTGATTCCCTGGTCTGGCATTGAGGCAGTGGCAGTCGAGCCTCAGCCGGTGTTCTCCAGAATTTTTTCCATGACCCCGCCGGCGGTGAGGCTGGTCCTTTATATTGCAAAAAAACCTGGCGGGCGCCTCACATACAAAGACGTACCCTCCTTTTTCTTTAAACCGGGCGACTTTGCTTCTTTCTGCCTCGATGTCGCCGGTCGCGTCACAGGCAGAAAGCCAGAAGGGCAATTTATCTACGCCTGCCAGGACGGCAATTTCAAACGCCTACACAGAGGCGCCTCACGTCTTTCGCTCCAGCGAATTTTGCTCACCCTGGTAATTTCTGCCGGACTGATTTGTTTTCTGGGGAGGAAGGCTTATGTCAACTATCTATACAACCTGGCTAATCTGGATATAAGTCACGGCTATTTTGCCCAGGCAGCTGAGCGCTATGGACAGGTTGTGTCCGTGGAGCCGACTTTTGCTGCTGCCTGGTACAACCTTGCCCGAGCGCAATACTTGCTGGGCAAAAAGACACAGGCGAAAGAGCACTGGCAAAAGGCGCTGGCCATGAAACCAGACTATGTCGAAGCCAAGACGGGGCTGGCGCATTTGTATATACAGGAGCGCAAGTTTGAGCAAGCAAAAGTCTTGCTGGACAAAGCCCAGCAGATAACTCCCAACAACCCTGCCGTTCTGGTAAATCTGGCTGACTGGAACATGCGTGTCGGCCACACTCCTGAAGCCATGCGCATTGCCCGTTATGTCCTCACGCAAGACAGGGTCAATCCCTACGCCACCGGCTTGCTGGCTCAAGGAAAAATCCGCTTCGGCAAGAAGGAGGCAGCCTTGAAATTGCTCAACTCCCTTTCAGCTGGCTCCATCGAGCCTGCAGCCGATTATTTCGTCAAGCTCGTGAAAGCAGAAGCGTATATGGCAGCCGGGGCAAACGAAGAGGCAGCAACTTTGCTATCGTCACTGCTGGAGAAGAACCCTGACGAGCCCGAAGTACTGATTGATCTGGCGCGCGCCCGACTTGGCTCGGGTCAATTGTCTGCCGCAGACGCCCTCCTTACAAACGCCGGGCGCAAGGAGCCCCACAATCCCTGGATCTTTCTCTTGAAATCCGACGTTTGCTTACGGGCCGGCGACATGAAAGCAGCGCTGCATGCTTTCAAATTTGCCGTTGAATCGAGCAATCAAGATGCGCTCTCTCTGGCTGAGGGGGCACGCATGGCTCTTGCCCTCGGTAGAAAAGAGGAAGCTGCCAGACTGGCAAAAAGAGCCCTTGCCCTTGAGCCGGTCACCCCGGAGGCAGTATCGGTTCTGGAATTGTTGACCGATGAGCCCATTGAGTCCCGGGCCCATCTTTGACCTGGTTGGCGAGCCCCTGCCGATATGAGCCAATGTTTATATTTGGATCATTCTCTTG
>JAHFBI010000021.1 GCA_023250095.1 Candidatus Melainabacteria bacterium
GCCAAATCCATGCACTCGCTTACCGCTAACTGTCTGCTCGTGCAACGCACAGAATACAACGCGGCGCGCCTATCTCGTTTTTCAATTTCTCGATGGGGTCAATCGTAATTGTCCGCGGGAACCCCAGTAAGCCACGGTGGTGGCGGAGAAGGAACGGAGCCGGGGGCATTCGCTGGGTTGATAGCGCAGGACAATTAGGCGCCATCATGTGCCGGAAAGAGTGGAGCCCATTGAGCGGGTTATCTTCTGAAGGTCCAGCAAACAAGTGTATGTTGGAAGCACCCAGAGTGTTTCATCTGATCTCATGGTGTCCAGTCCAGCCTGAAGGGCCCTGTCCAGTTCCGGGATTATTGTGATGTTGCCCTGGGGAATCGCGGCATATTTCAGCCGCAGGGCCATGTCATAACATCGCTGCCCGGTAACAATGATAGGCTTGTCGTGTGCACGAAGAAGCTCAAACTCCGCATCCCAGAGCCAGGAAACGTCCCTGCCATCGGCAGTATTATCGTTGATAGCTATTAAGATACGGCTATGGGGATCTCTGACTGCTGCGCGCACGGCCTGCGATGCGCCAGCAGGATTCTTGATTAGCTGGATCCAGACTGCTCGCTCAAGAATGGTTACACGCTCGGAGCGTCCAAAGAGCGTTGAATAGTCGGTTAGCCCCGCGCAAATGACGTCCGCTGAGAGCCCGAGTGAAAAGCACAAACTGGCCGCTGCCAACGCGTTATATACATTAAACAACCCGGGCAGAGGGAGGCTCACGGCATAGGATTTGCCCTTGTAACCCAGTGCGAAAGTAGAACTCGACGGATGTAAATGCACGTCGCTTCCGCTTATGTCAGGCACCGGTCTTTGAGAGCCGCAAGACTTGCAAGCATAATGTCCGAGTTGTCCGTAAAACGTGATGCTGTACACATATTCGGCGCTACATGTGGGGCAGTATGCCAGCTCCTGTACGCCGGCTTCAGGAGTTCCGCTTGCTTCTGTTGCGGGATCGGGACTCTGGACTGTTTTAAAAGAGGAAGTCTCCGCTGCTTCGCTAGCGTGTGGGGAGCCAGATGAGTTATCCGGGGACAGCGATTCGATTCCATAAAACAGTCTCTCACAGTCCGCTCCAAGTTGGGCAACGTTGGGATCGTCGGCGTTCAGTACTGCTTTCGATTTATTGCACGTGATTCCCCGGCCGATAAGCAAGGCTGTCGTATCGAGTTCTCCAAAGCGGTCTAGCTGATCTCGGAAGAGATTGGTAACAAGAACAACCGATATCGGTACTTCCTTTGCCACTATTGGTAGTGCAGCTTCATCGATTTCAAAAAGGCAATAATCTACATCCAGGTTGCCGCACCAGTCAGCCGAGTCGACCAGGCTCGCTGTTATGCCCGTCACCAGATTGGCACCTTGTCTGTTGTGAGCTATTTTGCACCCGGCATGTCGGAGAATGGACGATACGAGCCCGGTTGTGGTGCTTTTGCCGTTGGTGCCCGAGACCGCAAGCACCCCCTTTCTGCTCTGCCTGGCCAGATTAGCTAGGACGCGAGGCGAAATTGCCCTTGAAATACGTCCAGGCAAATTCGACCCAAGTCCGGCTCCGACTGCTCGGATGGCTCTGGCTGAGAGCTTGCCGGCTATTATAGCTAACGTGTCTGCCATCGACAGAGTTCTGTCACCCCTTGCCGAAAATGCTGTTGACTTCGGGATCGACAAATGCTTGCAGATCATCTCTGGCAGCCGTGATAAACAATTCGTCACCGAGGGAAAAACTATAATCTATGTGTTGTCCGTCAATATATAACGCGCCTGTGCGCATGTTGGACGTTATTTTTATCTTTTCGTGACGTGAGAGCAGCGCTTTTGTCAGCTTGTAATGCTGTCCCGGACGGGTCCAGGCTTCGCGTACGATGTACTGGAATTGACTGGCAGTTATGGGTAGTATCGGGCCGCCAGCAGATTTGAGGGCACCTGTAGAGCCAGCCGGCGTTCCGATCCAGACTCCCGAGGAACGCTGTTCTTCCACCTCATCGCCAATCTCAATGAAGTAGCGGCTAGTTCCTGCCGGATTGCTATGGCAGACGAGCACCTCATTGAGGACCGGCTCCGGTAAGATGGAGCCGTTAAGCGACAGTTCAAGCCGAAGGACGGGCGAAGGTTTGAGTTCCCCGTCCTCAATCCGGTCTAATATTCCTGCCAGATTATCTTCATTGGCCAGGCAGAAATGCCCGAAACTCGATGATCTCGCTGAGTTTACCCCGAGCAGAGGCACCCTGGAAACAGCGTGCGATGCATCAAGGAAAGTTCCATCGCCACCGACCGAGATTACCAGATCCACATCATCAACATTTTCTTTGAGGTCGGCGCGTGCTACTTCCTCAAAACTTATGTTGCGCCGCTTCAGCTCGCCTTGAATAAACTCCAGTGTTTCGTAGTGCTCTGAGTGCGCCGTCTTGACTTTCGAAAGCGTGGCGTGCCCTTCTTCAAGAAGCTTAAGAAACCGTGGCTCCCTGTGCTCTATCGCCTGAAGCTGAAAGGTCGATTTTTTGAAGACTATTAATACCTTTGCAAGCTTCACGTGGGGGGTCCTCAGCCGACGCGACACTTGAGGTTATCAGATATGCCATTACCTTGCCAGAGCAAAAGCAGTCCTGCTGGTATACTTACTGAAATCCGCTCTGGTGCCTGAGATCTCGATGGCACGGTCCGGCGACTTAGTGAATGGACGGCTGTTATCTTCAAGCCGGGCCAGTTGTATTTCATTTCCAGCGGAGGAGATCCATGGCACTGACGGAGTCACAAACGGCAACGACATTGACTGGCGCGGAAATACGCGACAAATTCATCAGCTATTTTCGGGATAAGCGGGCTCATGTGCACCTGAAGAGTGCCAGCCTGATTCCGGACAATCCTACGCTTTTGCTGACATCGGCAGGCATGGTTCCTTTCGTGCCAATCTTTCTTGGGCAAGCACCGCCGCCGGAGCCACCGCGGGCTGTCACTTGCCAGAAAGTGACCAGAGCGGGCGGGAAAGATTCTGACATCGAAAATATCGGCCGTACGCAGAGGCATCACAGTTTCTTCGAGATGTTGGGTAACTTCAGCTTCGGTGATTATTTCAAGCAAGAAGTCATCCCCTGGGCCTGGGAGTTCGTGACAAAGGAACTGGGACTTGATCCCGAGCGCATCTCTGTCACCATTTTCAAGGGCGACGAATTTAACCCGGCTGATGAAGAGGCTTTCGAGATCTGGCACAAGAAAGTCGGGGTTCCAACAGAGCGAATTTACAGGATGTCGCGCAAAGATAATTTCTGGGGACCACCTGGTCCTACCGGACCATGCGGACCATGTTCCGAGCTTTACTTCGACCGGGGCCCGCAGTTCGGTTGCAGTAGCGATCCTGACAAGTGCGGCATCGGCAAGTGCGAATGCGATCGTTATCTGGAGTTCTGGAACCTTGTTTTCATGGAACTCTTCAAGGACGAAAGCGGACAGTTCACTCCTCTGGAAAAGAAGAATGTTGATACGGGAGCTGGGCTGGAGCGCCTGGCTACGATTTTGCAGGGCAAGAACAACAGCTTCGAGACGGATCTGCTCTTAGGCATCCTTCAGGAGATATGCAGGCTGTCGGGCGTGAACTACGGAGACGGTCCCAAAGACCTCTATTTGAAGATCATTGCTGATCACGCGCGTTGCGTCACTTTTCTCGTAGGTGACGGCATTCGTACCAGCAATGTCGGACGCGGCTATGTTCTGCGTTTCATCATCCGCCGCGCGGCTCGCTTCGGCAGGCTGCTGGGGCTCGAGGAGCCTTTCATTTACAAGCTTGTGCCCACGGTCGTGGAACTATACAAAGGCGCTTATCCGGAGCTTGCCCAGTCCGGCGATCTCATAGCTGATGTCATACGTACCGAAGAAGAGCGCTTCGCCAAGACCATAGACCGCGGCATGATTTTCCTCAATGAGTTGCTGTCCGAAAATGCTAAGGTCATACCCGGCGAACAGGCCTTTGATCTCTACGCTACTTACGGTTTTCCAATCGAGCTGACTGCCGAGATTGTCGCCGAGCTCGGCAAAACCGTGGACATGGAAGGATTTAAGGCGGCTCGCCTCAGGCACGAGGCTGTTTCTTCCGGCAACAAATTCAATGTCATCATTACTGGTGAAGAGGCGCTTGGAAGGATCCTCAAAGAGCACGGGCTGACCCAGTTCACGGGTTATGACAAGGTCGCGGATACCGGACAGGTGATCGCCATCATCCACCAGGGCAAGCTCATCGAGCACGTGGAGGAAGGACAGGAAGTTGAGCTGGTTCTTGACAGAACGCCTTTTTATGCCGAGTCCGGCGGACAGGTCGGTGACACCGGCGCCATGGAAAATTCCGATGCCCGGCTGACCGTTCTTGATACCAAGAAACATGAGGGGCTTCATGTGCACAAGGTCCGGGCCATATCGGGCGTCCTAGAGCCTGATGCTGAGATAAAAGCCCTGGTGGATCAAGAAAGGCGGAATCAAACGGTTCTGCACCACAGCACTGCACACCTCTTCCATGCGGCCATTAAGGAGTTGCTCGGCAAGCATGTTGTTCAGGCCGGCTCGCAGGTCGGTCCAGATACCATGCGCTTCGATTTTACTTTCGAGCGTCAGCCGACAGCCGCCGAGCTGGCCAAAGTAGAAGCCTTGATAAACGAATGGGTCCGCCTGAATCTGCCGGTGACAACCAGGCAGATGGCAATCGAGGAAGCGAAGCTTACAGGTGCGGTGGCCATGTTCGGAGAAAAATATGGAGATATTGTGCGCGTCGTGTCCATGGGCACTGTTTCGAAGGAATTTTGCGGCGGCACGCACGTTACCTCCACCGGGCAGATCGGACCGGTGAAGATAATCACCGAAGGCAGCATCGCCTCAGGCGTCCGGCGCGTCGAAGCTCTTTCCGGGACAAAGGCCTGGAGTTACATCGCTCAACATATGTCCATTCTCACAGGCGCTGCCGAGCGGCTAAAGATACGCCCGGCAGAACTCATTGTTCAAATAGAGCGTTTGCAGGACCAGCTGAAAGCCAGGGACAAGCAGGCACAGGCTCTGGAGGAAAAACTGGCCCTGGCACATGCCTCGTCCCTGCTGGCTGCCGCCGAGCCAATTGCTGATATACGTCTGATAGCTGCCGTCTTGAGCGATCTCAACGCTGAAGCGCTCAAGGGGCTGGCCGATCACTTGCGCCGGCAGGGCGACAACATCATAGTCCTTCTTGCTACGGCTCTTGAAAGCGATAAAGTATCGCTGGCCGTGGGCGTTGCCGACAGTCTGGTGAAGCGCTTTAACGCCGGGCAAATCGTCAAGGAAGCCGCCGCTGCCGTCGGCGGCGGCGGTGGCGGCAGACCTCAGCTGGCGCAGGCTGGCGGAAAGGACCCGTCGAAGATGGGTGAAGCTCTGGCAGCAGGCAAGGCGTTCATCGGCAACATACTTTCTGGAACTGGAGGATAACTGTGGAAAACTCCATGCTTATAGCTTATGCCGACGGCGGGTCGCGCGGTAATCCCGGACCGGCCGGCATTGGCGCGCTTCTTTTAAGAGAGGGTGAGACCATTTGCACTGTGTCTGATTACATAGGTACAGCTACCAATAATGTTGCCGAATACACGGCGCTCATCGCCATCCTGGAAAAAGCTCTCGAAATGGGTTGCAAGCAAGTGGAAGTGCGCATGGACTCTGAGCTTGTCGTCAGGCAGATGCTTGGTCAGTATCGCGTCAAGAACGAGGGCTTGCTCCCCCTGTTCCATCAAGCTCAGGCGCTTGTCACTCGCTTTGAGGTATTCAAGATCACTCACGTACGCCGTGAGTTCAACAAGGAAGCGGATCGCCTGGCCAACCAGGCCATGGATCTGGCTGCCCGTTGAGTTTGTGGCGTGGCAACCGCCGAGTGCTATGGTGTCGAGTCGGCTGTAGGTAGTAGGATCAGCAATTGTCTTCTGAATGTCAGAATTTTTGAACATTGTCCTGTTAGCAAAGCCTGTTGCCAAATCCAGTGCTCTCTTCCTCGATCTGGAGGTTCAATTTTGAAGTTGAAGAAAATTTTGCTGCCTGGCGCAGCGTCTATATGTCTTAGCCTGGCTGCCATTTTTTTGCCTGCATGGGGAGCGCCGCCTGTGAGAATCGCCATCGTCCCGGGCGGGGCTTCGGGTATGGAGCAGGAAGTCGTGGACCGCATTTCTGACCAGCTCCAGGGCAACGGCAATATTGTTGTCTCTACTGTCAACCCTGACTGGTACGTAGTTTGCAATATCACCGACCGTCCCGATCTGGTCGGGCAGACTGTGCGAGTCAACGGCACTGTGACGATCAAGACTACCGACGGGCATGTTCTTAACACTATCTCCGCGCAAACGAACAAGCAGGATTTCAATCTCAACCCTGGTACGCCAGCTCCCTTGAACAAAGCCCTTGTGGACTCAGCCGTGCGCGAAGTGATTCAGGGGCTAAGCCAGCGTGCCATTGGGCCAATTCAAGATGCCGTTGAAGTCGAGATTCAGACCCGGGACAAAATCGTCAAGGCCCAGACTCTGGGCGATAGCGATAAATATGACGAAGCCCTGTCTTTGCTCATGACAATCAGTCCGGACACGCCGCACTTCAAGGGTGCGCGCGCGCTCATTGCCGAGTTCCAGATGGAGCTTGAGGCGATCGATTTGATCAAGGAAGCCCAGGCAGACGCGCGCAAAGGAGCTACACGGCAGGCAATATCTCTTTTGAAAGCTGTCAATCTCCGGTCGAAGAGATACGGGATAGCCCGGGGGCTCTTAGCCTCACTCACGCGCCCGAGATTAGCGAAAGTTAAAACGACGGTGGGCGCTGGAGGCGGCGATTCCTCGCAAATCAAGGCCCTTGAGGCGCAGAAGAAAGCTCTCGACGCCCAGCGCAAAGCTATTGAGGCTCAGGAAGCCGCACTTAAATCCAGAGGCAGGGCAACAAAATGAAGCTCACTGTAAAATGTCCGGTAGCAAAACTGCTTAACCTGACAGTTTCCGGTTTCTCAAACGGAATACACTCAGAGTCATTTGGCCTAAACAGGAGAACGTGAGATGAAATTGCGCAGTCTATGTGCATCGCTTTTGACATTGGCTATGGTGGCAGGACTCGTTTTCCCGTATGGGGCGCTGGCTGGCGCCAAGCGCCGGATTGCCGTTCTGCCTTTCGAGTACGGTGCTGTGCAGAGCTCGGTCGGCACCTGTGACGTGGGCAAAGGCATCACGACACTGCTCATCACGAAGCTTGTTCAGGACGGAACCTATTCGGTAGTGGACCGCCAGATGCTAGATCAGATTCTCAAAGAGCAGAATCTCTCGGTGAGCGATCGCGCCGACCCGGCAACTGCTTGCAAAATCGGCAAGCTCCTCTCGGTTGATGCCATCATAGTCGGCACCGTCACCCAGTTCGGAGTGCAGAAGAAGAGCAGCAGCGTCTCCATTCCCGGTTTCTCCGTACCCTATGTCTCGCTCGGCAGCCTCGGGAGCATCAAATCATCCAGCGCCAAGGCCAAGGTCGGCATCGATGCGCGCATCATTGACATCAATACCAGCGAAATTCTCGGCGCTTGCAATGGCACCGGCGAATCGCAGAAAAAAGGTACTTCCATGTTCTCCGACTACGATATCGATTTTTGCTCGTCTGATTTTGCCGGCTCCATCGCCGGAGAAGCGACAATAGCTGCCGTCGAGCAACTGATTGGTCAACTGAGAGACATGGCGGCGAAAGTTCCCGACAATCAGTCGCTTATCGCCCAGAATGTCCAGGGAAAGATCGCCGACGTCACAGGCAATCAGGTAATCGTCAATGTTGGCAAGACAAACGGTTTGAAAGTAGGGGACAATCTTCAAGCTGAGCGCGTCACCAAGACGGTTAAAGATCCTGTCACTGGCAAGGTTCTCAAAGAAGTATGCTCGACAATCGCCATTATTACTTTGAGTCAGGTGGACAATGACTCCGCCACCGGCAATATCATCAAAGGCAGCGGGCTAAGAGTGGGCGACAATGTGCGCAAGGTGACGACCGATGTATCAGCTGTGATACTCACACCTGTTGCCGGGGGCAGCTCTTCTCCGACCAGCGGCAATGGCGTCAAAAAGACAAACTGAGGTAGCCCCATGTCATCCAAGCCCAGAGCCCTGTTTTTGAACAGGTCCTCCTGCTACAAGACAGCTTCTTCTCTTGCTGGAGTTGTCTTGGCTGTGTTGTTTCTGGCAGCCGGATTTGGTCAGGGCAGCCTTGCTTCCAACAAGCCGATAGACTGGGACAAGAGGCTGGCGAAAGCCCGGCAGCTGATGGATACGAACAATGTCGAGGAAGCTATGAAGATCCTTTCCGACGAGCTGAAAAAACATCCGGAAGCTGCCGCCCCGCACACGGATCTTGGCAAGGCTTACAAGAAGCGCGGGAAAATGATGCTGGCAAAATCCGAATTCCGGCGCGCCACCGAAGTAGATCCCAGTTATGCCGAGGCCTGGTACGAACTGGGTGCCATGGAGCAAGCCGACAAAGAGTTCGAACTGGCCGTGAGAGCCTTTGAGCGCTTCTTGCAGATGCAGCCCTATTCGGACCGCAAAGCCACTGTGGAAGAGCGGATACGTGCCTGCAAGTCGAACCTTTAGAAAGCGCTAAATGGTCCACATTTATCTTTCGGTGGCGCCATTTGGCTTTAGAATTGTGAGCGACACTCTTTCGTGAGGTAGAAACCGTGGGCCAGAACAGGACCTATGCGTTCTTCAAGGGCAACTTCGTGCCGCTTGAAGAAGCTAACGTAAATATCATGAATAACGCCTTCATGTACGGGACGGCAGTCTTCGAAGGCGTCCGCGGTTATTGGAATGAACGCAAAGAGGAAATGTACGTCTTTCGTCTGCGCGAGCATTTTGAGCGTATGAACGACAGCATGAAAATCATGCATATGGAACTGAAGTACTCAGTTGACGAGATGTGCGACATCGTCATCGAATTGCTCAGGCGCAATGCCCCTCGGGTAGATACATACATTCGTCCATCAGCATATAAAGCCGGTCAGAAAGTCGGTCCGAGCCTGGAGGGCAGCCCGACAGACTTCTGTGTCTTTACCGTTGCTTTTGGCGACTATTTTCATGGCTCCCCTGGACTCAATGTCCAGATCTCGAGCTGGCGCCGCGTGGAGGACAATGCCATCCCGGCCAGAGCGAAGATTGTCGGCGCTTATGCCAATACCGCCCTGGCCAAGACCGACGCCTTATTGTCCGGCTTTGACGAGTGCATAGTGCTGTCCGAAAACGGTCATGTCTCGGAAGGCTCTGCCATGAACCTCTTCATGGTCAAACGCGGACAGCTTATCACGACACCTTCCACGGAAAACATTCTCGAAGGCATCACACGTTCTTCGATCATGGAATTTGCCGAAGCCGAATTCGGTCTCAAGGCAGTATGCCGCCAGATAGATCGCAGCGAGCTCTATATCGCCGATGAACTTTTTTTCTGCGGCACAGGCGCTCAGATTGCGCCAATCATCTCTGTGGACAAGCGGCGCGTGGGATCGGGAGTAACAGGACCTGTTACCGAGAAAGTGCGTGACTTGTATATATCCATCTGCCGGGGCGAAGAGCCAAAATATAACAAGTGGCTGACCCCTGTCTATGCCGGGCAGAAAGCGGAAATATCTGCCCAGAAAAACCCCAGAGCTGGATCGACTGCCAGGTAGCTGGAGCAGTTCCCGGTTCCCGCCGGAAAGAGCAGGGCTCACCATGCGCCCTGCTCTTTAGTTCTGTGCTTGTGAGAATAGAGGCAGCCAGCGGGCATATCTAAAGATGAGAGGTGCAAGAGGAGAAAGTGTGTGCCAAGGTTAGCGAATATTGCCGCTTTGACCGCCCTGTCCCTGTCGGTGCTCATGCCATGCCTGGCAGGAGCCAGCGGCAAGACTTCCGCTGAGAAGTGGCGGGAACAGGAAACCTGGATTCAGTTTACGGAAAAGGAATCGCACGGGGGTTTCAAGCTCAGCGGGCAGCACTTGCCCCTGAAGGCTTCTTCACCTGGTCCCGCTGCCGCCGCACCGTTCTGGCTCATTCAGGGCACGGGAGCTCCAACAGAGCCGGTCTCGTCCTCCGGCAATTTCAGCGTCCCATACTGGATAGCTGTCGAGCAAAAAGATGCCCCTGTCTACGGTACGAACAAAGTGGAAACAGAGATGGTTCCGCTTGTCAGTGGGCATCAGATATCCGGTTGGGGCCCGTGGGGGTATCATTCTTTCTGGGGAGCCGGCACTTATGGCTCACCGCCCTTCAGCCATGTCCCTGTCTGGACGAGCCCTCTGGGAGCGGTCGGGGCGATGGGTCAAAGACTTAACTGGGGAATCCGGACCAGAACCATTCAGACAGGTCCGAGCAAACCGTCTGGCAACTATTACAGTCCTGCCACAGCCGACCCTTCGGCTTCAGGTAATTACTATGCCGGCAGCGGACCGAAGGCAACGACAATTCTCCCGTCGCAGGGGCAACCGGCTCCAAAAGATTACTGGGGGCAAGGCGGCAGCCCGCTGCCAGAAGATTTTCAGCCTAAGTAGGACGTGCCGCCGGGCCGGGATCATGAGCTAAATAGTTCGACATGCTCGTGCTTTCCCGCTAGGAACCAGAATTGCCTGAATGTATAATCTTCATTAAATTTACAGGTATTCGTTTAAGAAACCCACTTTGTGGGAAAGATCAGTATCTTTGCAGAAGGTTGATCGTCCATGGCCAGACCGGGATCAAAATTGAATTCGGAAAGGGGCCATGAAGCCAGTGAGCCTCCGTCAGGTAGCGATCAAAACGGCGGGGCTTGTCGAGGCAGCGTGCCAGGGCATGGCGGGTCGAAGGCAAAACAGCCTGCCTACGGACCATTGGCCTCCAACCAGAAGGAGGATGAGGCAAGGACGGCTCCCTCGGACGACGGCGACCAGAGTGTGCCGGCAGCCCCTGCTGATCACCCAAGAACACTTGCTGCCGGGGAGCTTGCTCAAGAGCAGCTTGCTATTACCGTTCAGATTGTTCCTGCAAGCGCTGCGGCTAAGCCGCAGGAGCAGCCGCCTGCCGGCAGCGCCAAGAAGCCCCCTGCTGAGCCTGCCACCCGCGCGCCCAAGAAGGCAGCTGCCAGGACCTCTGACTTGGCGGCATTGTCTAGAATGGAGCAAACAGGGCGCCCGCTGCTTGAGCTTTTGGAAAGGCAGGGACGCAGCAAGCAAGACATAGAGGCTGTCAAAGAGACTTATGAATTTGCTTTCAGGTCCCATGACGGGCAAGTGCGCAAATCCGATGAGCCTTACATCATTCACCCGGTCGAAGTCGCCTGCCTTCTGGCTGAACTAAATGCCGACCTGCCGACCGTTTGCGCAGGGCTTTTGCATGATGTGCTCGAGGACTGCGAAGTCAAGCCCCGGGAGATGGAAGAACATTTCGGTGCGGACATCACAAAAATAGTCGAAGGTGTGACAAAGCTCGGCAAATTCAGCTTCAGCTCCAAAGAAGAGCGCCAGGCCGAGAACTTTCGCAAGCTCATCGTTGCTATCGCCGAGGATGTTCGGGTGGTCCTGGTGAAACTGGCCGATCGCTTGCACAACATGCGTACACTCGATCACATGCGTCCGGCCAAACAAGCCGAGATTGCCCAGGAAACTCTGGAGATCTACGCGCCGCTGGCTAACCGCTTCGGACTCGGTCGCATGAAGTGGGAGCTTGAGGACCTGAGCCTGCGTTACTTGCATTCGGATGAATATGCTCATATCGAAGAGCTAGTCAGAGACAGCAGAACCGAACGCGAAGCTTTGATCGAGGACATCGTGGCCAGGCTTCGCGTTGAGCTTGACAACAGG
Source organism: Candidatus Melainabacteria bacterium (assembly GCA_023250095.1). Taxonomy (GTDB): domain Bacteria; phylum Cyanobacteriota; class Vampirovibrionia; order Obscuribacterales; family Obscuribacteraceae; genus JAHFBI01. The sequence continues at coordinate 11,849 of JAHFBI010000021.1, forward strand.
AATATAGTTGCCGAGATCATCGGGCGGCCCAAGCATCTTTTCGGCATCTGGAAGAAGATGAAAGTGCAGGGCAAGGCTTTTGAAGAGCTTTACGATATCCTGGCTATCCGCGTCATCATCGAAAGCAATCAGGACAAGAATTATTGCGAGCTGGCATCGGACCCGGACACGCAGAAATGCTACGAAGTGATGGGGCTGGTCCATTCTCTTTTCCGCCCTATTCCTGGTCGCTTCAAGGACTATATAGCCATGCCCAAGGGCAACAGCTATCAGTCTTTGCACACGGCTGTGATGGGTCCTAAAGGCAAACCTGTGGAGATTCAGATACGCACGCGGCGCATGCACCACGTCGCCGAATATGGGATTGCTGCGCACTGGCGTTATAAAGAAAGCGGCGAATCGGTCATTGCCGACACGAAAGTCGACCGCAAACTGGCCTGGCTCAGGCAGCTGGTTGACTGGCAGCAAGATCTCAAAGATGCGCGTGAATACCTCGATACGGTGAAAATGGACCTTTTCGCCGACGAGGTATTCGTTTTCAGCCCGCGCGGCGATGTTTTCGATCTGCCTTCTGGATCCACGCCTATTGATTTTGCTTACCAGATTCACACGGAGATTGGTCATAAATGCACGGGCGCTCGTGTCAACGACCGCATCGTCCCTCTCGGGACGCCCTTGCATAACGGCGACATAGTGGAGATTATCACTTCCAAGAACGCCCATCCGCGCATGGACTGGCTGAATATTGCCAAGACTCACAGCGCCAAGAGCCGTATTCGCCAGTGGTTCAAGAAGCACCATCGCGAAGAGCACATTCTGCAAGGGCGGCAGATGCTGGAAGCAGAATACGGCAAGGCCAATTTCGAGGATCTGTTGCGCTCCGATAAGTTCAAAGAGGTGGGACGCAAGCTCAATCTGACTGATTCTCATGACATTCTGGCTGCTGTGGGTTATGGCGATCTTTCCGTGGCGCAAGTAATGAATCGCCTCAGGGAGCACGAACAGCAAGAAAAATCCCTGAGGAGAGATCCTGTATATTCAGGGGAAGCCAGCAAGAAAGAAAGCAATGTCGGCAGCTTGAGCGGGCTCTTGCACCATCTGGCTCAGTGCTGCTCGCCTGTGCCCGGGGAAGCAATTCTCGGAGTAGTGACGCGCGGCAGCGGCATCGCCGTCCACAGGAGCGATTGCGCTAATTTGTTGCGCGTGGAGAAAGACCGCCAGATGGAGCTTGCCTGGTCCAGAGAAGAGCAGAGCAAATATCCGGCTTATCTACTGGTGGAATGTCTGGACAGAGTTGGTATTGCCGGTGATATTCTCAAGAAGATATCCGACAACAATATCAATTTGAGCGATCTACGTGTTGAGACGCATTCCCAGAAGAAGACGGCTACAATTCATCTTATTGTGGACGTGAAAGACATCTTACAACTCGACCATATTGCGCGGGCAATCGCTCAAATATCAGATGTCTTGCGAGTGCAAAGACAGAATCATCGCAAGCGCTCGCCTGCCCGCGGCGGCAAGGGCAATGTCGCTGAACTTCCGCCAGGCGGGTCATCATCTTCTCGTTCTCGCAGCAACGCCAAAGCAAGCGAATGAAAGTAGTTCTGGCTACAAACAATAGGGCTAAACTCGAGGAACTTGCTCGTCTGGCAGCGTCCGAGCCGTGGCTCGATCTCATTCTGGCTCCTGAGGGTTTCAATCCGTCCGAGACCGGGGACACCTTTGTCGAGAATGCGAAAATTAAGGCACGCGAGGCAGCCAGAGCCACCGGCTTGATGGCTGTTGCCGATGATTCCGGAATTGTTGTCGAGGCTCTCAACGGTAAACCCGGTATTCATTCTTCGCGCTATTGCCCGGGCACGGACGCCGACCGCCGCGCCAAGCTCCTTCTGGATCTCTCCGCAGTGCCCGATGACCGCAGGCAGGCAGCCTTTGTTTGTGCCATGGTCGTCTGCGATCCTGACGGGAGCATGGCTTTCAATGCCATTCGTTACTGGGAAGGGCGCATCGCTCGGCAGGAGAAAGGCTCAAACGGCTTCGGTTACGACCCGATCTTCTTTCCGACCAACAAAGACATGACGGCTGCCGAGATGTCTGCCGAAGAGAAGAACAGGCTCTCGCACCGCGGTCAGGCCTGGCGTCAGGTGCTCAAATTTCTCAAGGAGCAAAATCATTTACTGGAGCGCGCTTGAGAGTCAGCGGCCTTGCTTGCCCCGGACTTCTTCGAAGACCAGGGCTTCGGCATTGGCAATGACTGTGGATACGGAGATATCCAGCGCGCCAGCCAGCCTGCCAAGTGTCTTGAGTGTAGGATTGCGCGCTCCGCGTTCAATATCGCTGATATAAGTGCGATGGAGTCCGGCCCGGTGAGCCACTTCCTCCTGCGAGATGCCAAGATCTTCGCGGCGCTGGCTCAAAGCCCTGCAGACACCGGCAAGGAGTGGATCGGTCGCCAGGTTAGCTTTCTTTTTCACGCCGTTTGAGATGACACCATTTGCCAGTCAGCAGGGTCCCATCTGTCTTTGTAACGGATTAGTAGGAACTGGTCCACAGACTACAAGTTACGAAAGAAACGGCTGTTGCTGGCTACAGTGGACAGGTATCTTCCCCTCACTTCATGCTTGGGTGCAGCAAGTGCCTAATCACCCGTCTCGCTTCGCTCTTCGCCCAACTTGATAAGCCCCGAGGCAGTCAATTCCAGGGCGTCGGCCAGCCTGCTCAAGGTTTTCAGGGATGGATTGCGGGCGCCGTGCTCTATGTCACTAATATATGTGCGGTGCAGTCCCGCTCTGTGTGCCAGCTCTTCTTGCGAGATCCCGAGTTCCTCCCGGCGGTCATGCACCGCCTGACAAACTGCCAGAAGCAGCGGATTTGCCTTGTCACGCTTCTTTTTCACTGAATAACCTGCTTGAGCCACAATCAACCCCGGATTCCTGTCGCCAACGCCTCCTGTTTTAGCGACTTATGAGAAGGTTGGTCTACAGAATATAGGTGACACCTTAAAACTCAGACAGCTGTCAGCGCTTGCCTTTAGTTCTTTTTAAATCCGGCGGACGCGGCGATATTGCCTATCTTGGCAGCGGCATCGGCAATCGGAGTGTGCGTTGATCAAGAACTCCAAATGTGTACCACCGCAGGCGATACCAGCTCACCAGGGCGGTAGCGCTGCCCGGATTCTGCCTGCACTGTTTATGTCTTTCCGAGGCCCTTTCCGGCTTTGCTTGCTGCTCTACGGCTCTCTTCCACTATGGAGCGGGTGCCCTGGGACTTGCCTGATCAAAGCGGGCAGAGACATTCTGGTGCTAAGTACAGGCAGTCTATGCAGACTGCCAACAACTACAATCCGTTCACTTGTTGCCGAGTTACCACCCAGTTGAGAAATTGGCCCCAGGAGGCAGGACTGAGCGGCAGCCTGCCGTGTCGGTACTGTTCCGATACCAGCCTGGACAGCCGATCGAGAGCCTGATCGGATTTGCTGGATTTGATCAATTCAGGGTCTGATTTGAGAAGAGTGACCACAAGTATGAGGGCTGTGACCGCACTATTTTTCGTCGGCGCGCCGCAGTCGATCAACTCCTGGTTGGAGACTGCCAGTCCCCGACACAGGGCAGAACGAATTGTCGCTCTGTCAGGATGGTCTGCCGGCATCACGGCTAGCAGTTGGGCGAGACTTCGCATCATGATGTAGTGATATACTCTGCGGGCATTGTGTCCGTCAAACCAGCTTCCCGCTCTTGGTCCTGCAGTGAGCTGTCCGGGGATCACCCCTGTCCGGGCCTTGCGCACTGCAGAGTCCAGAAAATGTTTTTGTCCGGTTACTTCATAGGCTTTGGACAGAAGGTAGACGCTGAAGCTGTTGTAATTCCAGTTGGGCACCACCGGGCGTTGTTCGGCCCAGGAGGCGCATGACTCAGCTGAGCGCAAAAACTTCTTCTCACCAGTGATTTGATACAGATTGAAAAGAGCAATCCCGGCTTCGCCGGTGTCAAATTGCAGTCCGCCGTCATCGAGGTCGTCGATTATCCATCCGTTGCCTCTGATGGACTCTAGCGCTCCTGAAGCTGTTGCCTTGCGCAAGAAACGGTCAGCAGAAAGGAAGGCACCGTCCCGGGTGCAGCCAGCTATCGCCGGGATGGGGATGACGCCGCTTGAGGCTTGCTCTTGAGTCCAGATCAAGTAGTTGCCGGCTTCCTTAGCTTCCTGGAGGGCAACGCCAGCGCCATTTAGCCTTGCCTTGACTGCCTCCAGACAACCAAGAATGAATGATGCCGCTTCTCGGGGTAGGTGTTCGCTTCCTGCCGGCTGCAAACCCTTGTGCCACCACTTATGTTCTGGGAGCCTTCTGAGGACAGGTTCGAATCCCTGGATAGCTTCTGTAACTGTGAGGCAACGTCCTTTCTTCGGTATAGGGGTGAACTGTTCGGCGATTTCTGGGGACCCTGCCGAGCTTTTGAGCCTGGCTATTTCTCTCACAACAGCCTGCTCAATCTTCTCTTGATCACCGGTTTTCATTGCGGCTGCCAACTGGTCAGTTTGAACCGAGGAGAGATCGGGCGAAGGAGCTGGGAGGTCTGCCGCTGGACCGAGCGCCAATTGAGGGGATAAGGATGAAGAGTATTCAAAGCGCTTGAGGATTTGTCCGGACTTTCCTGGGCTCTTGCTCATGAGGACGGCAGCCAAATCTTTGGGAGCAAATTTCACTATCGCGGGAATACCCTTCTGCCTTGGGGCGCCCTCAGCACTGCCAGCGCGATCGTGCCGCTCTTGGAAGGATGTCCTTAAGATGGAGCCCGCCGGGTCACAGCCCCAGCTTGAGGACCAGACAGCGGAGCTGGCGGAAAGCGAAATTGAGGCGATAATCCAGGCTTCCTTCCAGTTCCATCTTTTCGCAAAGGACAAGGACATATCCTCAACCCTGATTTCAAGTACCATGCAGACGGGCGGGAGCTGTCTTAGCTCAATCGGGCGGTGTCGAACGGTTGGCTGTGACTTCGGCGATGGGATCTTGCTCACCGTTAAGACTTGCTTTGAGCAGGTCGATGACGCTTACGCTGGAGAGCTTCTCCAGAAGTGCCGTGGCTCCCTCATGTTCTTGTTCTGCAGCTAAGCGGCACCAGGCGACTGCCTGCTCATGGTCTTCTTTTACTCCCAGACCCTGAGCAAAGGCCTGGGCGAGCCGGAATTGCGCGTCGGGATTGCCTGCCTCGGCGGCTTTCTTCAGCCAGTGAGAAGCGCGTTCGAGATCCTGTTCGACGCCTGCTCCAGTGGAGTACATCAAAGCAAGATAAGCTTGCGCCTCTGCATGCCCTAGTTCGGCTGCCTTCAAGCACCACTGAGCCGCCTGCGCGGCATCTTCGCTTACGCCCATGCCGTTCATATACATGACCGCCAGATAGAATTGCGCCCGAGGAAAGCCTTGCTGAGCGGCTTTTAGACACCATTCGGCCGCTTTGAGTTCATCGGCCGGCAATCCTTGCCCTTTGGCGTACATCAAAGCAAGATTGAACTGTGCTTCGGCGAAATCTTCTTCGGCAGCCCGGCGGTAAAAAGAAGCAGCGCGTGTCAAATCCTGTTCGACGCTGTCGCCTTGATAATAGATTTCAGCCAGCGCCATCTGCGAGTCTATATCATCCTGTCCGGCAGCTTTCAGATACCATTCCATCGCGCGCGCAGTGTTTTGAGGAACAGAATGCCCCGTGTGATAGAGTTTGCCGATCTGGAACTGGGCAGCCGAAAGTCCCTGCTCGGCCGCTTTTTGCAACCACTGACAGGCCTCCTTCTGCTCTTTGGCACCGGCGGCGGTGCTTAATAAAAGCTCGGACAGCGTCAACTGGGCGAAGGCGTGCCCTTGCTCTGCGGCGCGGCGATACCAGATCTCCGATTCTTCGGGGTTTTTCTCCACGCCTTCTCCGGCAGCGAGCATTGAAGCCAGGTTGACCTGTGCCTTAGTATTACCTTCCTGTGCAGCCAGGCGATACCAGCTGGCTGCCTCCTTGCGATCTTCGGGAACTCCCTCACCGAAATAGAGACTTTCGGCCAGCTGTATCTGGGCAGCAGTATTGCCGGCTTCAGCAGCTTTGCGGTACCAGTCGACCGCTTGTTGATAATCTTGAGGCACTCCTTTTCCCCAGTAATAGGACTCTGCAAGATGGAAAAGAGCCTCGGGATGATCCTGAGCAGCAGCCAGCCGCCAGTACTCTACTGCCTTCTCCTCGTCGGGCAGCACGCCTTGCCCGGTTGCGTACATCGAAGCCAGCTTCAGCTGAGCTTCGACAAGCTTTTGATCGGAGGCTTTGACAAAGAGATCGTGAGCCTTGCGCCGGTCCTCTTTCACGCCTTCGCCCTGGAAGAACAATGTGCCTAGTTGGAATTGCGCCTGGCAGCTGCCGCCTGCGGCCGCCTCCCGCAGCCATCTGGCTGCCTGGGAAGTGTCTTTTTCCACACCGGCTCCTGAGAGAAAGATTCCGGACAGCTTTAACTGAGCTTCGGTGTGTCCTTGCTCGGCGGCTTGCTCTAACCAGGTGCAGGACTGCGCCGGGTCTGCTTCTACTCCAAGCCCTGCCAGATACATCAGTCCCAGCTTGTATTGAGCGGCGACTTTGCCCTGTTCAGCGGCTTTGCGGTAGAGTACTGCCGCTTTATCATATGCAGGGGGACCGCCAAGTCCACGCGCAAACAGTAGTCCCAGGTTTAACTGGGCGTCGGCATTGCCTGATTCGGCCGCTTTGGCAAACCAGCGCGCGGCAATTTTTTCATCGGCGCTCACGCCCAGCCCCTCCAGATACATCCTGGCCAGCTCGATCTGAGCTTGCGTATGCCCCTGGTTGGCGGCTTGCAAGAACCAGTGGGCTGCCTGCCCGAGATCTTCCGGGCGCCCTTCTCCCAGCAAATACATCGAGGCCAGCTTGAAGCATGCGTTGGCATTTCCCTTCAGAGCCGCTTTCTCCATCCAGGAAGCTGCGGCGGTCGCATCGGCTTTCACGCCTTGCCCGGTGCGGCAGCGCTCTGCCAGCTCGATTTGCGAGAGCACATGACCTGCCTGAGCCGCGCGCTTGAGCCACTCGTTTTCTTCTTCCGGATTGGCCACTACGCCCTCGCCAGAGCTGTACATCAGAAACAAGGCGTACTGGGCTTCCACGAAGTCCTGCTCGGCAGAAAGGCAATACCAGGCGAGAGCCTGCTCGGGATCCTGAGGCACGCCGCGCCCCTGCTCGTAGTTGACAGCCAGGTGGTATTGCGCTGCTGGATGACCTTGTTCGGCAGCTTTGCGTATCCACTGGCAGGCCTGCTCGAAGTCAGCCGGCGCGTGCTGCCCGTCTTCATACATCGAGCCCAGAGAAAACTGGGACTCCAAATGCCCTTGCTCGGCGGCTCGCTCCAGCCATACAGCTGCCTGAGCCGGGTCGGCGCTAATCCCCGACCCGTGCAGATATTGCAAGCCTAAGTGGAACTGACTTTCCTTGTGTCCATCTTCGGCAGCCTCTTTGAACCAGCGGAAAGCTTCAGATGGGTCGGCGGCGACGCCCACGCCCCTGGAGAGCAGTAATGCCAGCTCGAATTGCGCTTCGATGCTGCCAGAGGCTGCCGCCTGCTGATACCATTTGTGCGCCTGGAAATAGTCCCTGTCCACACCCTGCCCATCCGCGTACATGTGCGCCAGAGCAGTTTGAGCCTCGACATTGCCCTGCTCGGCTGACTTGGAGAGCCAGGCTAATGCCTGCTCAGTATCCCGGCGCACACCCTTGCCGTCCTTATAAAGCAAACCCAGCCGGAATTGCGCTGAAACATGGCCCTGGTCGGCAGCCTTGCGAAAACAGGCTGCTGCTTGCTCAAGGTCCTGTGGTATGCCGTCGCCATTGATGTACATGGAGCCCAGTTCGAACTGGGCGTCGGCAAGTCCTTGCTGAGCAGAGCGAAGTAGCCATTGCACTGCCTTGGCTTTGTTCACCGGCAGACCGAGACCGCGGGCAAACATAAGAGCAAGCCGCAGTTGAGCGCGTCCGTGCCCCTTATCGGCTGCTTTCTGATACCAGACAGCCGCTTCGGCATAGTCATGCCCAACTCCTTCGCCATCATAGAGCATCTCGGCCAGGCGATACTGTGCTTCTGGACCGTTCTGCTCGGCGCCTTTGCGATACCATTCTATGGCTACTTCGCAATTTTCTTGAATGGTTTGTTCGGCAGCTTTCTGATGCCAGTAATAAGCCTTTTCCAGATCGGGGCTGACGCCCTGTCCCTCGGAATACATGAGAGAAAGCTGTTGCTGCGCCTCTACGGCTCCTTGCTCGGCGGCGCGCGTATACCATTCAAAGGCGCGCTTTAGATCTCTGGGGATGCCTTCCCCTTTGTAGTACATTGAAGCCAGAGCCAGTTGACCTTTGATGAAATTCTGCTCGGCTGCCTTGCGATACCAGTGGGCTGCTTGCTTGGGGTCCTGCGGCACACCATTGCCGCGCTGATACATGACAGCTAGCTGGTATTGAGCTTTCGCACCACCCTTTTCAGCAGCTATCCGGTACCACTCGCTGTCACTGTTTCCCGCCATGAAACCTCTCCTGCGACCTCCAGCTAGCAACAGGCCCTGAGTGACCCTCTTGCTCACTGCTTACAATATGCCCTTCTGCCGCCAACAATTGCAGGCAGCTGCTAATTTTTCAGCCAAAACCTGAATTTGGTGCCAGGACCGGCGTTTCAGTGCCGCATTTTTCCACTTTGTTCCGGTTGTTTAATTCCAGCGCCAAGCTTGTCTAACTCGGACGACAAAGTCATCGCCTGCTGAGGGCTCAGACCGGAGGGAGAGTTCCTGAAGGCGACTTCCATCAAGGCGATCCGCTTGATCTCCTTGCGCAGCCGCAGGGCCTGGTGGGGTGAAATCTTGCCGGCAGCCAGTTCTCTGGTCAGGCGTTGCTGCAATTGTGCTCGCCGTCCGTCGAGGTCCGGCAGTACTGCCGCTTTGTGCGTGAGCCTGTCGATTCGAGCTGAGAGCCCGTCGAGATCCCCCACGAGAGTGACAGCTTCCCAGAAATTCAAGCCTTCGTCAGAAACACGGAATGAGGCTTCGCTCTGTTCTATGCGATCCAGGTTTTCTCTCAATTCCTGCGCATCCCCGGCTGATAGCTTGCCAGCGCTCACTGATTCTTTGATCCGGGCGATAAGTTGCGCTTGCCGCTGGTTGATATCAGGTAACGTCGCTCTGGGGTCGCGCATCTGCTGAAGAACTGTGTGTCCGAGACGATCTAGATCCTGTGTCAGAGTCAAAGTTTCGGCATAACTCGAACCACCCCCTGAAGAGCGGTATTTTGCGTTGATTTGCCCGATTCGATCTAGCTGATACTTGAGCCGTTTTGTTTCTTCAAGCGAAAGACGTCCCGAGGCCAATCCGCCGGCAATCTGATTTTCGATTGCCGAAAGACGCATATCCACGTCAGCCAGAGCAAGCGGCTGCTGGCGCGCCTGGCGCGCCAGCCTGTTATTCAAACGTGTAAGCTCAAAATCGATTTTCAGGGCTTCACCAAAGCTCATGCTGCCTGAGCTTGCTCTGGCTAGGATTTCGGCTTGAGTGATGGCCTCGAGATCCTTTTGCAGGCTGTCAGCATTCGGTATAGTGAGTCGTCCGCAAGCCAACGCTTCGCCGATGCTCAGAGAAAGTTGCCTGCGCTTCAGGTCGAGCTCCCCTACAGTGACGAAAGAGTCAAGCAGTTGCTGTTCCAGCTTGTTGCCTAAAGTATCCAGACGGTCTGAAAGTGACAGTGCTTGAGCGGCGGTAAGCCCATCTTGTGATTGCCGATAATTTGCTGCTTGAGAGGCAATCTGGTCTAGTTCGGCCTTCAGACTTACCCACTGTGGTTCATCGAGTCTTCCGAGGGCAAACCCTTCAGTCAGGCGGTCGCTAATTGTCTTTTGGCGTTGCTCAAGAGCAGACACAGATTCCGGAGCACCGTTCATAGACCTAGACAGGTGGGCAGCTGCGCGCTCCAGCAGTGTGCCAACTATCAGCTTCTGTCGGTTAGTCAGTGTGGCGGCGACGACTGTCTTCGAGGAGGATTCTCTGGAGCCCATCTCTGTATGCGCTTTCTTGTCCGGCGCCGTATCTTTGCTTGCCGCGCGTATGCCACTGCCGGCAGGGGCATACGCACTCAAGTAGGATTTTTTCAGATCGTTTACTGCCTCAAGTTCGGACTTGATCTTAAAGGCTGAACTTGAGCTGATTTTGCCTTGATCGAGCGCTGCTGACAGCCGTCTGTCCAGTTCTTTCTGCCGAGCGTCTATGTCCGGAGCGGCAAAAGGGCGATCCTGCATCTGCCTGTATAGCTTTGCCGCCAAGACCTCCAGCCCGGTCGTCAATGAAATCATTTGCTGGCTGGTTGCCTGCTGGGCGCGCAGCTCTTTCTCCTTAGCCGCGAGGACATCCGCCTGTGCGAGCAAGGTAGATGCTTCATCGCGAGTCAATCGCTTGGCCTGGACGGCCGATGCAATACGCTGGTCGAGGCCAGCCTGGAAAGAATCGATACCGGGCCAGGCAAGCCGAGGCCCATGAACAGTACGTTGCAGGCGCACAGCGAGAACTTCCAGTTCAAGCCCCAGCGCCTGCTTATCTTCCTGGCTCAACTCCGGCTTTCCGGCAGCCAATTCTGCTTTGTGGGCTACTATGCAATTGAGCTCGGATTGAAGTCTGAGTGCCTCCGGCGGCGATAGCCGGCCGTCAACGAGTGCCTTGGCGATGTCTGAGTCGAGCTGACTTGTGAGGGTTTGTATGTCCAGATCCGGAGCTGACTTCCCGGATAATTTTTGATCGAGGATATCTTCAAACTGTTCGAGATCTATTGCCAGACTGAGAGCCTTTTGCCCGGCGAGAGAGCCCTGCAATTCCTGTTTGCTGCCGGCAAATTTTTTCAGGTCCGCGCGCAGCGACTCAGCGACATCATTGCTCAGTTTGCCGCTTTCAACTCCTGCGGCAATTTTCTGGTCGAGTTCGGACAGGCTTTTATCCAAGTCGATTGTTGGCAGCTGCCGTTCATCAAGCAGGCGTTCGAGATCGCTGCTCAGTCCATCGAGGGCAAGAGAGACAGTCAGTGCATCTATATAACTAAACGCGCCATCGGAGCGCGACATGAGGTCAAGAGCGGCTATGGACTGCAGCTTTTGTCTCAAGTCTGCCAGCTCCTGGCGTGTCAACCGTCCGTTCCGCGCTGCCTCTGCCAGTCTGACCGTGATATCAAAGACGCGGGGAGCAATGTCCATCGAGGCAAGCTGCCGGTCGCCGAGCTTGGACTCCAGAGTCTTGCTGACATGGTCGAGATCCAGGTTCAGCTTGAGACACTCCCAAGGCTTGAGGCGTCGGTCGCGCAGCAGATATTGTGCTTCGCTGAGGGAAATGCCATCCAGGAGCCTCTTGATTTCATCTGACTGAGCTGTGCCGAGTCTTCCTGACTCGACGGCGTCTGACAGCCGGATCTCCAGCAAGCGTTGGCGGCTGTCGATGTCAACTATGCCCGGAACTGCTTGAGAGCCGGTGGCAGCTCTCGCGACACTGACACTCAAAGATGTCACAGTGGACCATAAAACAACTCTAGCTACGATCCCGGTCAGACGTTTCATAGCACACTTATCCTCCCCCTCAACAGGCGCCATTATAAGCAGGCATGAGCCTAGCTGGCCAATCGGGAACACAAATTTGAAGAATCGCAGCCACCTGACTACTGCGGAGCTGCACACTTGGCGGAAGATCGCGCCAGAGAATCCTGTTAGAGAGGTAATGTGAGTCTGACACCTCCGTAGCAGGGCTGAAGCGCGGAGGCAATCTGCTGGAACGCTTGTCACAGTAAGACTACTTAAGCCATTCATGGGCTGGCTAACGAGCGATTTGCTGAGGAGAGAAATTTTGTGGTGGTTGTGGATGGTGGGAAAGCATTAATTGCGTTTCTGCAGTTCAACCGATAACGGTTTAAAGTTCAACCGTTATCGGTTGAGCTTTAAAGGACATATGCTTCGCTTGTCCGAATAGCTCTTCTGGTGTTGCCAGAGACGGCTGTGTTGGATTCGACAGAGATTTGTATGGGACAGGCGCCCTTGACAATCGATGTTCTTAGTCTCACTATGGAAGTGCGTCGAGATTCTTTTCGGATGGGAGGTGCCTTCAGTGACGCACAGATGTCTTTGTTCTGCTCTGGTTGACGTTGCGGCTGCTCCTGAGCAAGGGGATGAATGTTCGAAGGAAGCCGGAGATATAGTCCAGGAATCTTCAAACAATAGCGCGGGCGAGACGGCCGTTGAGTGTGAAGCTCACAGACGTTGGCAACATTTCCCTGAACCCAGGCACTGATAACCTGGGCTTGTCGTATGAGTGGCAAATACCTTGGGAAATATCGAAGCCCGGGTCCAGGGCAAATTATCCGCCGCATTTGTTTATATGTTTGGCACGCTTCTAACGTTGTTCCCTGCTTATGTGAGATGAATGGGGACACCTGTTCGGGATCTGATGTTATTCATCCTGCCGTTGCTTAGTTTTCTTTTCTGAGCCTACTTTCGTTTCGTGAGATGACTCATATTCGTACTGGGGTTTGACGATACATGCTGCAGCCTTCGGAAAGGACTGCAGCAGGGCTTCTGACCGGCATTGATGTGCTGCGGATTATTATCTTCAGCAGGCAGTGTGCTATTTATTCCTAGTTGATTTTCGGGTATCTGTCCCGGCCGGGGATCTGCGCCGAATTTTTCGAAGTCCGGCGATTATGATTGATGCAGACACTGTCCTGATTGCCAGAGGGTCAGACGATTGGGGACATGTCAAGCAAGAGAAAAATCTAGCCATCCGCTATATCAATTCAAAGATGGCATCTCAGTCTTCGCCCCTCCCGGCTTGCTGGTTTTATTCGATCTCGCTGATGCCAACTGTTTACCATCACTCAAATGCGTCGTTATGTGCTCATCATAAACAGTAGGAAACGCGGGCTGGCTGGCGATCTACTGGTGAAAGGGACGGTGTGAAGAAAGTAGTCGAGCGAACAGTTCCCACAACAATCATTCTTGCTGTATGTTGCCTCTACACCACCGTAACAACCGCGCAGGGAATCAATGGATCAATCGACGAACTCCTTGAACAATGCTTTGGTTTTTCGCTGACTGTGCCCGTCTCGCTCTCGGATGTCTTCAGTGCTAAAAGGGGCGGGTGGAACTGCGTATCCTGCGATCCGTCGGAGATGCCATTCTGTCCGTTGTGCCAGCGGCGTGATTTTGACTGGGTGGATGAAGAAGGCGCGTGTACTCCGGCTCCGGTACCTTTAGGAACTGTGGATCACTCGTCTATATCTATGATGTCGAACCCGGGCCGTGACCAAATGGGTCAGTTTGTCGGCCCATGTCATGCTATCGATAAGCACAGCCGGAGGGAACCAGGATATCGCTCAAAGCCCCCAGCTGCCAGGTACCTTGGCAGAGACTTTTGTATGACCGAGGACGATCATCAATATTGTCGCGGTGTCAGGGGTTATCGATTTGCGGACTCTGCTCCATTGAAGCCATACGGATCGCTTTCTGGGCGAAGAGGAGTTGTCCGTGGTCTTGTACGGGGTTTCTTCATGGCATCGTTTAGCACTTGCATGGCTTCCTGATATTTCTTCTGCCAGGCGCCTGAATCCGCCTGAGCTTCTGCCTGCGTCGGGCGATACCAGTCCGAGTTCTGCTGCCCGCGGGTCAGGAGTTCTTCAGCTGCTGTGCCCGGCAGGTCGGAGTTCTTGAGACGGGCGATGAACTGGGGATCCTGGTAGATTCTTGGATTGACGTGTCCGGCGTCGAGCAGCCACTGCGCCCCAGTTTCAAAGGACTGGCTGGCTTTCTGGGTGTCGCCGCCGGACTGGTGTCCGGCTCCCCATCGGATACAGGCCAGTCCCAGCTCCATGCGCGTCGCTCCCGAGACTTCCGGCCTGTTCAGTTTGTCGGCAGCATCAATTGCCTGGCGATAAAGGTCGTATTGTTGCTGGTTGGTTAATTCGGGCTTGTTTGCCTGTTTGAGCAGATCTTCGATATTTTTCAGTGGTGCATCTGCCGTGCTCGACCGGTCACGGCGGAAGTTATCGGGGAGATCGGCGAATTCTCTCTGGCTTTGAATTTCTTGAGCCTGGGCGATGGCTGCCCCTATACGATCACCGTCAAGCTGTCCGCGCTGATAGAACAGGGCCGGCTCCGGTATAACGGGTGTCTTGCCGACTCCTTGTTTCTGGGTGAAAACCATCGTGAAAGGGCTTCCATAGTTGCGGTCGATATATTCGTTGCCATATCTGCCAATGGCTGAGTTCGGGTCTACTTTGTCGAGATCGACGAAAGCAAACATGGCCTTTTGTCCGGAGTCTCCTGCTCGGGCTTGTTTGATGGCCGTTTCCACAAGCTGCCGGCTTTCTGGATCGCTGCTGCGCCCAAAAACCATGACTACTGGTTTGCGATCGGCTGCTGCACCAAAGAGAGCCTGTTTGTAGTCCTCTTTGTTCGTCACTGCCTGATCGAAGACTTGCTTCACTGTTTGATCAAAGGCGGCGTCGGACAGCTCGCGCCTGCCTCGATTCCTATCTGAGCCGTCGCGTCGCTGACGCTCCGAACCGGAGTCCGAATTGTCGCGCCGACCTGGATCTCGGCGTCCATCGTCATTGCCGGATCTAATTACATCGCGCCCGTTGCGCAGATAATTGTGAGTGAGACCGTCCTGCCCCGTATAGCTGAAAACTCCGTCCTGGGACATGCTCATGTCGCCGGTCCACGTGCCCATGCGTCCGTATTGATCGCGGCTTGTCCAGTTGCGTCCCTGGGAGTGCTCAAAAGTCGTCTTCTTGTCGATGACAATCTTTCTTATCTCGTCGCTGTCACCGACATAGTCGATAGAGCGGCTGCGGCCGTTGGCATAAGAGATGTCCCTGACTCTTCCCAGACGATCACGGGTCAATTTGGCGCCATCTTGCGATTCAGTGCGCCCGCCTTCGGCAAAGATTTGTCGTGACCGCTCTTGGCGTTCCCTTTCGGCGGCCTGTCTTTGTTGATGGTCTTCGTATATGATGGCGCCGCCATCAAATGGGGAGCAATTCCCCCTCGACCCTCACTGTGAGACTTCTTGTTGAAAGAAAGGTCGCTGTGGCATTTAATTAACTCCGCGTGTGTGCGTCTCTATCCTAAGAAATTAAAGAGACTGAATAAAGGTGCAATTCGACCTGATTGCTTGCACAATTGCACAGATTTCAGAACTGGAACCGGAGCTTGTAAGGTAGGTGGCAAGAGACTTACACTTGTACTGAACAGCTATACAAGCGGGAATGCACTCAAATGTGCCGGATACCAGGGCAAAAGCTTGTAAGATATGCAATCCTGCTGCTTTCCCTGGCAGCAAGCATGGCTGTGCCCGCCCGGGTGTTCGCTGAGGACGATTATTCCTTTTCTCAGGGTAGACAGCACTATGAAATGGGTGATTTCGAGATGGCAGCCAGACTTTTTGCTACTGCTTGTGAGAGAGATCCCAAAGACGCTCTGGCTCATTACTTTCTGGCGAACTCCTATGCCAGCCTTGGCTTGCACGAAAAGGCCTCAGCCGAGTACCGCAAAACGCTTGCACTCGATCCTGATTCAAAGATAGGTCGGTGGTCCCAGGAAGTCCTGGATATTTACGCAGAGAAAAGGCACCCGGGGGCAGGAGGACTTGAGAAAACAGGCGAAAGCTCTGGCAAAAGCCTCGGACAGGGCGCTGCTTCCGGGGCTGGCAGGACGGAGGATGTGGCCAATCATCTGGCACCCAGGACAGGGAAGAGAAGGGCAGGCAAAAGGACAGGAGGCGAGGATGGTTCTCCGGCGGATTCCTCAGATGGAGAGACCGACCGCGTGGTGTCCGCCACGCGCCACCAGATCGAGGACATGAGTGCCGAGCGCAGGCAAGCTGCCGCGCAGTCCGCCAGCAAACTTCTAGAGCGTGCCGAAAAGGAATCAAAAAGGCTAAAGTCCGAATCGGAACAAGCCATTAATGAGCTGCCCTCAGGCCGACGAGCGGGACGGTACCGCAAGTACATGAGCGAGCAAATCCGCAGCCAGGCAAAGGAAGACTCCGAGCGCGTCCTCACGCGGGCAAAAACGCAAGCCAGCCAAATTTCTCTCAGCGCCGAACTGCAAGCCAGGCTTCTTGAGGACTCTGCCACCGGGCTCGAAAGCCAGCTCATTCCACCGACTCCGAAGGGCAAGTTTGGATTGCGCCTTCCAGGCACGAATCTTTATGTACGCCAGTACGGATACTGAGCATGTCACTCTACAGAGCGCAGCTCCCGCAGTTTCTGCATGGCTTGCTCGGAGGCTGTCTCCCGGCCCATCAGAAGGAAAAGATCCAGACCGGTTTCTAGATCTTCGATTGCCCGTTTAACATCGCCCATCTCTGCATAAGACAGCCCGCGCATGTAGTAGACATCCGCATCGTCGGGGTTGAGGCGGATCACCTCATCGAAGTCCTCTATTGCTTGCTTATAGTTGCCGATCTTGCTGTAGACCCAGCCGCGATTGTGAAATATGTCGGGGTCGCTCTCATCTAGGAGGATTGCTTGATTGAAATCGGAGATGGCTTTTTCATACTGCTCCATCTCCCGGAACACTACGCCGCGATTGTAGTAAAAGACAGCATCTTTCGGGTTCAAGCGGATA
>JAHFBI010000279.1 GCA_023250095.1 Candidatus Melainabacteria bacterium
GGAGCAAGGTGGAAATCTTGGCTCAGTCTGCCGACGGTGACAGTGAGATTGCCCTCATTGTGGAAGATGATGGCTGCGGTATTGCTCCGGAAGATGTCCCCAATCTTTTTGACCGGTTCTACCAGATGTCCACTCAGGGCAAATATGCTCCGACTACCGGCACGGGTCTGTGTCTTTGTGCCGAAATAGCCAGGGCCCACGGCGGCAGCATCTCCTGCCGGAGCGTGCAGGGAAAGGGTACCAAATTTACCGTGCGTATACCTCTGGAAAGTCACTTGACACAACAGGCAAGTTCTTGAATCTCGAGTTTTTTGCCGGCAGGGGCTTGGGCCGGTTGCCCTAGCCTGTTTGCAGAAAAAGGATTGCCGTGGTCCAGGACAGGCAAAGCGATTCAGCAATGCCAATCTGTTTGAACGTTGGCTTGCTCGACCTGGCTATCCATAAAGTCTGCAGGAGGAAAGGGAAGAAACCAAGCAAAGCTGCCGGTGGTTGCTTGAAGAGGAGCCAGAGCCAGAGGGCGGTTGCGCTCAGAAGCGCCGGCTTGCAGTGGATGTTTGCTTTGTTCTGGTAAAGGAGCACTATGCCGGTAGAAAGCATGGAAGCTGACGTGAAGCCGAGCACCGCGATCTGTGTTGCCTGGCTGCCGCGGCTCACCAGGCAGGCTGCGGCAAGCGGTATTGTGGAAATCCCCAGCATGCCTAATGTCTGCCTGATCGAAGGCCCAAAAAAACGCACACTTTCGTTGGCGATTCTTTGGCCCACCGGCATCAACAGAAGGCAGAGAGCCAACCAGGGTTGACTGTAGTTAAAAGCGAGGATCAAAGCGCCGGTGAAGGCAATGAACGCCATTTGCACTGGGCGGTGCAAAGAACCAACCGTCAACATCAAAAACATGACAGTCAGGTCCATCTCCTGGCTGGGGGCACCGGCTACTTTCCAGGCAAGAATACAAGAGAGGATGAAGGCAACCAACACTCCATGCTCCGGCGGCAGCTGAAAAACCGGACGGCGCGGTCTTTTGATGGTTCCGATCTCGGGAATGTCGACTTGGAGGTCTTCCGGCATGGCGTGGGTTACATGGGGGCTTTAGAGGGCGGGCGTAGATCAAAAGCGCCTGGGCGCATTTTATGGGCGTGCACGTTCAGGTCAGCCTTAGATGTACGGTAGAAGATGCTGCAGCAAGAAATCCATAACGACAGGAGCCATATGAGTGCACTGCAGTATATCCGACTGCTGTCCGGCGGGCCTTTCGTGCGTGAGAGCTGTTTCGACTTTGTAGCTGTTGATGGACTGTTCGATTCCCGACCAGGTCTTTTCGACAAGTTGAGACAATTCGCTCTTATCGCTGCCCAGGCCTCTCTCCTCAAAGCAACATTCCAGAATCTTGCGCGCAGCATAAAGTGAGCCGCATCCAGCTGCTTCGAGGGGCAGGTGAAGGTTCGAAAGTTGCCCTCTGGAGACAAGCCCGTATTGCCTGGAACAGTCAACGATTGCCCGGACGCAGCTGCCGCCCCCTTCGCTGAGGTAGTTATAAACTGAAAGGCGGGCTCTGGGAAAAACAAGTGACATTGGATATCACAGATCAAGTCTGTCGGCTAAAATTCAAGCGACAGGAGCGACAACAGGTGGTGAAAGGGTGTTAGGAACAGACACTGTCATGAATTCTGCCAGCAAGGATAGAAATGCGAATCAGCCTTATGGACAATTGAAGGCTCTGATTCATCCCTCCGGATGAGCGTCGAAAGTTACTACAAGCCCGAGGGGTCATCCTTTGGGATGAGCTGGTGATAAATGATGCCTGGCGGTAGCAATAAAGTGAGGTTAAAGATCACTGTGACTGGCACCGTTCAGGGTGTTGGCTTCCGGCCGTTCGTCTTTAACCTGGCCAGGGTCTACGGTCTGAGCGGCTCTGTATGCAATTCAGGGGGTGTCGTAGAAATTGAGGTCGAAGGAGACTGCGACACGGTAGAGCGATTCCTGAAAGATCTTCGAGATCAAGCTCCGCCTCTTTCAGTAATTGATCGCCTGGAGACCCGGCCGATGAAGGTTCTGGGGGCAACCTCGTTTGAAATTCTCGCAAGCAGACATAGGGACAGTCAGTGGCAGTCTGTTCCGCCCGATACAGCTACCTGTGCCGACTGCTTGCGCGAAATCTTCGACCCCGGCGACCGCCGTTTTCGCTATCCCTTTACTAATTGCACCAATTGCGGTCCGCGCTTCACCATCATAAAATCTCTGCCTTACGACCGGCAAAAGACGACCATGGCGAGCTTTGAGATGTGCTCTGCTTGTAGGAGCGAATATGAAGATCCAGCAAACCGCCGCTTTCATGCTCAGCCCAATGCCTGTTTCGACTGTGGTCCCAAGCTTACTTTTGTGGAAGGCGCGCTCTGCGGCTCTAAGCTTCCTTCGAGCAGCACGGAAGCTCTGAGCAGAGCTGTGGAGTATCTTAAGCAGGGAGCCATTCTCGGCGTGAAGGGGCTTGGTGGATTCCATCTTGTCTGCGATGCCACTGCAGACAGTGTCGTGAAAGAATTGCGCAAGCGCAAAAGGCGCTGGGCCAAGCCGCTGGCAGTGATGTTTGCTGATTTAGGACAGCTCAAGAAATATTGTGCTGTCAGCAAGAGCGCCGAAATTATCCTTGAGGGACCGCGCCGTCCGATCGTCCTTGTGCCCCGGCTCAGTGGCGCTCATGCGCTTGTTGCGCCATCTGTGGCGCCGGATCTGCCTCAACTTGGCGCCATGCTGCCTTATACTCCGCTCCATCATCTCCTTCTTGCCGATTGCGGCATGCCGCTGGTGGTGACCAGCGGCAATCTCGCAGAAGAGCCCATTGCCATCGATAACGCCGAAGCCGGGGAGCGGCTTGCCGGAATAGCCGACGCATTTCTCTTCCATGACAGGGGAATCGAGGTGCGCTATGACGATTCGCTGGTCAATATGGTCTTTGACGCCAATATCATGCTAAGGCGCGCTCGAGGATTTGCGCCGGAGCCTCTTTCTCTGTTCTTCTTAGCTAGCCGCCAGGCGCTTTCTTTCGGCGCACAGCTGAAAAGCACTTTCTGCCTGGTGAAGAGCAATCGTGCTTTCTTGAGCCAGCACATTGGCGATCTGGAAAATCTCGAGACGATGCAGCACTTCGAAGAAGCTTTGAGCATATATCGCCGCCTCTTCAGGCTCGAGCCGGAAATTCTGGCCGCTGACAGCCACCCGGATTATCTTTCGACCAGACTGGCTGTATCTTTTGCCGAAGAATACAAACTCCCACTTTATAGTGTGCAGCATCATCACGCTCACATAGTCGCCTGTATGTCCGAGCACGGTGTGGACGGTCCTGTCATCGGGGTGGCATTCGATGGGCTTGGCTGGGGAGAAGATGGTACCTTCTGGGGAGGCGAATTCTTGCTTGCTCGCCTGGAGAGTTTTGAGCGGCTGGGCTCTTTCAAACCTGTGCCCATGCCAGGCGGTCAGCAGGCGATAAAGCAGCCCTGGCGCATGGCCATGTCCTGGCTGTCCGAGCATCCTGAATCTGGCCAGTGCTCCTTTGAGGAATATATGGCGCAGGTGCGCTCAGACGTCGGCGACAGAACAGCTCGGCTGGTGAGAAAGCAAATGGAGAGTAAGCTCAATGCGCCTCTGACAACAAGTGCCGGGAGGCTATTCGATGCCATGTCGGCCTTGCTTGGTATCTGTTGCGAGGCAGCTTACGAAGGACAGGCGGCAATCTGCCTTCAGGCTGCCGCCGAGCAATATCTGCCTTGCGTCTCGAGCAAGCGTGTGGATCGCGTCCTGCGCCTCCTGTCCCCGCCGGCGGTATCAGGCAGGGGTGATGGATGCGTTCTTATCGACGCGGCGCAGATGTTGAACCAGGCTTTCTGTCTAAAGCAAAAGGGCACGGCAATTGAGGAGATAGCCTTTGACTTCCACCTTTGGCTGGCTCTGGTGGTTCTTGAGATGTGCTGCCGGATAAGAGGGCAGAAGGGCGTGAATGAGGTCTGTCTGTCCGGCGGCGTTTTTCAGAACCGGCTTCTTCTGTCCATGGTGCTCGACTCTCTGACTGAGTCCGGTTTCGCCGTTTCTGTTCCCAGGCTGTTGCCGCCAAACGATGGGGGACTGTCCCTTGGTCAGGCTGTGGTAGCGCTTGCCCGCTCAGGCAATATTTCCTTTTGACTGGCGCGGACGCCCAAATTGCTCAGAGCTACCCAATCTGGCGAAGAGAGCTGGATTCAGGCGACCCTTTCGGCGTCGTGCCCCTTGAGTCAATCATCCTCTTTTGGCAGGCATTACTCCCTACGGGCGATGAATCATGAGGCGTGGCGGTGTTTAATTTGCCTGGAAGCACGAGGTAGGAACAATGTTCCTGGATGCTATAGCAATTGTTATTCTTCTCTTGATGTTCAGCCTGCCAGTCACCGGCTATATCCTCGATCGCTGGGGCTTCGAGAACGCCGACCGCCGCTGAGAGCTAATTCGCCGGGATGTCTGCTTCTATTGTGCTCCTTAGCTGAGAAAAATTTTTGGTCCATCGCTGGCACAAAAAAGCGGTGGACCATTATAGGTTCACTGTCTATGCAAGCGATAAAGCCAACCGGGATGCCACCGCCCCAATGCAGTTGTGACGAGAAATGTCGCAAGCGAGAGGCATGTGACGATGGCGAAGTCCTGTATGCCCAGGGCAGCTGTTCCCAGGATGCCAGCAAGCGGGGGAAAATAAATGGCTGCAGTCAGTGTAAGAGCGCCGAGCCCTGTGTTGATGAGCATTGGCCAGTTTATCCTCAGTCCTTTGCCCTGGACAATTGTTCTTCCGGCATAAAGCCACGACCAGGACTGCAGGAGCAGCGACGCTGATAGCGTTGCCAGGGCGACGCTTGTAGCTTTGCCCTGACCTGAGACGGCGGCGTGTATGGAGATGGCTGCCACTGCCGCTATCGACACTACAGTTGCCCGCAGAGTGATTTGAAATTGTTCGAATCGGTCGAGCAGCTTGTCTGTCCTCAGCCGGGGCGGTCTGGACATGATGTTCGAAGTGCTCGTCTGCAGCGCTATTCCCAGCCCCGGAAAAATGTGCATGATCAAATTGAGCCAGAGCAGCTGAAGCGGCAAAAGGAGCAGACCTTGATTGGCAAAAAGACCGATAGTAATAGCCAGTACCGATGTGAGGCTGGCTGTAAGCAGGTAAGCGACAGCACATTTTATGTTCTCGTAAATTATGCGCCCTTGCTCGACAGCTTTGACGATAGTGGCAAAGTTGTCGTCGGTTATGACCAGGTCTGAGGCTTCTCTGGCTAGATCCGTACCGGCTTGTCCCATGGCCACGCCAATATTGGCTTGCTTGAGGGCCGGTGCGTCATTGACACCGTCGCCTGTCATGGCCACGATCTGCCCTGCTGCTTGCAGGCGTCGCACGATATCCAGCTTCATCTCCGGCGTGACCCGAGCAATGACCGTGATTTCCTTGAGAACTCTTTGCAAAGCGTCCTCGCTCAATGCCCACAGCTCAGCTCCGGTCGTGGCGGCGCAAGGAGCGGATGCCATGCCCAGTTCCGCGGCAATGGAGGCAGCTGTTGCCTTCTGGTCGCCTGTGAGCATGATCACTCTGATGCCGGCTGCCTGACAACTGGAGATAGCTTCTTTTACATGCTCTTTCGGGCGGTCAGACATGGCGATGAGCCCTAGCAAGCAGAGATCTGCTTCCAGGGCCCCTGAGTCCAGGCAAACCGGTTGGCTGGCGATTTCCTTGCTGGCCACTGCCAGCACGCGCAGCCCGGCGTTTGCCAGGCGGCTGTTTTCCTTAGAAAACCAGGCTCTGGTCTCTCCATCTAAACTTACCTGTGCGCCTTCTGAAAGTACGTAATTGCATATGTCGAACACCGATTCAGGCGAGCCTTTGACCAGGACGAGCGCACCGCCTGAGGTGCACTCGTGAAGGGTGGACATTCTCTTGCGGTTCAGGTCGAAGGGGGATTCGGCAATGCGGGGATGGTCCCGGTTGAGAGCATCTTGATCGAGCCCTAATTTGAGCGCGGCTGAAAGGAGAGCGCCCTCGGTCGGATCGCCGTGGACATGCCAGCCGTCGCTGTCGGCATGGTTCTCCAGGCGCGCATCGTTGCACAGGGCACTGGCGCTGAGGAGTTGCAAGGCGCCTGCCTCGCCGAGAGATCCCCCATCAGACTCGGCACAAGCGAGTTGACCGACTGGCTCGTATCCTCTTCCGGAAAGAGTGAAATGGCGCCGGCATGTTACGAGATCTGTGACAAGCATGCGATTTTCAGTGAGAGTCCCTGTCTTGTCGGTGCAGATGACGCTGGTGCAGCCCAGCGTCTCCACGGCAGCCAGCCTGCGAACAAGGGCCCTGGCGCGCACCATGCGGCCAATTCCTATAGCCAGCGCAAGTGTGGCTACAACCGGCAATCCTTCAGGGATAGCCGCTACCGCCAGGGCAATGCTGGTCTCGAGCATTTTGTGTATTGGGTAATGCTGTATCAACCCGAGAACGGCCAGCCCGACACAGACAGCTATCGTCAGGATAGTCAGCTGGTGTCCGAGACGGTCGAGGTCCGCCTCGAGCGGAGTCTCGCCGGAGACAATCTCTGAAAGCAGGGTACCCAGACGCCCCAACTTTGTGCGGGCTCCAGTGGCGAATATGATGCCAGCGGCCCGTCCGCCAACGACGATAGTTCCCTGGAAGGCGGCTGTGCTG
>JAHFBI010000280.1 GCA_023250095.1 Candidatus Melainabacteria bacterium
GTGAACGGACATCTCTACTGGGTGGCTCCGCTCGTCTTCTCGCGCACATGGAACCAGATGGGTTTCGGGCTCGATGATCTCGGAGCCAAAGGCGGCTTCGTCTCCGTTGACGCCGAGGACCCCAACGGGCAGGTGAAAATCCACCAGGAGCATATGATCCACTATCTGCCCAGCAATTACTTTAGTAAGAATCTGGAGCGGCACGTCTACGGCGCTGGCTACATATACGGCTCGCTCGATGATGCCACCCTGGAAGTGGACGACAACTGGAAGCCTTTCTTTACCATCACCTACACGGCGCCGCAACGCACCGTGCGCGGCAATGTCATCAAGAAGGTTCTCCTGGTCGACGCCACCACCGGCGATATCCAGCCCTTCGACCAGGACAAAGTCCCGGGGTGGGTGGATCGCGTGATGTTCAAAGATCTCGTGTCCGAATATCTCGACCAGTGGGGCAAATGGTCGGATCCTCGCAGTCTCAACGACTGGCCCCAGCTGTTCACCGCCAAGTTCATGGTCACCCCCGTTGAGTTCGAGTTGCTCTACAACTCGGCCGACAAACCGGTCTGGGCCGTGCCGATGACATCGCGCAACAGCACGGACCTGTCTTGCACGGGTGTCATCCTTTACGACAGCAACAACAACCAGGCTGTGTATTACCCCGGGCTCGCCGGCATCGGCATCGGCAAGAACGTGATTGACGCCTTCGAGCATAGCCCGCGCAACCTGAAGGGGTATAAGATAGACCATCTGCAGCTTTACTCCATCAACGGCGAGCCCACCTGGGTCGGCATTTACGTGCAGTCCGCAGGCGAGCATGGTAAGACATTCGCCGCCATCGGCATGCTCGATGCCAGGCACGTACAGGGTGCCAATGTCGTCATGGCGCAGGAAAAACGCGCGGCACTCGCTCAGTATGCCAGCTACCTGGCCGGTGCTTCCATGGGCAACGGCGGTCATGTCTCGCAGACCGGGCAGCCCAGCAAAACAGTGAGCGGCAAAGTGTACCGCATCGGCTGGACCGTGGTAGACGGGCAGACCGTGTACACAATGCAAATCGAAGGTGATTCGCACACTTTCACCGTCACGCTCAAAGTCGCACCCAAGCTGCCTCTGGTACGCGAAGGCGACTTCGTCAAGGTCACTTACCTGGACACCGGTGAAGAGACCGAATCGGTAATGGAGCTGGTTGATTCGCAGCTCCAGGGGAAATCGCCGGCAACGGCGCAACCAGCTGCTGAAGCTGGCAAGTAAACCGACCCAAGCCCAGCCGAGCAGACGCAGGGCGTTCTGTGCCCTGCGTCTCCTGCTGCACTTTCTCCCTGCCACGCCGGTGCGATCGGCAAATCCGATTTTCCTGCAGCAGAGAAACTCAACGGTGATCTGCCGTTGTTGTGATGAGTGAGTTTCAGCCTATTGAAAGGAGTCCACAATGCTCTTTGCTAAAGACAGTGTTCACGGTCACGTAATCGAAGATACTCCGGATGGCCCGGTCTATGAAGACGACCGGACACCATTCGATGCCGGCAACCCGCGTCCGTGCAAGGGTTGCAATCGGCACATCGCTCCGGGCGCCCACGATCCCTGCATCGCCAATTTGCCAGGAGCGTACCAGGCCTGTTGCGGTCACGGTCTTGATCGCTCTGCCGTGACAGGCGGTCCCAACGGCTATGTCGCCTTCAAGGACGGGCGGACCATCAGGTTCTCCGGGCTTTGCGGCGGTGAGCGCATCCGGCAAGCCGTCAACGCGGTTCTCGCCGGCGAACCGCTGCCGGAGGGCTTCCAGTTCGATGAAGACAGGATGTGGTGGGAGGGGCTCACCGACGCCCAGCGCAACTACGTCCAGCAGCAGATCCCGCAAGGGCTTGCCCGGCTCGTTCAGGAGGCCAAGGGAGGCGAGCCCCCAAGCCAGGCTTTTCTGCAAGGACAGGCCATGTGGTTCGACGGACTGACCCAAGAAGAGAAAAGCTATGTGCTGGCCTCGATGCGCAGGATGCTCGCCGAGCTTGTGCAGGAAGCGCTGTCCAGAGTCTAGAGGCAGCCGCTCAAGCAGCTGACTTCGAGATTGAAAGCAGGGAGGTCGGTTCTAGCAAGACCGGCTTCCCTGCTTCCTTTTCGTGGGACCTGATATATGCAGGCATATAGTAAAGCTTCGAAGGTTTCGTGATTCCCCCAGTGACAGCGGGCTGACAGACTGTATCATCCAGGCAAGCGGCTCAAGGAGGACGGTTCCCATGTCATTCGATCAAGTTGAGGTTGGGAGTGAATCCAGTAGCAATCCTGTGAACAACGGACTTCTGGCAGAGGCAAGGCGGCTATCATATGGCTCTTCGCCAGGACATGCAGACAGTCAGATCTCCAGTCTCGCACAGGCTGCAAACGAAGCCGCCTGTGCTTCCGATGTAAGACAAGCAGATGGCGCAGCGCTGTCTAAACTTCCTGTTTGCCGCACCGCACCCTCCAACTCTGAATTCAGCTCTGCCCTCATCCAATCCACAAAACAGCCAGGTGCTGTCGAGAGGCTGAACAATATGGACAAAGACAGTGCCTGGTGGGTGCTGGGGGAAGCAACACTGGGCAATGTCATGCTCGGCGCTGCTGCCCGGGGACTCCTGTTTCCGCCGTTGAAAGTCGTGCCGCGCGCTGCTCTGGAGTTGGGAAGGATACCGGTCAAGACAAGCATAGTTCTGGGTCTGGTAGGACTGGCCGCTCTTGGGCGCACAATCTACAATTACGCTCGTTTCGAGGAAGAGAGGTAACATCCTGGTTCCAGACCGGCTTAGCTTGTCGAGACTCATGTCTCTACCTTTTGAAATACGAGAGAATGTAGTAGGAGCTGACAACCAAAAAAGGTGACAGGAAGTGAGTGAGGGGCGTTTTATTCTTCCTCCGGAAAACGTACCCGGGTAGTCTGGACAAAGCAGAAGGGGCATTGTGATGCGACTTGGAAGAAGTGGTCCGGAGAAGGAGGTTTCCCTGCCTTCTCCGGACCTTGCTTGGTTAGCCGCCGACAACGATGGCTTCGATGTAGGACTCACCGGCCAGCTTTGCCGCAATCACGCGGTGCCGACCGTCTTCCACGTTATAGCCACCGCCGGCGCGCGGGCGGAGAACGACGCGGACCATGCCGTGGCCGGACTCGTAGTCGCCACGCATCTGGCTGACCTGTCCGGCGTCTTTGCGGAGAATGCGGTCCCAGGTTTTCTGGGGCACATAGACTTCGTCGAGAGAGACGAAGACGGTGTCGGACTCATCGGTCCGACGGCGAGCAAAAGATTTGCCCATGGGGAACTCCCTTCAGGGGAGCCCATCGGCCTTACAGCTCACCACAAGCTGCAGTGGGGCTCCCTATGAGGGGACACCCCGCAGTGCACTCTTCATGCGTTTTCTCCTTTGCTGGTCCTGCTTGGAAGCAAGCTGTATCGGGGCAGGAAGCTGAGGGGTTCTCAGCCCACTTAGCCAGCTTGACTGCCCCTTGCCACGCAGGGTGACTTAGCCTTCCTTGCAGGACGGTCGTCTGTCTTAGTCCAGGTCGCCTCGGCGCATCTGGCGATCGATCTCGCGCCGCTGCTTGCGACGCTGGTCGCGCTTGCTGCCGCCGTGCGCACCACCTTTGCCTCCAAGCGCCACGTGGCCGGCATCAATCTCGGCTTGCCGGCGCGCGCGCCGCTCAGCCTTGACCTGGTCCGCCGCGGTGTTGGGGATGACAATCTTCCAGAAATCCTTCTTCCTTTCGGAAGATGGCCTGGAGGTTTGATGTGTGCGATTCTTCATCGGAAATACTCCTCAAATTTGCGCTTGTGCGCAGGTTAGATGCCCTTGTCAGGCAGTTCAGGAAAACAACCGACTACCCAGGCGACAGAGCACGGCATCGCGGCCGTGCTCTGCGCCCTGGTCTGGTTTGGACAGCAAACGCTGCTGTAGCCTGG
Organism: Candidatus Melainabacteria bacterium; assembly: GCA_023250095.1. Taxonomy (GTDB): domain Bacteria; phylum Cyanobacteriota; class Vampirovibrionia; order Obscuribacterales; family Obscuribacteraceae; genus JAHFBI01. Next base: position 3,930 of record JAHFBI010000280.1, read on the forward strand.
ATCAGTCGTTGTTCTTCTTGCCTGACAGAAGAGCGATGAGCTCAAGCAGCCGCAAGAAGAGGTTGACGAAGTCCAGGAACAGCTGCGCAGTGATTTCGACGGCACCACCCCAGGTGTCATCCGCGCTCGTGGCGAGCCGGAAGAAGTCCACCAGGAAGAAGCCGACGAAGATGGCGATACCGGCCAGGCAGTACACCAGGTTGAAGGCGAAGGACATGCCGGTAAACATGACGATGAGCCCGACGAGGATGAGCCCGAAGAGCCCGATCATCAAGAACCTCTCCAGGGGCGCGAAGTTGATGCCGGAGAAGGTGGCAATCAGCCCGCACAGGGCCATGATGCCGGCTGTACCGAAGAAGGTTGCCAGTACGACGTTGCCTCCGAGCACCTGCACGTACATGGCTATGGCCGGGCCGATGCACAGCCCGGTGAAGAAGGTGAGTGCGCCGAGCAGGGCGACAGCCACCGGTGCCGGTGCGCTCCGGGCGAAGACGCCGACGGCAATCGCGCTACCCAGCATCAACAGAGCCGTGATGATGATCCCGGACAAAGTGTGGATAGGCGCACCCAGCAGAGTACCGACGCCGGCAACGAGCATGGAGCCCGTCAGAAGCACGGCAACCTTGGCGAATTTGGTAGAGTTGTTCATACGTTTCCTTTCATGCGTCGAACGCATGTTTCAAAGCCGGCGGCGGCCGAAGCCGACGCCAGGCAGCCTTGGAACAAACAGCTCTTTGCCTGAAGACAGGCTTGGAGCAACCTCTGTATATGCAAACCGGCAGAACCTCGCCCCGTCCTTGCGTTGCCGACTGTTTTCAGATGGCGACTGAGGAGGGCGGCGAAGTTTCTGCCGGGATTATTGTCCCGAGCCCGGACAAGGTGAGTTGTGCTTCCGGGTAGCTTGCCTGCATGACTGGTTCGACAGTCGCCCAAAGCGAAGAGTCCGGAGCTCCGCACGGATTAGTGGCTCTGGTGTGCGGTTATTTGGGCTGGTTCAGAACTCGACGACGACCTTGGGACCGCCGCTGCCGGTAAGCTTTCCGCTGCGGCGCTCGAGAATCATCGGCAAGTCCTCGAACTTGACGATACTGCCGATCAGCGGACGGAACACATCCGGATTGGCTTCCAGCAGTCTCATCACGACGGCGAACTTGTCGCGCGACCGGCGCACCGGCATGAACGAGGCTTCGTCTCGGCGCAGCATAGCCGCGTCGAAAGCGATCTCGTAGTGGCAGCCGAGCCCGACGTACGTTCCTTCGCCGCGAACCAGCCGCGAGTGGATGGCCGCTTCCAGAACAGGGCCCTGACCGGTGCACTCGTACGCTGCCGAGATGCGCCGCTTGACCAGCTCATGATCGCGAGCCGCTGCAAAAATTGCCGCGTTTTCCTTCTTCGCCGTGTGCCGGTCTTCGGCGCAAGACAGCTGGAAGGTGAGATCGGCGCCAATCTTGCGCGCGAACTCGAGATCTGCCTGGCTCCTGGCGAAGACCATGATCTTGTTGTCCGAAGACATGGCCTTGCGCAGGGCGATCACGCCCATAGCCATGGCACCGGCTCCGATGATGGCTTCCCATTCCTCGCCCCGGCGGCTGGGGACACCAACCTTGCGGCGAGTGATGGCTTGCAGGCAGGCGGCAAGCGGCTCGCTGAGAGCTGCCAGGAGCGGGTCGAGACCTGCTGGCAGCTTGTGGCACCACTTCGCCGGCCACTGGATGAGGCGGGCGAAGCAACCGTCCTGCGGCGGGGTAGCCATGTAGAGCGTCTGGCGGCAGGTGTGATACCGTCCGTCCTGGCACTCTTCGCAGTGCTCGCAGGGCAGGCAGGGCTCGACTGCGACCATGTCCCCCACCTTGATGTGGCTGACATGTTCGCCGACCCTGGTCACGATGCCGACTGGCTCGTGCCCGGGGATGATGGGCTTGACCGTGCCCTTGTGCGAGCTGTGTGCACCGCCCTTCTTGATGAGGTCGATGTCCGAGCCGCAAGAGCCGACATACTTCGGCGCGATCTCTACCATGTCCCCAGACAGCGTCGCTGGCAGCTCGGTGGTGCCAAGCGTCAGGACGCCGGGTCCGGTGACCAGCCAGCTTTCGATACGCTGTGGCTCAGCAGGCGTAAGCGGGACGACGTCCTGCTGCTCCATGGCGCCGGACTCGGCGACGGCAGCGGGCGCGAGCGCAGGCTCGCTTGTGATGATGTTTTTGTCCATACAAGACTTCCTTTCCACGCTGGGAATAGGCTCGGGCTGCCGATTGCAGCGCGAGCCGTCGAACAGAACAAAAGTGGTGTCCGGATGTGACACCAGGGATTTCAGTCGTGCGCGCTCTATTGCCCGCCAATCCTCTGCTGGATGGCGGCACGAACGCTGTCGTAGTTGTCGACCAGGACCCAGTTGTTGGCGCCCAGGTGCTTCTCACACCAGTCGGACAGCCCTCCCAAAGCGCCGCGCGCCAGGACTAGTCCGCCGACGTCGGCTGTGGCTTCAGCCAGGCTGACGTCTCCCTTGGAGTCGCCCGCGCAAGCAACCACTTCAAAGCCCCAGTCGGCAGCCAGGCGCACCAGCCGTCCTTTGTCCACGCCCACGTCATCTCCGTGCACGAAGGTGAGCTTGTCGCCTTCGAACCAGTTGGAGATGAGCGGCAGGTCGAGCCCGTGATGCGCCAGAAGCGGCTCGGCAATCTGCCGTGCACCGTTGGAGATTGCCACGACCTTGATGTCGTGACAGGCGAGGAAGTCGACGAA
>JAHFBI010000281.1 GCA_023250095.1 Candidatus Melainabacteria bacterium
AGCTACTCGCCTAGCTTTGCCGGTGGCACTCCCAGTGTCGGACCAATCAGCGTGGATGCCAGCTCTGCCGTCAGCAATGCTTCCTTCAACAGCAGCGCCTCCTTTGACAGCAGCTCATTCAACAACAGCGCCTCTTATAGCGGCAATACTTCTTATGGTGGAGATGTGACTGGAGCCGGGGGCAATGTCGTCTATGTGGACGACGGCACTTATGTCGATGATGGCGGCGCCTATTATGCAGGCGACGGCAGCACATCCTACGGAGGAGATGTCTACCAGTCTGGCATAACCCCGAGCGGCTATACATCTGCCGACTATGCCCGCGGCAGTGGAGCTCCGGCGGCGAATTACACTCCCTCTGACACTTATGTCAACAATAACGCCGGCAACTCTGTTTCAGCCGACACCGTACTGAACAGCTCCGACAGCTCGACAACTAGCTATGCCCAGCAAGCGGCACAGCAAACTTATAACGAGCAAGTCGTGCAAGCGCAGCAGCAAGCGCAAGTGCAAGCGCAGCAACAGCAGCAACAACAAATCACGCAGGCCCAGCAGGACTACCAGCAGCAGTATCAGCAGCAATATCAACAACAGTACCAGACTGCCTACCAGCAGGCTGCTGACCAGCAGGTACAACAGCAAATCCAGCAGCAACAACAGCAGCAGCAGCAAGCCCAGGTCGCTTTCGACCAGCAAGTCCAGCAACACCAGCAGGCGCAGCAGCTTGCCCAGCAGATGCAGGACCAGCAGATAATCGCCGCCGCAGGCGGAGCAGCTGCTGCAGGGCTGGCTTTTGGCGGATCGCACGTGACCAACAACGTGTACTCCTCAGGAGCCATGTACACGTCCTCGGCTTCCACCTCCGAGCACACAGGGGGAAGCAACTTCAACCAGGGCGACGTATCGCGCATGCAGCTGTCCAGGAATTCGGGCATCCTCGATCCGCATAACCCCACGGCTCCTGTGACGCCGCAACGCACCAATCCTGGTGTGCCGACCTCACACCTTGCCATGAGGGGCGGCGGCATCCTGGGCATTGCACCTGTAATGCGCCGCGGACCGGCCGGCGGTGGCGGCAGCGCACTGAACCGTGCTCTGGGCATGGGGCAGCGCATGGTGCCCAAGATGCCTCCACAAGGAGGCGGTCCTCGCCCGGCCGGCGGCGGACAACAGTATGCCCGCAACTCAGCCTCCAGCGGCTCATACAGGCACGTGAACAATCCATTCGGCGAGGTCCACCTGGCTTCGATTCGCAACAAGTCCCGGTCTCAGAATAAGGACCTGGAGAAGGAAGCCCTTGATGACTTCGCTGAAGGGATGAACTGGACGGTCTGATCCAGCCAGACCTCAGTCCACCCCACCCTACCGGGGTGGACTGAGGTCTGGAGAGCCGGCCTTATCGCGGATACAATAAGGAGGTATTTTTCACGGGACAAACATGTACGTAGTTGACGTTGGCGTTAAATGCCCGAAATGCGGCGTGAGATTCAACTCCAGGCAGCTGCCGGTGCTTGAGGATACCGGCATGCGCAACAGCGAATTGCGCCTGACTCCTGCCGACGGCTCGGAAAGATTCGAGCATTTTGCTGTTTGCACCTGCCCGAGTTGTGGCAAGTCCGACTGGGCCAATACTTTCGAAGTCACATACGAGCAGGTTTCTTTCAGTCAGCAGAATTTGACGGCGCATTTGCAATACAGGACCGCTGCTATTGAGGCGGAGCGGCAAGGGCGGGACTGGTTTAACGTGGGCTTGCTCTATCTCTATGCTGCCTGGTGCGCGGACGATGCCATGGCCTTTCCTCAAGCCCGGGAATACAGGAGGCATGCCGTCGAGTCTTTCCGCAAATCACTACTCGATAACTCCTGCCCTTTTCAAGAGCGGATGACGATAGAATATCTCATAGGCGAAGTTCTCAGGCGGGCTGCAGCATACGATGATTGCAAGCAGCATTTCAAGGAGGTCATAGCCAGGCTCTCCAGCCAGTACGCTTTCATGGCTCGAAAGTTAATGCGCCTGGCGGAAAGTCAGTCCAGCGAACCCATACCATTTGATGTTTCGGGAACCTGATAAATGTCCGTAGTTCAGAGAGTCATCATTCTCAACAAGCCTTTTAAGATTCGCGGCTACACAGTCATGCAGTGGATTATCCTGGCTGTCGCGCTGGCTCTGGCATTTCTCATAGGCTCCAAAATTCCCCATGACTGGAAGCTCGGCAACATCCCGGCAGGTTTTCTGATCGGGCTTGTCATTTTTTGCGGCGCCATTGTTTTCGTCAGCGCCACACAGATGCGCCCCATGCTCTGGTGGAAAAACGTTATTCTCTACAAGCTGGGCATTGCGCCAACTTTGTTTCTGCCCCATCATGAAGAAGGGCAGCTCTATCCCGACCCGACTATTATCGAGCCGGCAAAACGGGAAGATCAACCGTATGTGACCTTTGAACAATAGCCTTTCTCATTCAGGCAAGATTAGAAGGAGGAACCTCAAGAGCACCCTATGACCGGTCTGAAGCCATCATCGGCACGAAGAACACCAAGCCAGGCGTCGTCCTTGAGAAATCAGACGTCGTCTTCGCCCGCGCAAGACTCGGGCGCCGCCCGTGGCTCTTCTAATCCACCGCCCGGGCTTCTCAGCGCCATTTACGGGCAATTGCCCCAGGTCGTGCGCGAGATGCTACCTTTCAGCCCGCCCACAGAAGGGGAGGAACAGACAGGTCCGCCCAAAGACAAGCGAGAAACCACAAGCTGGGCCGATGTCTGCTTCCTTCATTCCATACCTGGCGAGGACGAGGATGAAGGGCTGGTGGTACTGGCAGACGGTAGCCTGCGCAAATATATAGGCTGCAAAGGTATAAACGCCCTGCTTTTCGACGAAGCAGAACGTGAGTTGCTGGCCAGACAGTTTGCCGCCCTGGCCAATTCCTGCGATTCCGACATACAGATCCTGGTCACTTCGCGCAACCTCTCGGTAGATGAATATCTTTCCCGTTATCAGATCCTGATCAAGACCGACAACGAGTACCTCAGATGGTACGCGGACTACACCGACAAGTGGTTCCGGCGTGTGCAGGAAGTGCACTTTGTCCCGCAACGCGACTTTTATGTGATAGTCAGCTACCATCCTCCTGATTGCAAGGGACAGACCAAGCCCTGGAACGGGCGCCGATCCATCCAGAAGCACGAAGAGCACGTGGAGACACTCAACCGCCTTTGCAAGACGGCATTCGAGCAATTGCGCGGCTCTAACTTGCGTCCGTCCATTCTCAGCCGCAAAGAAGTTCGCAACCTCATCTACTGCCATCTCAATCCATCTCTGGCCGAAACCGACAACGAGGCCCCGCGTTGCCGTCCAGAGCAAGCGGAAGCCTCGTCGCTGGCCAGGTCGGCGTTGAAAGTCTCCGAGCAAAGTATCTGGCTGGACAGCAAATTTGTCGGCACGCAATACATGATTGAAACGCCGCATGAAACCTGGATGGGCTGGCTGGTTGATTTGCTCACACTCAGCGTCGAATACACAGTGTCCATGTTCGTTCACTGCTGCGATCAAGACTCCGTGCGCAAGAAATTGCAAAGCCAGTATCGCCTCGGCATGGTGGCAAGCACGCAGCTGGCCACACCGGATCTCGAAGGACTTGAGTCGACAAGAAGTGCTGCCAGCGCCATTCAGGAATTCTTGCGCAGCTCCAACAAGGCTTTCGACATCAGCCTCTATATAAAAACGCACGCCGACACGCCCGAAAAGCTCGCTCAACACATGGATGAGATCCGACGGGTCTTCAAGAACCGGGGAGCAATCATCGACAGAGCCCAGATGCTTCAAATGGATGCCTGGCAATCAACGCTGCCTGTGGGCGTGGATAAACTGGCAGTGACGCACCGCGTTATGTCACCGGTGGTGGGGACATTCTGGCCGTTTTTTACAGCCAGTTGCGGCACGCCTGACGGGGTGCCCTTTGGATTTGCTATTGCCTCTCGTGAACCTGTCCTGCTCAACCCCTTCTTCCGCGGCGCCGGCAAAGACGCCAACAACATGTTTGTGGTCGGAACAACCGGAGCTGGCAAATCTTTTGCCGTGTCCATGATGATCCTGCGCCTTCTGCCTCTGGGCACGCGCTTTGTCCTCATAGACAAGACAGTGGACAAATTCGGCGCCTACCGCTTCATCACCGAATTGCTCGGTCCGGAGTTTTGCGCTTATGTCGATCTCGGACCCAACTCCGGACACATCCTCAATCCATTCGATTTAGGCCCGGAGGACAAACCGGGCGAGCCTTCGCCTGACAAAATCAGCACCTTGCTTTCGCTTCTGGACATCATGCTTGCTCCGGAAGGGCGCGAGGAGTTGAACGTCGAAGAAAAATCCCTTCTGGACGGCTTGATCCGTGTGGCGTACATGGAAGCTGGGTTCCGCAATGCCATCCCGACCATGACCGATTTGGCCAGGGTGACAGCACAGGCTGCTGACGCTGAAGTAGATCCAGTCCAAAGGGAGCGCCTCCAGCAGTTTGCCCGCGGACTGTCGCTGTTCACCAAAGCCGGCGCCTTCGGCGGGCTGGTCGACGGACTGACTAATATCGACACTGAGAAACTCTTCATCGTCTTCGATACCAGAGAAGTCAACGACCCGCGACTTGAGCGGATGGCAGTCTATATTCTTGCTGAATTCATCCGGCGCAAAGCTGCCGAAAGCAAAGCTCGCGGGATCCGCTTTGCCGCCATCATCGACGAAGCCGCGACCCTGATGCGTTTTCGCGCTGGTGCCCGCCTCCTCGACGACCTTTCGAGACGCGCCCGCCACTATGGTATGATGCTCGTTTCCATCACGCAGCAGCTCAAGGACTTCTTCCGCCAGGCTGAGCTTGCCGATTCCGTCGTGAAGAACTCGCACATGAAGGTCTTGCTGCGGCAAGACCCCAGCGATCTGAAACTCCTGAAAGAAACTTTGCGACTGACTGATGCCGAAGTGGTGGCAATCGAGAATTTCACCAAAGATGAGGAGAAACGCCGCGACAGCCAGTGCCTGCTCATCGTCGGTGGCATCCACGGAACCATCCGCCTCGTGCCAAGCCCCATGGACTACTGGATCTGCACTTCCGAACCAATCACCGATATTCCCCAGCGGCGGAAAATGATCGATGAAGTAAAGGCCAAAAGCCCGCAGCTGAATCACACCGACGCCTGCCGCCAGGCTGTCTATTACCTTGGACTCCAATACGACTCCTGATGGAGCGCCAAAAACATGGAAGCAATTTTCCGTCCAAGCAAGTGGTTCGTCATATTTTGCGGAATTCTCGTGGCGACATGGGGGATACTGCAATATGTTTCCAACCTGCGCCTGGAGAGGGAAGCCGAAGGCGTCGGAGCCCGCGTCTTCACCTGGTTCTGGCCGGGCGACAACTGGCTGTCGGAAGCGCGCATCACCAGCGCTTCTATAGAGCGCAGAACCGAGACTGACGCTATAGTGAAGGTAAAAGGAAAGCAAGTCCTAACGTTTTTTGCCCGAGGACAGGACAGAAACGACAAGACAGCCCGCAGTGAAACTGTCGATTGCAGCGCCACACTCACGTTTTACAGATTGAGCAACAACTGGGTCTTAGGAAAAGTAGAACTGCCTTGAGGTAGAGACATATGTACTGGCGAGTAAGAAGAATCGGACCGGAGCAGATTGTAAGACAATACGGTGTCCATGCCGCCTTGATTGTAAGTGTCCTTTTCAACCTCTTCGCCATGACGAAGATGAACCCGTCCAAAGCTGTCACGACAGAGCAGAAGAATAGCTTCGACAAATTTGCCAGGCTCGTCACCGCCCAGCTGTTCGACGCCAACTACCTCACTTATGAGGATTCAATGCTCGCCCTCATGGGCTCGGAGTTAGGACCCTCCGTCAAAGCTCAGCAAGTGCAGACAGGCATACTACCCAAGACTGCCGAAGAGATGAAGGCTATCGGTCGGGAAATGCGGGACAAGAAGTCGGTGTCCTGCGTGCGCATCGACTCTCTAGATCTCGGACAGCAAGATTCGCAGGGGCTGGTGCCCATCGATGTGAAGATGCAGGTCATCACGCACACTGCCGAAGGTGTGAACGGGCCGCTGCCGTTCAAGCTGAAATTCTTGATGGGACAGCGTAAAGACAACCAGGAGCCTATTGTCGCCGGGCTATCCATCTCGGAGCTGTCGCGCCAGCAATCTTCCGACCCCGGTTCCACCTCGCAATAACCACAGATACCATCCCTTCAAGCTCAAGGAAACATCAGGCAGACTGAGGGAACAATCAGGCGCCAGACCTTTCGGAAAAAAATGAAAGAACTGTATTTGATGCGGCATGCCAAATCGAGCTGGGAAAGCGCAGCAATGGACGATTTCGATCGGCCGCTCAGCAAGCGTGGAGAAAAAACGGCTCCGCTTATGGGGCACATCATGCACGAGCGAAAGCTTGCCCCGGCTGTCGTTCTGAGCTCGCCGGCACGCCGAGCGAAAGATACGGCGACTCTCGTCCTGAAAGCCGCCAGGCTGCCTGCGCAAATCGAGTTCCGGGAAGAAATATATGAAGCCAGCACGGCACAGCTTCTCAAAGTCCTGCGCAATGTCCCGGACAACACAGCCAGTGTGCTCCTGATCGGGCACAACCCCGGGCTGTCCGACCTGCTCCTTGCTCTTACTGGT
>JAHFBI010000022.1 GCA_023250095.1 Candidatus Melainabacteria bacterium
CTTTGCTTCAGCTGACGTCGCCTGCCGAGTTTCGCGGGCGCATCATGAGCATGTACACGATGCTGCTCTTCGGCGTGGCTCCTCTGGGCAATTTGCTCATGGGGCGGCTTGCCGACAGCTTCGGAGCGCCTCACACCTTGATGGCAGGAGCTGCCGTTTGCGCAGTTTCTGCCTGTGTTTATCTCTGGTCATCGAGAACCAGTCGGCAAGAGCAAGAATAGGACCTAGCGTGCTCTGTTGCGCTTCTACATCTGCTTCCAGTCGGTCGACCTGAGGTACCAAAAGGACAAGCAGTGGAACATCCTCTGTTCGGGCGCTCTTGCTGCTTGTCCTTTTCCTAACGCCAACTATATGCAGACGTAGATCAGCGCGCCCTTCAAGTCAGTTGCTACTTTGCAGTTAGGCGAGATACTTTGCCAGGTTGGACAGGCAGTCAAGCCAGTGAGATCATGTCCGCCAGGGGAGAACCAGGCAGAGGCAGCCCGTCAGAAGACAAATCCGACGACGACGGAGCGGTGAGGAAAGACTCCCTCAGCGAGGACGACAGAGCGTTGCAGGCTGTTATGAGACTGGCTTGCCCAAAACCGGCAAACTCGAGAACCAGTCCGGAGACGCCCTGCGGACGCGCATAGAAAGATGAAAGTGGAGTTGCATATAGTCCCGCTTGCTCGTGCAGAATCCGGCTGGCATCCACATCGGAAAAGCCCTCCGGCAGACGTAGAACGATATGGCGGCCGGAAGCAGCCGCAGACAGTACGCAGCCTGGCGGTAGACTGGGCACAAGTTGCTGAATAAGAGTATCGCGTCTGCTCTTGCAATACCGGCGAACTTTGCGTACGAGAACATTGTAGTGCCCTTGCTTGATGAAGCTTGCCAGGGCGTGCAAGGCCCAGTCCGGTGGGCACGCACCAAATGCGGTGGCGAGCCGCGACAGATCAGAGGTCAGGGCGGGCGGGACGACGAGATAAGCAAAGTTTAGAGCCGGGCTCAGGAAATTCTCGAAATCGCTCAGAAAAATCACCCGACCGCGTTTGTCCTGCCCGCAGAGAGTTGCAGAAGGCTGGGCATTATAGATGAGATCGCCGGCATGGTCTCTTTCCAGAATGAATGCCCCGGCAATTTCGGCAAACTCAATCAGCTCCATGCGTCTAGCCGGTTTCATCGAAATACCCAGGGGATACTGGCTGACGGCAGTTGTGTAGATGAGGCGAGGTTGAAGGCTCAGCTTGCGGCCGTTGGCAACGCTCAGCCCGTTTTCATCGACAGATACAGGCAAAGCCTTCAAACCGGACAGCTCGAAAACAGGTGCCGACATTGCCGCGCCAGGGTTTTCCACCCAGACTTCTCCCTGGTTACCGCAGAACAAGCTCAAAAGCAACATGGCCTGCATGGCATTGTTCACGATGACGATCTGCTCAGGCTGACACTTCAAACCTCTGGACAGGCGCAGGTGAACGCTCAGAGCCCGGCGCGCCTCTTGTAAGCCCGGCTCGGCGAGAGATCTGCTTGTCAAAGAAAGCAATTTCTCCGACGTCCGGCACAGTGATCCCCAGATCGCGTGCGGGAAACCGGCCGGGTTTGTTGCTGTCATGGCGAAGGGGCGGTCTCTCAAAAGATCTGCTGTCGCTTGCTCGCCTTGCGGCGAACAGTCGATGGCCGCTGGCGCAGTTCTTGCTGCGCCTGTCCCGTGCAACAAGAAATTTGGAGATACTACCGCGCCAATAGCGCCGGTAATTTCCAGATAGCCAGCCGCGCGCAGAAATTCATAGGCATAGACCGCCGTATTGCGCGACACCCCGAGATCCAGGGACAAGGTTCTGGTCGAAGGAAGGCGCATCCCTGCCGGCAGCTGTCCATCCGAAATTGCCGAGGCCAGAGCATCGGCCAGCTGTCGCCGCAAAGAAATATGAGAGTCTCTGTCGAGTTCTATGTTCGCAATGATTTGCGTATTTTGAGAGCGCACTTTGCACCACCTTCCTTGATCTGTGTGAAAAACGCTAACCCGGCAAACGACTGGCTTAGGCTATGACCTTTCCTGCAACTCTGGAAGCGTTTTTGGGAAGAACGCTTGCCGGAGTTGCTGTCACTTAAGATTAGGGACGTAAGATGAGCAAATAATGAGCGCCTCCCACCCACTTGAGACAAACAAAATGGTTTGCGCTTTTGTCAAAAGATGGTGGGAAGGCAGGGCAGGGGATCTTGCTTGAGAGTGATGCACAAATTGAAAGAAATGATTGAGGAGGGAAACTGCGTAATTCCCCCCCTGTATTCGAGCAGAAGAGCCATCGGGCGGCTCATCTCATGGCGGCGATCCTGAGGCTTGCTGTAAAGCGCCTTGTCGGAAGACTTGCCTGGACAGCCGGGCGCAACGGCGCTAAACCTTGTCCAGCCTCAGTTCCGACACATGCAGCCTGGCGCAAAGATTTCTGTTGGTACAACTCCCTCCTTTGTGAAGCTTTGTGCGGGCACGTATTTTTCCTTTGGTTTAGCCCTCTTGGCTTCTCTATGGTCTGATCACGTCTCCATTTCTCTGTCTCGACAAAAGGTTCCCGTCCAAGCGCATTTCTGCTTTCTGTCTCAATTCAATGCTGTTGCCTCCCGAAATAGATGAGGGCGACGCCAATCTCCTCTTAGAGGGATGTTGAATTGACAGGCAAAAATGGAGAGAACCACATCCGCCAAAGTTGCCGGGCGGATCCCTTGCACAACGGTTTGTACGAGGGCTAGCTTACTTTTCCTGACACATGCAGCTCCAGCTGCCAACTCCAGGAGGTTCAACATGCCTGGTCTTCCTTTCACCTTTGCCCAGGGGAAGTACCTGTTTCTGGCACTGCTTTTGGCACCGATTTTCTGGTTGTGGAACCGTCGCCGCAATGCCCTGGGTCACCCGGGTGTCGACCTGCACAAAGACTTGCGCTCGATTCCCTTGCTCAGCAAGCTGTGCGTCAGTCTCTTCACACTCGGCTACCTGGCACTCGTCTGCGCGACGGCCAAACCGCTACTTCCGGAAGTCGGCATCAAGGAAAGCCGCGAGGCTCGTGATTTCGTGATTGGTGCCGATATCTCCGGCTCGATGTTCCAGCAGATCAACGATCCCGAACAAAAGAAAATCATCGACGCCGAAGAAGAAGCTGAGAGAAAAGCTGCCCTGGAAGAAGGCGCCGCGCCGGAGAAAGTCCAGGCAGGCGGGGCTCCGGGAGCGCAGCCGAACAACCAGGGTCCCACGCGCATCCAGATGGCCCGCTATGCCATCAAGACCTTCGTCAAAGAGCGCCAGGGGGACCGAGTGGCGCTGATCGCCTTCGACGATCAGGCTTACTACTGCTGGCCGCTCACCACCGACCTGGACATCATCGCCCAGAAGGCTCGCTTGCTCGGCAAGCGCCAGGGCGGCGGCACCAACTTCGACGGACCGAGCGACACGGCACCACAGATTGGCGCCTTCCAGGCGGCCATCAATCACTTTCGAGACATGGGACAGGCGCGCACGAAAGTGATTATCTTCGTCTCCGACGGCGATGCCGGCATTTCGGAAAAGCGCCACCGCGCTCTGGTCGAGCAGATGAGCCAGCCGGGACAGACGATCCGCATCTATGCTTTCGTCATCGGCGAAAAGTCTGCCATCACCAGCCCGCAAACCGAATCATTGCGCAAATTGGTAGCCGAAGTCGGCGGCGAAATCATTGCCGCCGGCGACGCGAGCGCCATGCGCGCCGGCTTCGACCGCATCAATCAACTGGAGAAATCCAAAATTGAGCTGGAGAAGTCGGTTTCTTATCGTGACATTACTTTCCTGTTCCTGACGGCAGGACTGACGCTGCTCGGGCTGTTCCTGGCCAGCGCCGCGGTCCTGCGCGAAAACGCCTGATTAAGGAGGGCATCGCGATGAATTTGGCAAAGCATTACCTGCGGTGGCTGCCGCTTGCGGCGCTGGCCGCCCTGGCTGCTTTCTGCGGAAAGCACCTGCTCGACGGGCACCCCAGTCAGGTCTACCTCTTCACATTCCTGGGTAGCTCAGGCACCCTCATTCTGACCGTCGCTGTGCTCTTGCTCAGGAGCAAGTGGGCGAAGCTATCCTCGATGGTCACAGGCGCGTTGCTGCTGCTCGCCGCCGTACATCTGCTCGGACAGACAAGCGAGCAAGTGAGGCTCTACAACGAAGCGATGGACGCCTACGGCAGCCGCGACGCCGTCAAAGCAATCAAGGCGCTCGACGCATCGCTGGCTGCCTACAAGCAGCAAACACAGCTCAACCCGCTGTCAAGGCTCATTTACGGTGAGCCGCGCCGGGATCTTGCCGCCCTGTCCCTCTTCCACAAGGCCAATATCTTGATCCAGGCTCAGAAGGCCGAACTGGCAATCGAGGCTTACAAAGAGTCGCTGCGAGTGAACCCGGGCGACGAATATCTCGGTATGAGCCCCTCACAGGCCGAAACTCTGAACAAGATTGCCCTTGATGTCAAATACAACCTGGAGATGCTCTTCAAGTCCGGACAGGGGCAAGGGCAGGGTCAGGGCAAGGGCAAGGATAAGGGCGACGGCAAGGGCCAGCCTTCCAACCAGCGCGAACCGGACGACGATCCAGGCACTCAGCGCGGCAACGGTAGCCGCGATGACATCTAAGGAGAAAGTCCTATGAACATCACGTTTACCCATCCGGGCTACCTGCTCTGGTTGCCCGTGGTGCTCGCTGCTGCCGGCGCCCTCTGGTATCTGACATGCATGTCGCGCCGCGTTCTGCGCGACCGTTACGGCGAAGACGAGCTGCTCAGCCGCTTCACGCGCAAGGAGAGCCGCCGCGACCAGCTGGCCCAGCTTGCTGCCTGGCTTACGATAGCGACGGCGATCATGGTGGCGCTGGCTGCGCCGGTTCGACCGGATCAGCCAAGGACTGTCGCTGCCGGGACGCTCCAGGTTGTCTGTGTCCTCGACGTCTCGCGTTCCATGGGTTCCGAAGATTACAGGCATACCATGCCGCTGAGAGACGGGAGTGCGCCATCTGCTGTTGTCGGCCCGCATGGCAGCCGGCTCGAGATGGCCAAGTGGACCATCAACAGCCAGATAGCGCCTTGCATCAGGGGCAACAAGCTGGGCATCGTCACCTTCGTGGGCGACGGCTTCTGCCAGGTCCCGCTCACAGACGACTATGTGAGCACGCGCTGGGTGTCCGACAACTGGATAACCATTCTCTCGGCACCCGGCTCACCAAAAGCCGACTTCGTCGCCGGCTTGAAAGAGGCTCTTGCAACCTTTGCTCGCGCGAAAGACAAGAACATGGGCAAAGTGATCCTTCTTTTCTCCGATGGAGGCTGGACTCAGAACGAAGCCGAGCTGGAAAAAGTGGCATCCCAGCTCAAAGAACAGAATATCCATCTTCTCATGGTCGGGGTAGGAAACACTGAGCCACAGCGCATCCCTGTCTACAACAACAATGAGCGCACGGGCTGGTACCAGCTTCAGGGAAAGGATTGTTACACTGCTCTGGAGGAAGACGGGCTGAAAAAGCTCGCCAACCTGGCAGGCGGCGACTATCTTTGCCTGGGGCCGGACACGTTGCTGCCCGTGGACTGGGCCAGGAAGCTCGGCGGTTCCAAGGCAGAAGTTGGGCAGATCGAGCTGTCTCACTATCCGAGCCTGCTTGCACTTTCTGTGCTGTTCCTCTTGTCGCTGCGGGGACTCTTCCGCAAGAGCGACGTCTCCATCTGAAACCAACTCGAGTCAGGCAGAAGGAGCTCCTTCTGCCTGGCTCCTGTCCGGGCTCCCGGACATGGCTACTGTCAATTGTGACAGTCCGTTGGTAAAGACCGTCTCAACTGGTGTTAGAAAAACCCCTGGTAACGCTCTGCGTTGCCTGTACCTGTCTTCCTTAAGACCTCAAGAACAGGAGATTGAAAATGTCTCTTCAACTTCACGCTCAAGACACGTTCGACGCCTACATGAAGGAAATGAACAAGGTCATCGTCGGCTACGGACACATCAAGGAGCGCGTTTTCGAGTCGCTCGTGACCGGCGCCAATGTGCTTCTCACCTCCGTCCCCGGTCTGTCCAAGACCACTCTCATCGAGACCATGGCGGCGGTGTTCACGGGCTCGCGCAAGGCGATCGTGCAGTTCACCCCTGACCTCATGCCCAAGGACCTGCTCGGCTTCAACATGTTCGATCAGGAGTCGCGCACGTACAAGACCAAGCATGGCAAGCTGTATGGCGCCAACTTCTTCCTGGCCGACGAGATCAACCGCGCCCCGGCGACAACGCAGGCAGCGCTCCTGCGTGCCATGCAAGAGCGCAAGATCTCCATCGAGGGCAGCGAATTCGACCTGGAGAACCCATTCATCGTGCTGGCCACTCAGAACCCGATCGAGCAGGAAGGCACTTACAATCTGCCGGAAGCTCAGGTCGATCGCTTCCAGTTCAACCTGCTCATGGGTTATCTCTCCAAGGCCGAGGAGCTGCGCATCGCCGAGCTGGTCACCCGCCACGGCCGCGACCTCATCGCTGCCATGGACGTCCAGTCGGTGATCCCCCTTTCCGACATCCTCACTCTCGGCAAGGACATCCGGGAGCAGATCGACGTCCCCCCCACCGTGTACGAGTACGCCGTAGACCTGGCCCGCGCTACCCGCCGGGGCGAGCAGGAGTTCTCCGCTTACTTGAGCGAACACGAGAAGGACGTGTCGCTCGGCGGCTCGCCGCGCGCCTATAACCACCTGGTCGCCGTCGGTAAGGTGGTGGCGGCGCTCAAGGCGCGCACGTACGTCACGCACGACGACATCAAGAGCGTTGCTCACGATGTGCTCCGGCACCGCATCGGACTCACTCCGCAGGCGATCCACCATAAGGTGACCACCGATTCGCTTATCGACAAGCTCCTCGAGCGAGTGCCGGTGGTGTCCTCGCCGGCGATGGTGGCAGTTCACTAAACAAGCCCACGGCCCAGGGGCGGCGAAAGCGACCACGAAAGTGGCTCGTTTCTCCGCCGCCCCTTGTAGGCACAGCGCCTCGTGTTTCAGTTTCTTTCCTTAATCAAAGAAAAGGAGGGTTCCTGATTATGGATCCCCGCAAGACCCTGGAGTCGGAGATCGACGCGGTCCTGGAAAGGATTGTTCCGGCCGTGCTCGAGGTCGACTGGAAGTCCCTGCACGCCTTGCTCACGGGCATGCGCCGCAGCAAGCTGACTGGGCCCGGCTACGACTTCGACCGCATCAAGGAGTTTGATCCGGATTCCGATGATCCCCGCACCATCATGCAGGCGGCCACCGCGGCTACCGGCGGGCAGCAGGTGTTCGCAAAAGTCACTTACGGGCTCCGGGAGATTCCTATTTACGTCCTGGTCGACGTGAACAAGACCCTGGAGTTCGGCACCACCCGCGCCACCAAGTTGCGCCTCTGCGCCGAGCTTGCCGCTTCCGTCATCGCTGCTGCCGAAGAAACCCACGACCGCGTCGGTTTTATGGCATACTCCAACAACAACGTCCACACATACGCCAGGCTCAACGCTCCTTCAAGGGTGATGTTCGAGGCGCTGAGCACAATCTTGCGCCCGCCGTCCTCCGACGGTGCGCAAGACAGCGGACTCGACCAGGCGCTGGCCATGCTGCCCCACAAGCGCTCCCTGGTTTTCATCATCTCGGACTTCCTGAACCTGACACAAGCTCAGAAGGAAGCCCTGTCCGACGCTGGCGCCGTCCACGACATCGTGGCTCTTGTCGTTCAAGACAAACGCGAGCGCGAGTTGCCGGACACATGGGGACGGCTGGACATCCAGGATTTGCGCTCAGGCAAGCGCAAGACCGTCTGGCTGACCCGGGCAAACCGTCGCAAATACGCCGAGGCTTTCGCAGATCATCAGCGCAAGCTCGCGGATTTCTTTGGCACAAACCTGATCCGTCATCTCACAGTCAGCACCGAGGAAGGTGACCGGGTTATCCCGCGCCTGCTCGAGCTGTTCTCCACCCCTGGCTACGCAAGCTAAGGAGATTGCTGTCATGAAGCGAAATTTCAACTTCAACGGTGCCCTGCCGCTTGGCGGGTGCCGACGTCTTGTCACGCTGCCTCTTGCCTGCCTGGCTCTTCTCGTCGGCGCCTTTGCCGGCAATGTCGCAGCCCAGGCACCTCCTACTGGCGCCGGCTCCGAAGAGCTGTCCCCGGCCAATCCGGTGCGCAAGTGGGTCGAGAGCCGGCGGATTCTTGTCGAGGTCGGCTCGGGCACCGACCACTCTCGCCTGCAATACCGCTTCGGCCGCCATTTCGGGCACCGCATCGGCGACATCGTCCCGGTCGAGCTGCGCATCTACTTACTGCCCACCTCGAGGGCAGAGGCAAGGGAGGTACAACTGGACTTCGAAGCGCTTCTGAGTGGATCTCTGAGCCTGGAGCTCAGGAGCGATCCTGACTTCGAGATGGTGCGCCTGCCAGGGCTGGACGGCAAGCCAGGTCCCTGGGCGCAGATCAGCCGGAAACAGGAGCAGGTTAGCTTGAAAGCCGGCGAGACCACCACAGTCGATGTATACACTGTCGCTATGCTTGTGCGCACTTTCCGCCCGCAACAAGCAATGCCTCTGACAATCGAGCTGGCTTACGCTCTGGAAAAGCGCCCGGACGGAAAGACATGGGACTGGAAGCCGCTCAGCTGCCCGGCGTTCGTTATCACCCGCTCACCGACAGCCGATAACGGCACTGACCTGCTGTCGGGCGACACCAGTCTGCAGGAGCAAGAGGCGCTTCTGCTGCCCTATCCGCTCATCTTCTTCGGCGGCACGCTCTTGAGCCTGCCTCTGGCGTTCTTGACCCTGCGCCTGCTGCGCTGGCTCATCCCGCCTAAAGTCCTCGACCCTGAAGAAATTGCCTGGGCCGATCTCGACTTGGTATTTGCCGAAGGCAAGAAGTCCGGTTTCACGCAGACGCACTTCCGGCGCGTGCTGGTTGCCATCAAGCGCTATGCTCGCGTGGAAACCCTGACAGCTGCCGAAGTCGACTCCCGCCAGGGAGAATTTTTCGATGGGGCAAGGCTGGTGGCGCTACTCAATCTGCTCGAGGTGGATGTCCTCTACAAGGGCGTCGTGGCAAGCAGTGTTGACACAGTGCAGTTGCGCTCTGATATCGAGAAATTGATCCCGCGCCCGTAATGCGAGGGGGCGGGGCGCACAGGCAGGAGGATACCGGTTATCCGGTTTCCTCCTGCCTTGACTTTCAACTGTCGATATCACGGCAGAAGGCGTGCGGAAGCCTTTCGGCAAGACCACAAAGAAAATCGACGTTGTTGTGGCAGTTAGCACAAAGAAAGGCAAATGCCACAGACAACCTACCTATCAAGAAGCTCCGGCGGCGCGATTCCACAGCGAGTCCAGACCGGACCAACGGCCCTTCCGGGCAGGAGTTAGTCTTATGACCTTGAACCCTCATCGTCGTTTGCGCCTGAATGTAAGCGCCCTGGCCCTTTCAGGGGCCCTCTGCCTGGCGCTCACGCTCAGCCTGTTCTTTGCCATTGCCGGCCGGTCCATCCATGGTCCTAGCCGGCACAGTCTCGGCAGCGATTCTGTTCAGTTCTCCGTGACCACGGAAGCCGAGCTCGAAGATATTTATCATCGAGCCTGGCTGCTCACTAAAGAAAGTTCTCTTCCCTCCAGAGCTCCCTTCGACTGGGATTCCTGGGAATACAGATACAAGGGGCAGCTGCGCACGCACAAAGCTCTCTCGCAGGCTCTGGCCGAGATGCTCGATAGCTTGAATGACCCGCAGTGCCACTACTTCTCGGCTGCCGCCTGGCGCGCCCACCAGTTGGAAACGAATGGAAAGCCAGGCATCGGCGTTTCTCTCAGCGGAGCAGATCCCCAGGGAGCCAAAATCAACTCTTGCTGGCGAGGTTCACCAGCACAGAGAGCCGGGTTGCGCTGGGGGGATGTTTTTCTGTCAGTCAACGGTCTCGATGTCAGCCAGATGGAGCCGGACAAGGTGACCGCCATCCTCAACGAGGGCGACGAAGGCAGCATTGTCGAGCTGACAGTGCGCCGCCAGGGAGTGCCTTTGAAAGTAACTCTCAAACGCGCCGGCGAAAAAACTTACGAAGCCGAGCCCCAGTTCAACGAGTTCCACGCCCGGCGCTATGATCTCAGCGAGCTGACGATTCCCGGGCTGCGCGATGAGAGCGCGGCCGCGGTTCTAGACGGCAAGATCGAAGAGATGTCCAAAACCTTCCCCGGCTTGCGGGGACTTGCTCTGGACCTGCGAGGTAAGAAAGGTGGCAGCGCCAGGAATCTGGCTACTACAGCGGCACTTTTCCTGGAGAAGGGCGTCATTTGCCGTTCCACAAGGACTGAAAACGGACAGCAAGTGGTGGTGACTTACAAAATCGAAAGCGGCAAGCTCATCGAATCCGTCTCCGGAGGGGGAAATACTCCGGTTGATACGGTCATCGAGACGCCTGTCGGCAAGTACAAGGGGCTGCTTGCAGTCATTGTCGACAGCGAAACAGCTGGCGCCGCGGAACTTCTAGCGGCAGCTCTGCAAGAGAACGGACGCGCCACGGTTTACGGTGTCTCTACCGCCGGCAAGGGACTCGGACAGAGCCTGTTCATCCTTCCTGGCGGACACGTTCTCCAGCTCTCAACAACGACTTATGCCACACCGGCTGGCCGCCATCTCGACGGACAGGGGGTCAAGCCCGATGTGATAGCTCCTGTCGGACAGCCAGTTACGCCGGAGGGAGCCATCGAATGGTTCAAAAGCATGTATCCGCGGAAAGAGGACTCCCAGGGCCCTGGCAACAAAGCAGACAAGAGTCCCCCAGGCAACGCTGGAAGCGATCCAGCGACTGCTCCGGACAGTGGTGACGACTGAGCATGACAGCTACCGAGGGTGTCCCTTGTCTTAAGGCAAGGGACACCCTTTTCTCTCTCAATCAGGGAGAAAGGACGATTCAGGTGAGCCCTGAAGCGCATCTCTTGTACAATTTTGCTAGCAGCCGTACTAGTAGATAATATAGTGGATATCCCGAGCCGGACCCAAGGCGGTTTCAGGGAGCGCTTCTTGGGATAAGTAATTGACCGCCGAGACCAACATCGATTGTGTGGGATCTAATAGGGCTCTCCGGTGCGCTTTTCTTGTGTACGACTGCGAAAATTTTGACGTAGGGATCGCTTGTGGGCTTCGCCCACTTTATCTTGAATCCGTTAGCAGGGGTCAGATCCTGTCCAATCAGTCTGGCTTTACCGGTGGGTTTGCCGCCATAGGGGCTGTCCACAGGCAGCAAATAAACTTCGACTCTCAAGGCTCCCGGCGCATGGACTGTGATTGTGGCTGGTTCCATGACTCTGTCGATGAGATTTCCTACCAGAAGTGGTTCTATCGAAAGTTTCACGGATTTGTCCTCAGGGATTGCTCGTGAGCCCGATTCTTCGGGGGCGTCAATCCCTGATCCGGCAGGCTTTTGTGGTGGGCTGCTGTTAACAGGGGTCGTCGGATCTTGCTGCCCGGCGGCAGCTGGCTCGGGCGGTCTTGGTCTGGCGTCCCCCGGTGCCGGACAGGCGCCATGCAAGACGGCGATCAAGAAAAGGGCAAAGGCAGTGCGGGTAGAAGACATAATCAAGACCAGTTTAACTGCTTGTGGACTTCAACGACACTGTCGGCTTGGTTCGGTGCAACCCCAGGACAGAGCAAAGATCTGATAGTCCGCTCTTGTCTGAGATCTCAACTGTCGCTTCCCGAGCAAGCAAAGGGCTTGCGCTAAGTGTCGCAAGCCGTGCCTTTATCTGGGCAGCCCAGGCACTGACGCAGTACTTGTGTCCATGTATGGAGTCGCCGTTGAGGAGAGAAATGTCATAAAAAGGGCTCTTAACAACGGTTGAATTAGACTCAGCGCTCCGGCTAGCGTTTGCAAGTTCTCTTCATTTGCCCCTCCAGGATAAAGTCTCCTCTCAATACTCGCCCAGTCAGTTGTTTTTCAATCCTGAGCCTTGCAGAGAGGCTTCAGGCTTGTTAGGACGCGTTCTTGCCAGGCAGTGCTTGCAGTTGTCAGCAAGAACATCCAGGCTCAACGTATTTGTGCCTCGAAACAGATACATTCACGGTGCCTCAAGCACCCAGGCTCCTTAAGCCAAAGGAGAATTCCATGTCCAAGAAATCTGTCGCCCTTGCTCTAGTCGCGTTCGCTCTGGGGTGTGTGGCTGCTTTTTATTTCCATCAAGACAGTGAATATCGGCGCGTGCACGGGCATGTCGTCGAGGTCGGTCTCGACAACTGGAAGCAAGAAGTCGATGACAATCAGAGTTCCGTCCCCGTCCTGCTCTACTTCTCGAGAAACGGCGTTCACGTCGATCAGCGGGCTGATCTCGACAAATTTGCCTGGGCCAACGCTGGCAAGGTCAAGGTTGTCGCTGTCGATTGCGATCACATCGAGAACCTCATCTTTGCCTTGAAGTACGGAGTTACGCGCTTTCCCGGCTATGTGATCCTCTATAGGGATCAAGTGACCAGCGGTCCGGACGGGACAGCGGCCAGTGACGCCGAGTTGACTCGGCTCATCGAGAAGGCCCTCGGGAAATAAGTCCTGTGTCTCAGGTCGGCAGTTGTGCTGACAGAAGGCAATCAGCTAAGAGTCTAACTGACAACACAAAAAGCTGGACTGAGAGCTTGAAGCGCGCAGGGGGATGTCGCCAAGGCTCCTCATGCTGTGTTGCATCGTCTCAGTCCAGCGGCGGGCGAATCAGTCACGGGTCCTGAACCCTGATTGTTTCGCCCGCTTTTTTGTTTTTGGAATCCTTTTTCGGCATGTGGCTATACTGGCTAGCATAGTAAGTACAAAAAAGACAAGCAAGAATAGGAGCTTACTATCTGAGCCTGGGAAGACACATCTATTTTTTGTCTCAGTGTGTTCTCAGCTTTCATCGGTGCCGTAAGTTAAATAGCCTGCCCTGTCCAGGGAATCAGCTCCTGCAGGAAAGCAAAGGAACCTCGCAGGGAGCAGCCAGCGAGGTTCCTTTTATTTACCGGACCGAGGATGTTCTGTCTGGCTATTTTTTCAGTTTCTCTGCCTTGGGCACGGAGTTGTTTTCCAGGTTCTGTATGAAGGGCTCCTTCTCGTACAGGCGGTAGCGAGGCACGTCGTTGTCCAGGAAACGGCGGTTCGGAGCGCCGCTGATGTTTTGCAGCGCGTCTGCCGGGTCCATCTGGCTGGGCAGGCTATCCCAACGCTTGCGATACTGGGCTGAGTTGCGTCCATCGCTGCCGATTGTCACATCGGTGCCGCCGGCAGACTTGGAGAAATCGTTTCTCTGATAAAGATGCATGCGGACGAAAGCGTTGCCGTTGTTGTCCGTGCCGGATTCCCAGCCTACCGACGTCAGCGGATCGCGGCTTTCCATCTGCTTCTGGAGTGAGGACATTACGCGCTTCAAAGAAGCAGGATTTTCCGAGAGGGCGCCAAGCATCTCTTGTACCGAGCTGACATCGCCGCTATCGACAGCTTTCTGCAGACCATTGAGCAGGAGTCTTTCAGTTTTGGAAAGGATGGGCTCAGCCTTTTCGAACTTGCCGTAAATGTCCTTCATGTCGAGTTTGTCGGAGAAGCCCTGTTTGTCGAGCGTCTGACTTTGTGGAACTTTGTCCGAGTAACTTTGTTTGCCTTCGGTCACACCTTGTGCGGCTCTGTCTGCAAACGAAACGTTCGGGACTGAATCTTCGAGCATTCTTTGCAATGCGCCGGCTTCTTCCTTGGTAAAGTCTCCACCGATTTTTTCTGTCTTTTCTGTTTTTTTGTTGTTGATTTCGTCTGCCATTGTCGTGTCCCCTCCTTGGGTTTGATGCCCTCACTTTAAGCCTGGCAAGCCCCTCAAACAATGAACAGTCATTCAAAGATTTCTGCACAATGTCCGAAGCCCGGTGTCTAAAACGCGGGCTGGTCCGGTGTAATTGCACAGTGTCTTGAAGATAGCCCTGGCTGTCAGAATTGACCCCTTGAAGTAGCAAGAGTCTCCAGGTCCCCTACGAAACCCTGATGGAATCCTGATTCTATCTCTATACTACAGCAGGAAGTAGAGCGGGTGCGAAGAGAGAAAGCCCAGGTGCGAAGCACTTTTCAGTGCGCCGCCGACCGGGCGACCGGGAGAGGGATCTCCCGGTCGTCACGGCCTTGATGTCATCTGGACTTTCTGAGGGCGGCAGCTGCCCGCATGGTCAGGCGAACCAGAGCCGTGGCCGGCAGGAGGGCCCAGTCGACGAGTTCGGCGATGTTGCCCATACCCTGACCCAGCCAGGTAAAGACAGGGGACAGAACGCGCTTGAGCGTCGTGCTCCTGTCAAAGATGAGCCCGCTGCCGATGATGGAGGCGATTGCCAGGAACTTGACGTACTCGCTCACGTGCACGCCAATCAGCACTTCAGCCAGGAGCTGGATGCCGACATAGCCTACAAGGACGTACGCAATCGACTGCAGCACAGGACGCTTCTCCATCAGCTTCACGAAAAGGCCGGCCACAAATCTCATGGCGGCAATTCCGATGAAAACGCCGACGACCACGACCCAGAGCTTCGAGCTCAGAGCCACAGCTGCCAGGATGTTGTCGATGGAGAAAGCCAGGTCAGCCAGGTTCACCGCGACGACGGTGGCCCAGAAGCCTGCTTTTTGCGCCTTTTCAGCCGTGGACTTTTCGCCCTCTTCCGCCTGCCCCAGGTTCTCGCACATGAGATAGATCAAGTAGCAGGCGCCCAGGATTTTCACCCAGGGGCGGGCAAGGAGGAATGACGCCAGAGCCAGACAGACGCCGCGGAGCACATAGGCTCCGAGCAGCCCGGCAAAAAGCGCCTTCTTGCGCTCGCGTTCCGGCAGATGAGAAACCATGGCGGCTATGACCATCGCGTTGTCCACCGATAGCAAGCCCTCCATGATGACCAGTGAGGTGATCACGGCCAGTATGTTGAGGATTTCATGCATGGGAAGCTTCCTTTCGCCGCTTCGACGGCACATCTTGCGTGTGCACACAGTCGGGCTTCTCCGACAAGCTCTTGGGAGCAGCCGGAGTGCGGGCGATTCTTGGTTGTTGAATAGCGGAAAAGAAGGACCCCCGGTAGATGGACGCGAGGACCTTGACGGAGAAAGCTGCCTGACAGGGACGTTTCCCTGCCCCGGGCGGCCAATTGTTTGCTCTTATTCGCGACCGAGGTCGCGATGCTCGACGGCAACTTCGGCTTCGAGATCGCCCTGGGCGATGAATTCGTCCAAGATTCGTTTGGCTTGAAGGGCGAAGCACACGGAGCGATGTTTGCCCCCTGTGCAACCGAAGGCGATTGTCACTGTCTCATGGTCGTGCCCGTGCTCGGCATAGCCGGAGATGAGTATCCAGAGCATCTCCTGCAAGTTGAGCAGGAACATCTCCGAAGACGGCTGTTGCAGGACGAAGATGGCGACTGCCGGGTCTGCGCCGGTGAGGGGCTTGAGCTCAGGAACGTAGTGCGGGTTTTTTGCGAAGCGCACATCAAATACCAGGTTGCCAGACGGAGGGTCTCCGTATTTGAACCCGAATGAAACGATTTTGATTTTCATGGCTCCTCCTTGTGTGGATATTGGAGAACCAGCCATGAACGGCCGGTCCCCGGGGTTGGTAAGCTGGCGACAAGCAAAGCTGTCAGGTCAAAGGCAGCAGACAACGCCCGGGATAAAACCAGGCCGGCGCGTCTCTTGGTGAAGATGTTGCTTTGTTAGTGAGGACTTTGTCTGTCAGGTTGTGGATCAAAGAAATGTGTCTCGACCGTAATCAGATCAGATCTATAAACACAAGGAGCCGGGCGGCAAGGTGCGTAATCCTCCCACAGTCCATGACCAGCGCAGTTAGCGCAGGGCAACTCGGGGCATCCCGTCCATGCCAGGGTATGGGCAGTTGAAGGCAGCCGATAATCTGGATGTAGGAGTTGTGCGAAAGGAAGTCAAAAAGTGGCAAAAGCCCCCGAAATTGGCTTGTTTCTTTCGGGGGCGGCAGATGTTTTTTCACTTTCCACCTGACGGGGATGCCGCCAGGGCCTGCTTTCAGCTGTCGGAGACTGGTTCTGTCAGGCTCTCATCGATGGTCGAGTTCGTGGGTGATCGTGTTGATGCGCTTGTTGAGAGCGTCGGCATACGAGCTGAAGGCGTTGTGAACCTTGACCGCTACCACGACACAGACGACCAGAGTGACGAGCGCGAGGATGGCGCGGGACATTTGACTCTCCTTTGCGAAGGGACAGGGGACCAGGGTGTAGTTGCAGTGCGGGCTACCCCCCGGGCAGGCAGCATCAAACGACGATGCCTGCCCGGGCTTTGCCAGAGACAGTGACGGTTACTTGCCGGGATTGCTCTTGATGGCGAAGAAGTCTTCCATGATCTTCGTCGCCTGCTCCTCGTGAGCCCTGGCCTGGTCAGCTCCGGCGTTGTCCTTGCGCAGGACGGCCGACAGAACGCGCAGAGTGCCGGCCAGCGACGGATGGGACTTGCAGGTCTCGGACATTTGCTTGATCTGCACAGAGCGCTGCAAGAAATGCCGCGCGTCCGTCAGGCGCCCGGCGCCGTAGCACATCGTCCCGAGCTCGTCGAGCGCGAGGGCGACGTCGACCGAGAAGGGCGTCTTCTCAGCCGAGACGAGCGTCGTCACCTGATGCATGAGAGGCAGAGCCTTTTCCCAGTTGTTGTTGTCCAGGACGCAGGCGATGGCCGCGTGTGTCAGGTCGAGTACCAGCTGCTCGTTGGTCGTCGGTTTCGTCACAGTGTCTTGCGACATGGCTAATTCCTTTCATCGGAGTTAAGCCGTTGGCAAGCATCACCGGGCATGGTGCATGCCGTTTACGTAAGTGGACTTTGTGCCCGGTGTCCACTCCATGGGCAATTGGGCAAAAGCTTTCTGCCCATTGATTCAAATCGTCAATATGCCGGACTCTAGATCACAGCACGATGACGGAAGGCAGCTGCCCGGGAATCGAACCCGGCCGGGCTATCATCCGGACGCGACCACGCGCGACAGCCAAATTGTTTGGAGATTTTTGATAGCGATGGTCAGGACAGGCTTCACGGCAACAGCAGCCAAAGACTCGCTGTTGTGCACCGAAATGAGAAGCTGGTGGCTATTTCAGGTGTTGAAGTGCTCCGGCGCTACATAAGGAAATGGAAGATATAAGCACTGTTGCAGACTTACTTGATAACAAACAAGTCTTCATGATGCCTGGTGACGAGCAACAGGTTCAGGCGGGGGCTTGCTGTTCAGGCGTTACGGGGCTGCTTCTGCGCGGCTTGCTGCTTGTCTTGGAAGCTTTTGCTTGCGGTTCTTCCCACAGGAGGGACTGTTAAGTAATTAGCAGGCTTCGCTCAACTGCGTCAGGCAAGCTCTTATGAAACTCAGTCCCGGGCTCGAGCTCTAAGGGACTGCCGATCTGTCCCTGGTTATTATAGTGGTCTGGGCATGCTCGCTGAGAGCACGCAAGAGACGGGCGGGCGGTGTCACCGTATATGGTGGCAGCAGGGCTAAATTTTTTTGGCTGCGGTGTCAAGTGTAGAAAAGCAAGCTGGAGGGCGAAGTTGATGCGCCCTCCAGCTGCTCGTCGCCTAGGCAGGACCTAGCGCCTCCGGTTATCTGACAGTAGCCTGAGTCGGAGTTTCTCAGTCTTGTTGAAACCTGGTCGATTTATCGAAGCCGGGTTGCCTATGTCCGCGAGGAGGGCTTGTCGCTGTCCTTGCCGGAGGAGGCACTGGTCCTGAGTCCGAGGAACCGGGTCAGGTAGCCGTTAGCCAGGAAAGTGAGCACAAGCACGCCGCAGGCGCCCGGAGCCAGGAACCCCCAGGGCGTAAAGAGCAAGAAAATGGTTGCTCCGCCCAGGATGAGTCCGAAGAGCATGGAGACCTTGTCGTTGGTCAGTCGCTGCCCGAGGAACATGCCCAGAAGACCAAGTCCGAAGCAGGCAAAGGCGTAGAGCGTGTGCTGGACGTAAGCATTGTCCAGAGACAAGAAGTTGAGATAGTCGAGGAAGTTCATGTGTTTTCCTTTTTGCCTTTAAGGTGTGTGTTTTCCGACCTGGAACAAGCAGAAGCGTGCTTGCAGGTCGGCTATTTCCCAGATGTAACAGCGGCTGACAGACACTCAAATCCTTCAAGCATGATTGTGCCTGTCAAGAATTGGATTCATGGTCGCTGAGAGGAATTTGAAGCTGGGAAGAAGTTCTGAAGGATTTGTTGGATGAAAAACAGACACTCAAACTAAACAATGGAGGAGTTTGCCGGCAAGAGCGGCAGGAATTTGGCAGGCTAAACTTCACCAGCTGGTGGAAAGAACAGTTGGCGCAGGCCGCGCCAACTGGGACGTCAAGCAGGCTTCCAGATGAGCGATGTTCCGGCGATCCATGAGACAGAGCTTAGCTCTCAGTGAATGAGATCTTGCGGTGTGTTGACATCCGGTGCCTGTTGTGATGTTTCTGAAGGATCGTTGGTGTTGTCATGTTTGCGAGGGAGAGCGAACGTGAAAGGTATGTTCGGCGGAATGCCCAGAAATGATCTGACCGGGGCTGGCACAGGGTTCTTGATGGCGAAAAAAATCATTTTTTTGCCGTCGCCATTCTTCCATTTGGAGAACTCTTTGAGGTCCAAGGGCAGAACAATGGCTGCTGTTGAAACATAGACACGAATACCCTCTATGTCCTTGAGAGCCGGGTGGGAGCCTCTGGAGTCGACTTGCAGCGAGACTTTGCCAATGCGGGCGCTCTTGAGCCTTATCGGGATGGGGAGTTTTTTCTTAATCAGTGTTTTTAAGTCGACCATTAGCTCAGAGGGCCCGGATCTGTCGATTTCAATGCGGCTGCCGCGCTTTGTTATGGCTGAAATGTTCCTGATGAAACTTCCGGCTGTGTCGCCAAAATCCTCCTGAGCAGTACTTTCTATCTTAGACCAGCCTTCAAGCCACTTTGCACCGCGGTCGGAATCCGGTGCCAGCTGCAACACCGACTGATCTGCTCGTGTCAGCTCGAAGCTGTCGCCTTTCCTGGCTATTTGTGTGACCCCTTGCAAAAGCTCTACAGTCTCGGGTTTGGGATCGCGTCCAGCCAGAGCCTGGATCAAGTCGAGAAAATCTCGGGGACCGCCGGCAATGGCTGTTTCCCAGTCCACTTCTTTGTTTGGATTCTGAGCTTGAGCTGCAAGGGCTATAGTGATACTGGTAGCTAATGCCAGAAAAAAGATCAAGGAGCAGAAATGGACTGCTTGCCCGGGACCATTGAGGTGCCGGCAGTCGGGCGCGCATATCCTGGATTTTCCTATCCTTGCCGAACAACGACGACACTGTCGCCTGGCGTTGCAGGTGCTTCTGTCCTGGTGCCTCACCGCTTGGCTCCGGTTGTTGCTTGCTCTTATGGTGAAATACCCTCATGGTAATGAGCCTAATCGCCGCAGATCTTTGGGTTTTATGCGGGAAACCGGGTTTCAGGCTGGTGCTCGTCACTCTATACTGTCCTCAAAGGGCGGGCAGCTGTCAGTGCTCTTGCTGAGGCAACGGCCTCATATTAGGGAGGGGCAGGCGATGGGCGAAGGTAAGGCATTTGAAGCCAGAGGCGAGAAGGATGGCGAGAAGTCGACATCCGGACTTCTGTCTCAGTCGCAAGAACTTCTTGGTTCGGGCAAGCTCGGCTCCGCCGCCGCCGGGCTGGATCGAAGTGCCAGTGCCTTGAACACGATGACGAACATTCTGCCGGACTTCCACATTCTCCACAGGGAAAGTACTTCTGCCTCAGCCGATGATGGCAAATTGAGCCCTGGAATAGCTGCTGCCAGCGGCGCGCTTGTCGGTTTCGCTTATGGTGCTGCTCCGGTTTTCAGGCTGCCGGCCTCAATATTCTGGAGCGAGGCTACCCGTTTGCCGACCCTGGGAAAGATTGCTCTCTGGACAGCCGGTGGCGCTTTGTTGCTAGGCGAAGGCACGCATCTCATTCAGAAAT
Organism: Candidatus Melainabacteria bacterium; assembly: GCA_023250095.1. Lineage (GTDB taxonomy): Bacteria > Cyanobacteriota > Vampirovibrionia > Obscuribacterales > Obscuribacteraceae > JAHFBI01. Next base: position 19,936 of record JAHFBI010000022.1, read on the forward strand.
ATTTCCCGGCCAAGGAAGAAAGCGCCACAAAGGCAGGACGCTTCTAGAGCCAACGCTTGTCGCTTTAGTCAGAAATGTTCTAGCCTGGGCGCGTCAGGGACGTATTGCCTGGCGGACATAGCGCAAGCGCGTTAGCGCTAGTGGCACTAGCAGTGTGCAGGGCTCAAGTTGGAGATCCAGGGCGTGGGTCGGGCCCAAGCGGGGGAGTTACACCCATGAAGTCGTTGTCAGGGGACTGCGATAACCATTAGGTTAGGTACATCACCCCATAGTCGTCCAAGAGCAAAGACCCTGAAATAGAACAAGCGCCACCAAGTCGAAAGTTCAGCCTGAGAGAGTTTCTTACTCGTAAGCCTCCTCGGGTCATGATTTGACTTGCTGCTGGAGCCAGTGCAGGCGCGCTCGAATCATGAATCTGGATCGCAAAGCTTGAGACAACTGACCAGCCCGGCGCGACACAGCTGTGTTCGTGCTCTGGACATGCTGGCAATTCTGGGAAACAAAGGCGATGCCTGGCATTGCCTATAGCATAACGGAAGGAGCAATCCCATGAACAGAAAGCGTATTGTCTCCGGTATCAGACCTACCGGAAGTGTTCATCTGGGGAACTACCTGGGGGCCATCCGTAGCGCTGTGGCGTTGCAGGAGGAGCATCAGGGGTTCTTCTTTATTGCGGACCTGCATGCCATAACAGATTCGCAAGATCCTCGGGCTCTGGCCGAGCACACGCTCACCACCGCCGCTCTTTATCTTGCTTGTGGCATCGACCCGCAACGGGCGTCCTTGTTTGTACAGTCGCACGTGGCTGCACATTCGCAGCTGGCGAGACTTCTGGGCTCCGTCACACCGGTCGGGCTTTTGAAGCGCATGATTCAGTTCAAGGAGAAGGCGGTCAAACAGGGGCAGGAAGCCAGCCTCGGTTTGCTGGACTATCCTGTTCTCATGGCAAGCGATATCCTGCTCTATGACGCGGATCTCGTGCCTGTGGGCGAAGACCAGAAACAGCATCTCGAGCTGACCCGTGACATTGCCGCTCGCTTCAACAGAATCTACGGCTCAGCTGGCAAGGAGGTCTTTCATACTCCCGAGCCGCTTCTGATGCCAGAAGGCGCGCGAGTCATGAGCCTGACCGACGGCAGCAAGAAAATGTCCAAATCGGACCTTGCCGACTCCAGCCGCATCAACTTGCTGGATAGTCCTGATGTCATCCGGGCCAAAGTGAAGCGGGCGAAAACCGACTCCATCTCCGGGCTGGAATTCGACAATCCTCAGCGCCCGGAAGCCCACAATCTTCTGAGCATCTATCAGCTCGTCTCGGGCAAGACACGTGAGGCGGTGGCTGAAGAGTGCAAGGAGATGGGCTTTGGCCAGTTCAAGGCTCTGCTTGCCGAGGCGATCGTCGTGCATCTGGCTCCTATTCAGGAGCGTTATCGGCAGATCGTTGAGGACAAGACATACTTGCTGTCCGTATTGAGGCAAGGGCGTCTTGAGGCTGAAGCTGTAGCCGATGCTACTTTGTGCCGTGCCAAGGAGAGCATGGGCTTCTCTCCGGTGCTGTAACAGTCCCTGTTCAGCGCCACAAGGAGGAAAAGCCATGGCCGCCGATAATTCTCTCTGGGAAAGGGAGGCAGGATGCCGGAAAACGGACTCCTGCCTCCTTCTCTTGTTGTGCGTTATATTATATAGCCCAGTACTAAGGGCATAAAATAAGGACACGCAGGGCGGCTCTGCATGTCCTTCAGGGTGTGCTCTCACTGAAATCCATCTGGTGCACAGCTGCCTTGCTTACCTGGCAGACAGTGCGTTGTCGATGAACTTCCTGAGCAAGGAGATGTCTTTGTAACCGACGCTTTTGTGCGTTGCCTGGTTGCCCGGGCGAACGATGACGAGCGTGGGATAGCCGTCGATGCCATACTGGGCGACGAGTTCGGGCTGTTCGTCCACATTGACTTTCAGCACTTTCAGTTTACCCTTGTACTCCGTTGCAAGCTGCTCGACCAGGGGTGCCATTCGTTTGCAGGGACCGCACCAGGTGGCGTAGAAATCGATCAGGACAGGCTGCAGGCTCTCTTCCACCTCGGACTTGTAATTGTCTTTGGTGAGAGGTTTGACTTCGGCGTCGAGATCATTTTTGCCCTCAGCTGCAGGCGACTGTGCCGCTGCGGCCTTCGTTGCGTTCCAGAGCGCAACTGCCGCTCCTGCCAGAAGGGCAAGCAGGAGAAGCAATCCTTTGGTTGTTAACATAGCCATATTGTTCGAGGTGCGCCCTCAGGTGTCCTTTCAACACACCATTTGCGGTGCTCATTGGCAGAGCCTGAGCACTGGCCCGTGAGTTTCTTTTGCTTGATGACCCGGTAGGGGGATTCAACACACAGCAGTACGGCTAGTTGAGGAATCTTTCCCTAATCGACCGGAAATCGACTGAAAACGGGTTCGAAGTAGTTTCTGAAGGTCTGTCCGTGCGGACTGGTACTCTTTCAATGTGTGAAAAAGGAAGCCTGACAACTCTAGTCAATTGCTGGACTCAAATTCAAATTTGGAGAAATTTTTTTATTTCAATGTTCGGCAAAAGACAGAGTCCTTTCGCTCCTTTGGTTTCGCCGCTGAAACAAAGGACGGAAGCCGGCTTTACAAGGCGATAGAATGAGCCAGTACTGCCGAGGAGCTAGAGGTGCCGGCATTGAGGTTCGACAAGAAGATCTTCGTCGAGAGCATCGCCGAACTGGTCGGAAGCTACTTGCGTTTCTTTCCGGATGAAGCCTCGCGCCTTGAGCTTTTGCGGCAATTGCTGGACGGGGCCGACGAGCGCATCGCCACGCGGCAACACTTGCCTGGGCATCTGACGGCCAGCGCCCTGGTGCTCCATGGAGGCAGCAGCTCGGCATTGCTTATCCATCACAACTTTTTGAAACGGTGGTTGCAACCAGGGGGACATCTAGAAGGTGCCGAACATCCGCTGGATGGTGCCAGGCGCGAGGTGGCTGAAGAAGTCGGACCGATCTCAATTTCATTGCATCCATTTCATGAGCACTACAATTTGCCGCTCGATATTGATTCGCACGCCATCCCGGCTAACGAGTCTAAAGGTGAGCTGGCGCACTATCACCATGATTTTCAGTATGTTTTTTTCCTGACCGGGCGCAATGTTCTCAAGCTTCAGGAAAGCGAAGTGTCGGATTTCCGCTGGGTGCCCCTTGAAGCCATCAGAGCTGGAGACTTCGGGGCAAGATTAGCGCGAGTTGCAAAAAAGATTGAGACCTTGTCGCAACTACTCTCCTGACAAGATATGAGATTGAGGGTGACCGGGTGTGTCTGGATGGGTTCTTCTAGCTGCGCGATACATGAGTTGGCGAACTATGGGAGGAACGCGAGCTATCTGAGCTGTGTTTAATTGTCCGGTTACAGTGCCGGAAAGTTGCCTGCCGGTTGGGTCCGGTGCTTCTACTTCCTTAAGGAGATCTCCGGGAGATCTATTGCTATATATCGATGTCAAGGTGTAGGGTGTCCATTACTCTTTCACTTCTTTTTGTTTTAGAAGAAAACCCGGCAACACAGTATCCCCAAGACTTGGCAAAACATAGCTGCGCGCCTGACAGGCCCGGTGAAGACTACCTCTGGAACAAGCCGTGCTGGCGCTTTCAGTTGTGGTTCCGTTTTGCCTCTTGCGAAGCTGTGCCCTGGTCGATGGAGGAGTCTAGCTATGGAACGCATTTCCGATAGCTGGCAAAGAGATTCGTGTTCCTTCCTCGGTTAACCACGCTGCAAGCTCCATCTCCCCTGAAAAGGCGGAGTTCCGGCGGCGGCTCTCTGGTGCTGAGGACCATGTGGCAATGCCAGACACGGCGGTGGCAAGCTTTTGTCACCGGGGAACGGATAAGTTTCTGTGCTTACCAAATCAAACCTCAACACCAGCAGAGCTGGTCTTGAACAAAGGAGGTTGCCATGTTCAACCTGTTTGAACTGAGCGGCCCCTACGGGTTGCTCCTGTTCCTTGCTGGAATCGTGGGCATCATCGCCTCGATCCGCTACTTGTTCCGGACCACACCGATAAGCTCCGTCCACGCCGGGAAAGTCCACGACGGCTGCAAGTTCGACCGCGCGGAAGTGCGGCGCACGAGCATGCTGGCGACTCCGCCCATCGACCTCTCCAATCTGCCGCCTCCTGATGCGCGCGTGGTTGCCGAGCTGGCCGGTGTGCAGATAGCCAATGTGGAGAAGGCGCTCAAAGAGCTCACCGGTGAGACGAATGTCACCGTCGGTGGCAAGTCGGTCCAGATTACCAGCCGCAACACCTACCACAAGAACCTCGATCTGGCGATGGCCTATCTCGAAGAGTTCTATGCAGGACTCGGTGTGAAGACCACGCGTGTTCAATACATGCAACGCGGCAAGAAGTTCTACAACCTGGAAGCTATCTTCCCCGGCAAGGTCACTCCGGACAAGGTCATTGTCATCGGCGCTCATCTCGATTCGACCGCTGGCGACCCCTGGCGTCTTGAAGCCGTGGCTCCTGGCGCCAATGACGACGGCTCCGGGACTGTCTCACTCAAGGAGATAGCCAAGGTCCTGGTCAAGCTGAATCTCGGCAATACCGTGCGACTCGTCCACTTCACGGGCGAGGAGCAGGGGCTCTGGGGCAGCTACACTTACTCCGACAAGCTGGCGGAGGACAAGACCCGGGTGATTGCCATGTTCGAGATGGACATGGTCGGTCACTGCCATAAGCCGGGCAACCGGCTGGACATCCACGATGACCTCGACCGTAACGGCTCGCACGCTCTGGTCGTGGATCTAGTCCGCAACGTTGCGCGCTACGGTTTGCAGCTCAATCCGGTGGACACGCACAATCATGCTGTCCACGATCGCAGCGACAATGCTGGCTTCCTCGATCACGGCTGGAAGGCTGTGCTCATCAGCCAGGAATTCTCGGATGACGGCTGGGATCCCAATTACCACTCGGTGAACGACCGCATCGCCTCGATGAACCTGCCGTTCATGGTCGAGACGATCAAGATGGTGATTGCCACAGTCTGCGACTACGCCGGCATCAGGTAACCAGGCTTTGAAGCCGGGAGCTGGATTGACTCCAGCCTCCCGGCTTGAGCCGGTGTTTTACAAACCTGCCCCGATTGGGGCAAAATGGAGGACCGAACAATGATGATAGCTCTCGTTCTCGGGCTGTATATCGCAGCCATCGCACTGGGCGCTCGCTACGCCAATTCGCACAACCTCTCCGACCAAACCAGAGTGAGGATCTGCCTGGCCTTTGCGGCCCTGTCGCTTGCGGCGTTCGTCTTCGCGGGCGTCACCGACACGAAGTGGCCGGTCGCGGTCTGGTACATCATTTCCGGCTTGCTCGTGGGTGTTTCCATCGGGGATCACTTGCGAGGAAACCGCGAGCGGCAGCTCGAGGCGGCTCTGGTGCCGGTTCGTCTGCCTTCCCGCCGCAAGTAGGTCACTTGAAGCGGTAGCTTGATGCCCGTAAAACGGCGGAAAGCCACCGCATCGGTCGGACAAGGGGGTGTAACACAGTGGCGATGATGATGATTCTTGACGCCCCCCGGAAACAGTAAGCCTTCGACGCGAGCCGCTCGACTGCGGCTGCGCCGGAGAGCCAGCTTCCGGGCAGCGGCAGTAACAAGTTTGAAGACCCGCCGACTGGTGTCGAGCGGAATTTCGCAAAAGAAGGTGAAAGCCATGTTAGAGAATAAAAACCGGCAGCAATGGCTGCAAAGGTTGCGTAACATCGGCATCTCCGCCCACGTTGATGCCGGCAAAACCACGCTCACGGAGCGGTTTCTTTATTTCGCTGGCGACACCCACAAGATGGGGGATGTCGACGACGGCGACACGGTGACCGACTTCATGAAGCAGGAGAAAGAGCGCGGCATCACGATTTGCTCCGCTGCTGTCACCTGCCACTGGGGTGAGTCCACCATGAACCTGATCGACACGCCCGGACATGTGGACTTCACGATGGAAGTCGAGCGCTCCATGCGAGTACTCGACGGCACCGTGATCGTCCTGTGTGCCAAGGCAGGCGTTCAGCCCCAGACGCGCACCGTCTGGCGGCAAGCCGACAAGTACCGGGTGCCGCGTATCGTTTTCGTCAACAAGATGGACACGCTCGGCGCCAACTTCCGCCGCGTGGTCGGGCAAATCGCCAACGAGCTGAAAGCGCGCCCGGCCGTGTTGCAACTGCCGATCGGCGAAGGCTCCGAGTTCGAAGGTGTGGTCGATTTGCTTTCGCGCAAGGCTCTTGTCTGGGACGCCTCGGACGAAACCGGCGCCAATTTCAGCCAGCAGGAGATTCCTGCCCAGCTGAAGGAGGAGGCTGAAGTTCGACGGACAGCTCTGGTTGAGGCAATTGTCGAGAGCGACGACGCGCTGCTCGAACGTTACCTGGAAGGGCAGGAGATCGCTCTGGATGAGCTCAAAGTCGCTCTGCGCAAGGCGGTCGTGGCGATGACTCTGGTGCCCGTGCTTTGCGGCTCGGCGTTCAAGAAGAAGGGTGTTCAGCCCTTGCTTGATGCCGTGGTCAGCTATCTGCCATCCCCTCTGGAAGTCGACGCTGTGAAAGGGCAGCTTCCGGACGGCTCCGAAGGCGTGCGCCACACGTCTGACAGTGAGCCCCTGTCTGCGCTGGCCTTCAAGGTGGTCGACGACCCGCATGGAGACTTGATCTTTGTGCGCGTCTACAGCGGTCAGCTGGAAGCTGGTAGCTACGTACTCAACTCGCGGACCAACCGCAACGAGCGCGTGGCAAGGCTTGTGCGCCTGCAAGGCAACAAGCGGATCCCCGTAGACAGTCTGAGCGCCGGCGACATTGGCGCTGCCATCGGGCTGAAGGACACCATCACCGGTGACACACTCAGCTGCCAGGATGAGCCTATCAGGCTCGAGTCCATCAACTGCCCGGATCCGGTCATCTCTCTGGCTATTGAGCCGAAGGACCGCGCCGGACAGCAGAAGCTGAACACCGCACTGGAGCGCATGCGCCGGGCGGATCCCAGCTTCCGGTACTTCACTGACCAGGAAACTGGCCAGACCATCATCGCCGGGCTCGGCGAGTTGCACCTGGAAATCAAACAGGAGCTGCTCAAGGAGCAAGGCATCGAGACCAGCGCCGGTCGCCCGCAGGTAAGCTACCGCGAGACGATTGCCGGCAAGGCGCACCACGAGCACACGTTCAAGAAGCAGACCGGCGGACACGGCATGTACGCGATGGTTGTCCTGGATATCGAGCCTCTGCCAGCAGGCGGTGGTTTCGAGTTCGTGGATGCTATCGTTGGTGGTGCCATTCCCAACGAGTTCATCGGCTCGGTCGAGAAGGGAATTCGCGAAGCGCTGAACAATGGCGCTCTGGCTGGCTTCCCCGTGGTAGACGTCCGCGTCAGTCTCGTGGACGGCAAGGCGCACGATGTTGATTCCAGTGATATGGCTTTCAAGCTGGCTGGTGCCATGTGCTTCAAGGAAGCTTTCCTGAAGGCACGGCCCACCCTGCTCGAGCCGGTCATGGCGCTGGAGGTTGTCATTCCGCAGCAGTATATGGGTAGCGTCATTGGTGACGTTTCCCAGAGACGCGGACGCGTGTCGGGCACGGACATGGTGGACGAAACCACTGTCGTCAAAGCGGAAGTTCCGCTGTCCACGACTTTCGGTTACTCCACAGCTCTGCGCAACAACACGCAAGGCAACGGTACGTTCACTCTCGAGTTCCTGAGCTACGAGGCGGTTTCCGCCGAGGCGGCAAAGGAAATACTCGAGAAGAACCGGGTTGCCTGATTTGCGCAAGGTTAACTGACGCAAGGCTGCCTCCGGAGATAATTCCGGCGGCAGCCGCGCGTCCTGTCTCATGAGGAGCTTAGTGAAGTTCTCGCAGGAGTTGGAACTCCCCAGCGAGCTCGGCAAGATGCTGAGAAGGGCCAGTCCCTGAGGCCCATCCTATCAGGGGACCTTCACCCGCCCTTCGGGGCTTCTGGAGGCCGCCTATGAAGAACATCTCAAAACTGGTTGTAGCACACAAGCATCACATCATCGCGGCGATGGTTTTGTCTCTGGCCATCTTTGTGGCCTTGACTGTTGGCAGCAAAATGGGG
>JAHFBI010000282.1 GCA_023250095.1 Candidatus Melainabacteria bacterium
TATTTGCCGGTCGGGGTGCACATTCAGGAGGCTTTACTTGAGCTTGGCATAAAGACGATGGGACAGTTGACCGGGCTGTCGGTAAATTCTCTTGCCGAACGTTTCGGCGTCGAAGGAATTCGGGCTTGCGAGCTGGCCAGTGGTGTGGACAGTCGCAAGCCGCAGTTGCCAGCCGCAAAGAAGGAGTTCAAATGCTCGGTAGAGCTCGGCGGGGCGATCGAGCTTCTCCATGAGACGCAGTTTGTGCTCAAGTCGATGCTGGACCGTCTTACCGCGCAGCTGAAGGAGGAAGGCTTGCTGGCTGAGGAGCTTTTGCTGTCATTTTTTAACGAGAATGAGAAATTCGACGAACGCCCGATTAGATTGCTTGTTCCTTCCAGCCATCCACGTTTTTTGCTGGAGGTTCTGAAGCTCTCCCTTGAGGCCAGACCGCTCAGCCGTGAATTTACAGGTGCGGCTCTTGTTGTATCGCGCTTCTGCCGTGAGTCCTGGGAGCAAGCGCGAATTGGCGGAGCGGCTATGCCATCATCTTCAGTGGCATTGTCCCTGGCGGCACAGCCCCATGACGTAGGCGTTCATACTGAAATTCTCGCAGGCGAGCTTGCCGGAGATGACGCAGGCACTATTGTCAGCCAATCCAGAGATGACTCGCGCTCTTTCTCGCTTACTTTGATGTTGCAGCGTTTTATGGCGAAACTGGGAGCGGAGACTGTGGTGAGATCCGTGCCCAACGATCAGTATCTGCCAGAGAATGCCGGAGTCTGGCTGCCGGTGACAGGTGACTGCGCGGTGGGTTCGATCTTGCCTGTAAATGTTAGCTATATAAATTCTCGCACCGGTCCTGCCGGATTGGCAAGCGGACTGGTCTTGAGGAGGGCTCCGGCAGCTGATCCGGTGCTGGTGGAATTTCAAGGAGAGCTGCCGACATCTATCGTGTACCAGGGACAGTGGCATCGCATCAAAGAAATTACTGAGCCCGAGCGCCTGTCCGGGCTCTGGTGGGAAAGGCCCGTGCGCAGGTCATATTATGTGGCCTTGATCGAACCAAGGGATAAGAGATCGAAAGCCGCTGTATCTGCTCACCGGCGCGCAGATGATCTCAGCTGCGCCGGTGAAGCGAGCCTGCTTGTGCTGCTTGTGCACGATCATGAGGGAAATGGCTGGTATCTTGAGGGCTTTTTCGACTGAGTAAACGCACTGGTCCGAATTCTCCGGCGCAATTGTCTGGTGCCCGGCCAAGGCTCAGGGTTTTTCCCGTTCTTTTGCTGGTGCCTGTCTATAAAATGGTAGAAATCTGAATATCTTCTCCGGACTGTCAGAACTGGCTGTTACGCCGGCACCGGAGATCTGCCCTTCCTTTGTATGGCCTTGATGGTCCTGTCCTGTACTTCCTTTGTACGGGGGATTTGGTGTGAGCTTGATCGAGGCTTGTTTAAGCACAAGATGCGCATCTTTTTTGATGGGCTGTTTTATCGTCGTGATTGCTGCGCCAGACCCCGGAAAATGCTGTCTTTCTGCCGGTAAGGCGCTGCAGGGAGCTGGCATTGCGCCAGCATCCGAGTTTGCTTTTCGTCTGGCGACGCGTTATGTGGACTATTGTGGTGAGGCGTGGACCAACGTCGCCCTTTCTCGTGTCGAGCGGGGTGATTTACCAGGGGCAGTCGAGGCCAGTCAGGAGGCGCTGTCCTATGTACCGCCTGATATCGAGAGCTTCTGTAAGCTTGTCGTTATACGCTATTGCTTGCATGAAGGCGACCTGAACGATGTGGTGGATCTTGGCGATTACCGTAGAGCTGTAGGCATCGCCTCAGACGACAGTAGCGGCTGGTTTGACACCGGTTGCCGCCTGGCTGAAAGAGGCGATCGGCTTGGAGCTGGTCTTGCTTTCAGGCGAGTTCTCGAACTTGAGCCCGATTGTGCCGAGGCCTGGTTGAATCTGGGCAAAGTTCTTGTCGATCCTTCAGAGGCTACCGAGGCATTCCAGAAGGCTGTTTCGATCAATCCTTGCCTGGCTGAGGGCTGGTATCAGTTTGGTAGGTTGCGCATAAGTTGCGATGATCGGCAGGCCGAGCGGGCTTTTGCTCGGGCTGTGGAACTTGAGCCGGACTATGGTGATGCCTGGTATGAGCTGGGGCAAGTGCGGCACTTTCTCGGTGACGAGAAAGGAGCTGCCAAGGCTGAGGCACGGGCTCGTGCAGCCGGATGGGACGGTCCTGCCGGTTGACGAACATACGGATGTATGGCTATAATTGCCACAGGTGTGTGGGTAATTTTGCCGGTGTCTCATTAGGCGGTGCCGTCGCGGCAGGAGCAACTGGGTCCTTGGCATTTAATGCCTCTGGCGCCAGTTGTTGGTCCGAGGCTTTATGTGCCGTTGTCCTGTTCTGTCTTGCGAGCTGAATATGAAGTATGCGGAACTGCATTGCCACTCGGCGTTTTCTCTTTTAGATGGTGCCTCCAGTCCTGAGGAGCTGGTTGAGCGCGCGTCCCGGGTTGGCTTGAGCGCGCTGGCTCTGACCGATCATGATGATATGGGCGGTATGGTGAGATTTGCCCAGGCTGCAAAAGAAACTTCACTTAAGGGAATTGTCGGTGCCGAGCTGACTCTGGAAGGAGAGTCCCATCTGACGTTGCTGTCCAAAAGCCTTGATGGCTATAAAAATCTTTGCTGGCTCATTACCAGGGCCAGGGATTCTTGTGAGCGTGGCAGTCCGCGTGTATCGATGGAAATGCTTTCCCGGCACTCAGGTGGACTGGTTGCTCTCTCCGGCTGCCCGCAGGGAGAGATTCCGCGCTTGCTTGCCAGAGGATTGATTGACGCCGCTTGCGCCAGGGCCAGGCTCTTGCATGAGATGTTCGGTGAGGACTTCTTTCTGGAGTTGTGGGATCACCATATCCATCAGGAATCCATGATATGTCGTCAATTGCTCGAGTTGGCCGGGCGGGAGGCGATACCGTGGGTGGTGACGAATAATGTCCATTATGCAATGCCAGATAAGCGGTTCGTTCATGATGTGCTTACTTGCCTGAGACATGAGGTCACCTTGCAGACAGCCGGGCGCAGACTTCGCCCTAATGGCAGCTGGTATCTTAAATCGCCTGAGGAAATCGCCAGACAGTGGCGCCATAATCTCGATGGCGTCAAGAATACTTTGCTTGTGGCCGAGCGGTGCGAGTTTCGACTGGGCTTGTTGAAACCGGTTCTGCCTGCCTGCAGTGTTCCGACTGGCATGGACAGAAACGAGTTTCTCCGGCGACTTGTCTTTGAAGGGGCGGACAGGCGTTATGGGGAGCGGCTGACGGACAAGCATATCCGCCAGATCAATCATGAGCTTGACTTGATCACTAAGCTCGATCTCGCCCCGTATTTTTTAATTATGTGGGAGATTGTGCAGTTTGCCCTGTCGCAGGGGATTGCTGTACAAGGCCGCGGGTCGGCGGCTAATTCGGCTGTCTGCTACTGCTTGCTGATTACTGCTGTCGATCCAGTCGGCATGGATTTGCTCTTCGAGAGATTTATATCGGAAGGGCGTAATGAGCCGCCGGATATCGATCTCGATATCGCCCATCAAGAGCGCGAGAAGGTTCTGCAATACGTTTATAACAAATATGGGCGCGAGCATGCCGCCATGGTATGCGAGCATATTACTTACCGCGGGCCCTCAGCCGTGCGCGATGCGGCCCGGGTCTTCGGTTTTTCGCCGGAGCAAGCGGATAAGCTGTCCGCCGAATCTCACTTTCGGGAGGCGAGCGAGGCTGCCCGGGCGTTGCGCGAGGGCGGTGCTGAAGCTGCCGGGCTTGATGCGCGCGACAGGCGAGTTCAGCAATTTATTCAAGTAGTGGACGGCTTGAATGAGTTGCCCAGGCACCGCTCGATTCATGTTGGCGGCTTCGTGCTGTCTGGAGAGCCGCTCGGGCAAATTGTGCCGATTGAGCCGGCTTCGATGGAAGGGCGGACTGTTATTCAATGGGATAAAGACGATCTTGATCTTGTCGGACTGATTAAAGTCGATCTGCTTGGGCTGGGTATGCTGACGGTGATTCAGGAGGGGATGAAACTCATTGAGAAACATCGCGGGCTGAAAGTCGACCTCTCTCAGCTGGATATGAATGATCCCTCCATCTACAGGATGCTTCAAAGCGCCGATACCGTCGGTGTCTTTCAGGTGGAATCTCGCGCGCAGATGAATATTTTGCCCAAGCTGCGCCCTGAGTGTTTTTACGATATCGTCATTTCCATCGCGCTGGTGCGGCCTGGACCTATTCAGGGCAATATAGTTCATCCTTACTTGCGCCGCCGGCGGGGGCTCGAGCCAGTCGAGTATGTGCATCCGTCTGTGGAGCCGATTTTGAGAAGAACGCTGGGCGTGCCTCTATTTCAGGAGCAGGGGATGCGTCTGGCTGTCACTGCCGCTGGATTCACGGCGTCTCAGGCTGACAATTTACGCCGTGTCATGAGCCACAAGCGCTCGCAGGAAAGAATGGCGGAAGTGTGCCTCGAACTTTGCGAAGGGATGCGGCGCAACGGGCTCTCCGAAGAGGCGATTGAGACGATTACGTTTCAGCTCAGGGCTTTTGCCAGTTACGGGTTTCCCGAGAGTCACTCTGCTTCCTTTTCGCTTCTGGTCTATGCCTCTGCATATTTGAAGCGCTATTTCTCGCCAGAGTTCTATTGCGCCATTTTGAACGGGCAGCCGATGGGATTCTACAGCCCGGCAACGCTCATTGCCGATGCGCTCAGGCATGGCGTGGAAGTACGCTCTGTCGATCTGTCCAGAAGCGCCTGGGACTGTACGCTCGAGGATGTCGAAGGAGCGGCGCCGGTGCTGAGAATTGGCTTGCGATACGTAGAGGGGCTCGGGCACAAAGCCAGATCTTCTCTGGAGAAAGCCTGGAGACAGGGCGGTGCTTTTACGTCGCTGGAGGATGTCTGCCGGCGCAGCGGGCTGCGCCAGCAGGATCTCGAGCGGCTTGCTCTTGCTGGCGCTTTCGAGAGGTTTTGCCCTGGCAGAAGGAGAGCTCTCTGGGAAGTTCTGGCGGTAGTTCGCCGTAAGGAGGAGCTGCCTTTGTTGCAGGCTTTCAAAGAGATGCAAGCAGGCAAGCAGCAAGGGCGTGTGGCTGAAAGCAGCCTGCATGGCACTGATCCGGTGTACCGGACCGGCAGCGAAATTCCTCATGCAAAAATGCCGCTGCCGGCAGGCAGCGATATTGTTGATTCTGAACCCCGGTATCTGGCAGTCAGCGACATTGCTGAGCAGATTCCAGACATGAGCGCTCTGGAAGAGACAGTCGCTGATTACAGGACACTCGGGCTTTCAGTTGGACAGCATCCAATGGCGTATTACAGAAAATGGCTTGAGGGCAAGGACATCAAGTCATGCGCTGAGCTGAGGCAGCAAGGCAATGGCAGACGGCTTGCCGTTGCCGGTGGTGTCATTTGCCGGCAGCGGCCGGGCACGGCCAAAGGATTCGTCTTTCTTACTCTGGAAGACGAATCCGGCATGGCCAATGTAGTTGTTCGCCCGCAAGTTTATGAAAGGTACATTGGGATAATTCGCCGCAATCATTTTCTTGTCATCAGCGGGCGCCTGCAACTGGAGGAAGGCGTCGTCAATGTTATTGCTGAAGACGTGAAAGCTTTGCCTCGTCTTTCCGACGACGAAGCCCTGCATTTGCACGCCCACAACTTTCACTGAAGCCTCAGGCGAATGTCTCTGCCTGGTTGCTGACCGCATGCATCGAAAGGGTAGACGATACTAACCGTGGCAATCGTGCCCGGCAGTGATTGCCCGATAGCCAGGGCTATTGGTCGTGCGAAGGTAGCGTCTTCCGGGTTGAATGGCCGTTATTGACCGCGCCCCAGTGTCCCGTCCCCTGGTCATCCGTCCAAAAATTCAGCCTCGTATCCGGATGGCTGCCTGGTGGCTTAATTTCAATGGTTTCATGTCCGCGCCACGGATCGAGATGAATGATTGGATCGCTGGGATTGTGAGGAACGGCCTCCAGGGTGTAGTGGGGAGGATCACCAGTCAAATGCAAATCCCAATTTCCATCCAGCTTTTGTTTGGCAAGCTCGGAGAGCACTTTGTTGGCCTGGTCAGCGCAGTCGTATAGCTTGTCGTCGAAGTAGGCACGGTCGGCGTCGTTGAGAATGCCCATGATTTCGCCACCGCCAGGCAATCGATGCCCGGTGGCGACCATCTCATCGATAGTCTTGTGGAACGTATCGACTATCTTTTGAACGTCTGCGGTGTGCTCCGGCTCTTCTTTGTCATTGACGAGAATGTTGCGCTTGTCCTGGTTGTAGAGTGAGCGATCTGTCGTGCTATCTGCTCCGGCATGGTAGAGAGTCACCGTGCCATCGTCTGTTTTAGCCATGATCGTCTTGATATTACCTGCTTGTAATTGCCCAGTAACTATCTGTCCGTTGCCGTCCACAAGGTCGATGTTGCCGAATTGCCCCATTGCTTTCATGTCGACCATGGATCTGAACACAGCGAGCTTGCTTGGACCTCCTGTCTCGGGGGTAGACAGATAGTCGATTTCTTTCATCAGATTTTCGCC
>JAHFBI010000283.1 GCA_023250095.1 Candidatus Melainabacteria bacterium
GTGCCTTTCCATTGCTCCGTCGAGGAAGCGCTCTGCCTCTCAGGAAAGCTGATGCAGTTGTCCCAGCAACTAGAAGAGCTACTGTCAGATGAGGAACAACTGGCCAGAATTCTCGATCTCGTAGTGGCCTGTGAGGTCGAGGCACTTTCTAGCAAGTCTTCCAGCTCGGCGGCTGTGACGACTTATTTGAGCAGCCTGCTCGAGCTTGCCGAAGGAGCCAAGCAACAAATCAACCATTTCGTCAAACCGACAAGTGTTCTGGAAACATTCAGTTTTGCCCTAAGTGAGTTGCGTCACCGGTATTCAGGGGGAATTAGCCTTGCAAAACATTACTAGCTACAGACCCGAATCAATCGGGCGATCTTTCTTGTCTCTGGAGGCGCTGGCTGCGGTTATCTGCATGTTTGCTTTCTGGACGACCATCACCTCCTTCGATGCCGAGATCAAAGCCGGTGAAAAGGGTAACGAGCACACCATGGATACTCCAGAAGTCGTGCAGAAGGCCGAGTCGCTCAAGCCCATGCAACTGGCTCGCGCCGGTCAGTATCCGGAAGCCGAGGCAGCAGCCCGCGAGCTTTTGAAAAAGAACAGCCACGATGTAGTAAGCAATCTCTGCGCTGGCAACGTGTTCATTCTTGCCGGCTCGACCGAAGACGGCCTCAAACTGATCAAGAAAGCCGTTGCTCTGGCGCCAAGAAATCGTTACGTACGATTTGCTTATGCCTCCAAGCTGGCCGACATGGGCAATTATCCGGAGGCTATCGCGCAGTACCAGATCCTGTCCAAAGCCCATGAACGTTGGGTAGATCCCCACATGCAAGTGGCGCAAATTCTGCTCAAGCAAGACAAGAATGCCGAAGCTGCCGACGAATTTGGCACCATAGTCACAATTGACAGCAACAACAGCCTGGCCTACAAGATGCATGGCTTATGCCTAGCCCGGGCAGGACGGGGGTCAGACGGAATGGATGAATATATCCGCGGCGTGACCATCGAAAATCAGTCCGGTCTGCCCGATGCGCTCAAGGCTCTCGTCTCCGACTGGGGCACAGTCGATCGGGCAATTTATGAGCTGCAGCAGCAAGTCAACAACCGCCCGGACGATTATGTTCCCAAGCTCCGGCTTGCCCAGCTGTTTGCCAATATCGGGCAGGGGCGGGATGCCAAAGATCTCTTGCTTGACGCCAGGCGAGAGGCTCCCAGCAATCCGGAAGTGCATCGCACACTTGCTGTGGTGCTCAAGAAACTCGGCGAAAACAACCAGGCTCTTTCCGAGTTCATGCTTTCAGTGGCTCTGGAAAAAGCCCAGCAAAAACAAGATCCTCCAAAAGCCGGCTCAACGGGCGGTTGATTCTTTCGGCTCTGTCTTTTGCTTTTGGGCCTCCAGTTGAAGCAGATTCTCCCAGAGAGCCTTTTCCTCTGGCGTCACCTCGGACGGAGTGACTACTTTCAAGCGCACCAGATGATCGCCGCGCAAGCTTTGCTTGAGCTTCGGCAGACCTCGCTCGCGCAAGCGCAGCATTCGCCCGGTCTGACTGAGAGCTGGAATGCTTATTTTCACTGGACCATCAAGAGTAGATACAGTGACCTGACCACCGACAACCGCCATGGCCGCGCTCACCTTGAGCTCGGAGACAAGATTATCTCCTTCGAGAGTGAAATCTTTATGCGGCTTGATTCTAACCTTCAAGAAAAGATCGCCGGACGGTCCCCCCAGAGGCGAGGGACCAGCTTCCCCGGGCACGCGTACTTTCGAGCCAGCGCGCACTCCGGCTGGTATTTTTACCTGCAAAGTTTTCGGTCTGGCTCCTGGGGCAGTGACATGGATATTTCTGGTTGTACCCAGGGCGATCTCTTCGATAGACAGCTCGATATCAGCTTCTTGATCCTGCCCTTTGACACTCTTGCGCTGGCCGCCGAAACCGCCTGCTCCCTCACCGCCAGCTTTGAATGTTTGACCGAAAAGAGTCTCAAAAAAATCAGAAAAGGGCGAAGACCGTCCCAGATCGCCGAGATTGCCGAAATCAAAGCTGAATCCGCCGAAACCGGGCGGAGGCGTGAAGTCAGCCCCGGCCTTCCAGTTGGCACCCAGCGTATCGTAGCGACGCCGTTTTTCAGGATCTTTCAGCACCTCATATGCTTCGGTAATCTCTTTGAATTTCTCTTCGGCCTCCTTCTTGCCGGGATCGGCATCCGGATGGTACTGCCTGGCCAGCTTGCGATAAGCCGCCTTGATTTCTTTCTCCGCAGACTGGCGCCCGACCCCGAGTGTGGCGTAATAATCTTTGTACTTGACCAGCGCTTGTCGCTCCTTGAGCCCTGTCCAGTTTCCTTGCCGCAGATTTGCTTCTCACGAGTTTAGAGAGGAAGCGCACGGCTTGTCTTAGATTAATTTTAATCTCATTGCCCGGCTCGCGCTTGCTGTGGAGAAAAGTTTATAAATCAGCCTCCCTGCATATTCTTTACCTTTGACGCCCAGCCCCAGTCCAATCGTTAAAATCTATATGCTGATCAGCCGATCGAGACCTCCTGGAGTAAGAAGACATCATGAGCAAGAGCTTTTCTGCAAGAGAGCTGCTTCTGTCTGCCCACAGCGGCAAGCGGCTTAGCTATGGAGAAGGGCTCTTCCTCTTGCAGGAAGCCGACCTGCTCGATCTCGGCTGGGCGGCCAATGAAGTCCGCCGTCGCTTTCATCCCGATGAGGAGCCAGTAACTTTCGTCATCGACCGCAATGTCAATTACACCAATGTCTGCAACGCTTACTGCACCTTCTGTGCCTTCTATGAGCCGCCGGGCTCGCAAAACGGCTATGTGCTTCCTTACGAGACAATCAAGGAGAAAACCCGGGAGTTAGTCGATCTCGGTGGCACTCAGCTCCTCATTCAAGGCGGGCACAACGCAGATCTGGGAATCGAATATTACGAAGATCTCCTCGGCAGCATCCGCCGTGACTTCCCCGGGCTGACTATTCACGGGCTCTCGCCCTCGGAAATAGATCATATCTGCCGGGTCAGCGAAATCAGCCTGGAGCGCGTGCTGGAAAGGCTGATCGAAGCAGGGCTTTCATCCATTCCCGGCGGCGGCGCAGAAATACTGAGTGAGCGCGTCAAGAAAATCATTTCTCCGGCGAAGATGAGCGCGGCACGCTGGCTTGAAGTCATGGAGTCAGCCCATGCCCTCGGGCTGAAAACCACTGCCACCATGATGTTCGGTTCCGTAGACACCGCTGAAGATCGCCTCGAGCATCTCCTGAGAGTGCGAGATCTCCAGGACAGGACCGGCGGTTTTACAGCCTTTATTGCCTGGTCTTTCCAGCCAGGCAATACTCCTCTGTCCAGGCGGGTAAAACAATTGACCACAGCCTCAGATTATTTGAAGATGGTAGCTGTGGCTCGCTTGATGTTGGATAACGTGAAAAATATCCAGTCTTCCTGGGTGACCCAAGGAAGCGCTCTCGGGCAGACAGCCTTCGGCTTCGGAGCCAATGATTTTGGCGGAACAATGCTGGAAGAAAATGTCGTGTCGGCTGCAGGTACCCACCATCATGTCACACTCGCCTCCATGATCGACTGTATCCATCAGTCCGGTCGTGATGCCGCTCAGCGAGACACGCAATACAATATTCTCCGTCTGTACCCGAAGCCGAACCAGGCGGTGGCTGGTTCTATGGAGTTTTCCAATACCATATCCGGTATCACAACGAAACAGGCTCTCAATTGCCCCTGAAAAGCAGGCTCATCCCCCGGCTGAGCCCTGCAGCAGACCCGGCCCAATAAAGTCGAAAAGCTCGGTCAGGCGAGGTGTCTTGCTCAAAGTTTAACCTTGAGCCGAAATTGGACTATATTAGAAGAAGGGGACGGCCCGAAGCCGGGGTACCCTGAAATGGGCAGGAGATTTGAGACAATGCCAGCTGAGCAATGCCGTCAACGGAGCCGCCGGAGAAAAACGGGTACCGCGATGGCGGAATTCGGACCGGCGATGTGGATATTTTTTGTTTTGATTGTCTTTCCGCTAATCGACCTGGCCAGTTTCCTGGCCGGGGTGTCTTCCGTGATGCTTGTAGCTAATATGGGCGCACGGCAGGCCGCCCCTTGCGGGACTTATACGGATGCTGTCAACAGTGTCAAAACAACTTACGACAACCTGAAGATGTTCCGCGATTTCGCCAAGATGTCGCCTTCTGTATCCGGGGCGCCGCCGCTAGACAATACAGGCACCAATATTTCTTGTGTTGTCACTGAAACTTCATCTGGCAAGCAGCAGGTCTACCACAAAGGTGACAAGGTTCCTAATGATAGCCAGTCGCTTGCGGACAACATATATCAGTACCAGGTAACGTCCAGCTATAATGTCTCGCCCTTATTCAATTTCAATGGCATTCCTGTTCTGGGCGATGTGCCTGGGCTAGGCGCTCCCGTGCCTGTAGAATTTACAGCCACTGCTGCCGTCGAGCATCCAGAAGGACTGAACAATTAGCCAGCTTATCAGTCCATAGAGAAATCTGTGGCTTTGATCCTTCTCTAGTGCGTTTCACCTCTGGGAAGTAGAATGGATAAAGCAACTCTTGACATCGGTGGGGTGTCTATATTTCAGGCAGCTGCCCGACCCTGGAAGCTGGTCAGACGCAAGAGAGGGATCCCGTTGTGCGGAGCCTAGAATGAACAGCAAAGTCAACTGGTCGGAAGTGAGCGAGTCAGGCTACCAGGCTTTGATGCTGGGAAATTTCGACGAAGCTGAAAGGTACTTCCGGCTGGCTGTCGAATCAGGCGACTTTGAGGAGCAAGATATCCGGCTGGCTTACAGCCTTCTTGTTCTGGGCAAGTGCTGCATCCAGCGCGGCGACTATGTCGGTGCCGAGCCGCTTTACCGGCAGGCGCTGGAGATTTACGAGAAAGTCTGGGGACCTGAACACAAAGACGTGGCATTCAGCCTCTCGGGGCTGGCAAAGTGCAACCTGCAGTGTGGCAAATATACTGAAGCCCAGCTTTTATATAAAAGGGTCATCTCCATTTACGAAAAGATCTTGCCTGCCGATGATGAAGAAATTGGCAATATGCTGGAGAATCTGGCTCAGTGCTATGTCTGCCAGCGCGATTATGTTAAAGCGGCACCGCTTTACCAGCGTTGCCTGGAGATTTTTGAAAAGGTGCACGGACCCGAACACGAATATGTGGCAAGTAATCTCTTTGCCCTGGCCAGATGTTATGACGAGCAAAACGAGGACAAGAAGGCTGAGCCTTTATTCCGACGCGCGCTGGAGATTTACGAGCAAGATCCCAAACTTGATCTCGAGCAGATTGCTCATATTCGCTACAATCTCGGGCGCTGTTATCATGGACAGCGAGACTTCGCCAAAGCCGAGCTTTGGTACCGGCGCGCCCTGGAAATCTTTTCGCAGCAGCCAGGTCTGGAGCGCAATCTGGCTTATTGCACTTTCGGACTGGCTACCTGTTATCTGGTTTCAGGCGATTACAGGGCTGAGCAGGTCTTCCAGAACTGTCGCAAGCTTTACGAAAAAATCTTTGGAGCCGATGATCCACATATGGCTTACTGGTGTGATGCCTACGCGCGCCTTTTGCACAACACCTGCCGCGAGCAAGAAGCACAGAGACTGGAGCGCAGGGCTGCCGAGATAAGAGCCCGCTTTGACGAGCGCCGCCAGATCATGAATTCGGGGAATTCATAATCGGAGACTGGAGAGTCTTGCAAAGTGCCTGAGTCAGAGGCTTCCTGTTAGAGGAGCAACAACATTTCCTTTGCAGCTTAAGAGCTTCTCTTCAGACAAAGGACCTTGCCTCGGCTAATTGTCCGGGCTCACCCGTCATAAGGGGCAGGAGCTAACGTAAGCCGACTTTATCTTTAGGATGGGCAAATATGCATTTTTTTCGCCAGCGCCAAGGGCAGTCTTTGCTTGAACTTGCCGCCAGCTTGATGGTAGTTGTGCCTGTCATCCTGGTTCTGATCGACTGCGCATTCCTGGCCCTTGGTGCCGGCACAAACGATGCTGTCTGCCGCGATGCAGCGCGGGCCGCCGCCGGTGGCCCGCCAGGTCTGCTTGCAGCCGGCAGCCGGACAGTAGGGACTGGCGCCCCACCCAATAAGCGTGCTGTAGGCATCATCAAGCGGGTCTATCAAAGCAACCTCCCCTTGAAATTGCGCGAATCAGCGGAAGTACAGGAGAAAATAGAGTCTCCCGTGCCGGCAGCTCCGCACGGCGGTCCGGTGATTGGCGAAGTGGCAGTGGAAACGACCATCGATGTTTACCCGCCCTTTCTTGTGAGAGCGCTTGTCGGCTCTCAAAGTTTTGCCTTCAAATCGCGGCACAGCTACCCCTACACTTACGTCATGCCAAATGCCGAAGGTGGACCATAAGGTCCTTGCCCTGAGAATCCGCCTCAGGCAATCCCCAAAAATCACAGCAGGGCGCAGCACCCTAGTCTGGCAACTGGCTCATGCCAGGGAAATTTATGGGAATAATAGACATTGAAAGGAAGGGATCTTGAGTT
>JAHFBI010000023.1:0-12956 GCA_023250095.1 Candidatus Melainabacteria bacterium
CACGGAAACTTCTGGTGACGGCTCTGACATTGCTTGTATCTGGTGACTGCTGTGCCTTGCCTCTATCTGTTCAGGCCGAGCAATTGTCCGGTTCTCTGGATTTATCCCGGCAAGATCCCCCGAACAGAGAAACGGCGCCACTCGCTAAGGACCAGGGGGAGGAGCAGGCTCACCCTGCTCCCTCACGACCGCCATCAGAAAGCTCGCCCCTGTCCGATGGCAAGCAGGAACACCATGGGCAGCCGCTAACGGGGCATGTCGCAGAAGACGGGGAACTCTTCTGCAAACCACTTTCAGGCTTTGTCGAGCAGGTAGCCCCGCTCAACCGGTCTCTGTCTTTGTTGCCACCGCCGAAACCTGTTGGTGCTCAAGTCATTGAGCCCGTCTTTTCGGCTCGCGCACCTGTTGTTGCGCCTCTTTCTCCGGTTGACGAGCCTCCCAGCACCCAGGTGTCAGATCCTTTCTATTTTTCGTCGGGCCCCGTTTCTGTTCCGCCTGTCTTTTATGCGGCAGGCTCAGGCAGCTCCTGGTCCAGTTCATCTTCTTTCGGCTCCGGCTCCAGCAGTACTGATTTTACTTCCTTATCAGGCGGCGGTTCAGGCTCAAGCTTGAGCTCAAGTGCAGGCTGCTGGCGGGCCGCCGGCGGTCTGTCCGGAATAACTGCCATGGGTGCTTTTGGGCTCAGGTCTTGTCTGCCGTCCTTTCATCTGCCAAGCATATGTGTGCCATCCTTGCATTTGCCCTGCCTGAAGCTGGGGCCTTTTGCCGGCTTTGCTGTCGGGGGACTTGGGTCTTTGTCCGGATTCTGGCGCTCGTTCCATAAGACACGCAGCGCCAGTCGCCACAAGAAGGTCGGGTCAGGGGCTGTATCTAACTACAAGCAAGATTTTCGTATACATGAGCAATCTGCCTCGTCCTCCGGCTCCGGCTCAGCCTCTGGCTTTGTGCCAGGATATAGAGGCGCAGGAACGGTTGCCGAAGCAATACCCACTCAAGCAACATCTGGTGAGGCGGATCTCTGGGCCAACGATAAAGTGGAGGTCCAAGTGGATACGGCGCAAGCCTCGGCCCGCGCAGGGGCTCTTGTAAGCTGGGATGATTGGTATCGGTGCTTCCTCCAGTCGCTCTATGATGCCTTCGGCAAGGAAGGGCAATACCCGGGTGTTGCTCGTGTGAGAATTGTCGTGTCCAGCGGCAGAACTGTGAAAGCGGAGATTGTTTGTTTCTTGCCCCCAAGCGAAACGTTGAGGGGAGGCACTGACGAGTTCAAATTCCGCCAGGCTGTTTTTGCCGCCATTTATAGCCTGAACGGGGCGAGACTGCTGGACTTTCCGGAAGGCTCGAAGCGCTCTCAAGTGAGCTTTGATCTGGCTATGAAGGCTGCAGTTGGCGGACCTGTCGGTTTCACTGGCTGGCAAAGACACGAAGTTGAGGCGACCCCCGAGCAAGCCAGCCTGCCTGCCAGGTAATCTCCAAGCAGCTCTCTAAATGTGGAGGAACGCACAAGGCAGAGTTACGGACGCCCTGCGCTTGTGTATGCGCCATGGGACGAGGTAACCGTTGTCAGGCAGACTCCCATTTTCATGAGCTTCCCGAGGAGCCGTTTGTCAGCGGTATCGTTACTGGTGGCAAGGGCGCCGAGGATGTCGCTATGTCGAAAGAGGCTGACCAGCGAGAATTCGCTTGTTGTGACTCTCTGCCCGCCGTCGAGGCTTGTCTGGCGCATGTGGCGTCGCGCCAGACCATCCAGCGAGCTGCTTGATGCGTCTTTTGCGCTGACGATTAGCTCCTGCCCGGCTGAGAGATCCACTGAATGTTTGTTGTCTCCCATAAATGCTTTTACTGACGCAGGGCTGCGATCATAAAGGACTCGAACTTTTACCGCCTCATCGTCTCTGTCAACGGAGACTACCGCGCCCCGCTCAAGGGATAGGTCGCAGATGCCTGCTTTCAGGAGAGTGTCTTCTTTGCATACGAGAAGTATTTCTCCACGTTTGAGAAGCAGGTGCCCGCTGGAATTGACCAGCACCCTGGCAGCGCCTGTATGCTTGATCTGCGCTGTGGGCGTGCCCATGGAAGGTAACGATTGGCTCTTTGTCCAGTCCGTTACCGCCGGTTGCACATAGGACACAGGTTGGAATTCGGATTCGGACTTGTCTTCCTCTTCATAGGCAATTCGTCCTATGATGCTGCGAATCTGGCGTCCCAAATTCTGGCTTGCCTGTGGCGTCAGGAGATCCTGCAGAAGGATGAGCATGGCAGCGCCTGGTCTTAGTCCGCCAAGACCAGGCGGAGTGCCGCCAAGACCGGGCGGGCGTAAACCGCCGAGTCCTGGTGGCAGTCCACCATGTCCGGGAGGAATACCCCCTTTCCCCGGGGGCAGGGGGCGAACAACCACTGTCGGACGGCTGCTCGCATTGAAACTGTTGTTGGTAGTGAGGCTGATGGCAGAAGAGGGCATGGCACCTGTATCAAAGAGCACCACTGAGCCGTCGACTCTTGCGGTGTGGTTGCAGCAGCCGCTGGCTATGCCGGCAGCGCCGTAATAAATCTTCCCGCCATTTAGAAGTGTCACTGTCAGATCGGCCGGTGGAGTGCCTGTCACGGGTACCGAGGGGATGCCGCCCATAACGATGTCAACACGCCCGAGGCTGGTGGAAGTGGTTGATGCAGCCGTGACTGTGGCATAGGGGCGCAGAGCTATGGCTCCGGTGGCTGAGTTGTTTTGCAGAAGGATATTACCCTCGCGCGCCGTCAAGGAGCTGTTGTCCAGGAGAGTGAGGGTGCCGCCATTGACGATGAGACTGAGTGAGCCAGCGCTGGTTGTGATGTTTGCCACGTTGAGCCCGCCATCCGCCACTGTCAGGCTATAGTTCCGGGAGGCACTTCCGGATACGCTGCCGGCAAGGGCTCCCTGATTTACAAGAACAGATCCTCCGGCACTTTTGAAGCTGACAGTCGCCCCGCTCAGCGAGCCTCCTCCTGAGATTGACAAATCGCCTGTTGTTGGGCTGGAGATATTCAATGCCGACACAGCTGTGATCTTGCCGCCGTTCACCACAACTGGAGTAAGAAGGCTGATTGCTGCGGCGGATTCAATTTTGGAGGCGCTTGTCGCCAGACTGATTTGTGAGCCTTGCATATTCAAAGTCACATCGCCTGACGTGGATTTTATCGCACCGATGTTCAAGGCGACAGGTGTAGTGAGATTGATTGAAACCAGCTTGCCCGAGGCATTCAGGCTCCCTTGCAGGCTCCCATCTCCGGTTATCTTGATGTCCTGTGTTGCCGACGAAAAGGCAATTGTGCCATTGGTCCCGCTGGCTGAAGTGGCTGACATTCCGCCGTGCAACTCGGCCGCCAAAGGGGAAGCTGCCGCTGAATTGGATAGAGTGATTGTGCCGCCGGCACCAGATCCCGGGGCGTTGGCTGAGATGATGGCTGTGTTCGAGACTTTTGTGCCGTTTATGTCGACGCTGTTAAAAGGATTGGCGTCGGCATAGCTCAAAGCTATGCTGCTGCCGTTGCCGCTGCCCACGCCGCTGGCATCGAGATTGCCGGTAACTTGCAAGATGCCCTGCCCGGAGCTGCCGGCGGTAAGGGCAATCTGGGCGCCGTTGCCATTGGGGGCGGAGGCGCGTGCGTTGAGCCCGGCACCGTCGACAGCCAGGTTGCTGCCGGCAGTCACTGAGACGATACCGCCGTCAACTGTTGCCGACCCGGAGGAAGCCGCCGAGGCGTTGATGCTAATTTGTCCGGCGCCTCCTCCGATGTGCAGTTGCCCGGAGGGAGTTGTCGAGCTGAGATTGACCGTGCCACCGCCGCCCAGTCCGCTTGCTAGCGAATTTGTCGCTCTGGCGCTGAGCGCCAGGTTGGAAGGCCCAGCGAAGCTGTCGATCGAAGCATTTATCAAACCCCAGCCCCAGGCGCTGTCGGTGTTCACAGCTATCGCACCGCTGCCGGACTGGATCTTGGGAGCAAAGAAAGTCACCAGCCCGCCATACCCAAGTCCGGCCGAGCTGGCATTGAGAGTGACGGCGCCTGCACCGCTTGTTAGATTGCTGGCAGAAAAATCTATGAAGCCTCCGTCGCCTGCGCTGCTGCTGGCGTTGAGGGAGATATTGGCTCCGTTGGTCGATGTGGTGCTGTCTGTCACCCAGGAAATGGAGCCGCCGGTTCCATTTCCTGTTGTCGTATTGACTGTGACATTGCCGGTCCCGACAGTGAGGTTGCCTGCAACCACGGTAGCGGCGCCAGCGACACCACTTGCGCTTGAGGCATTTATTAAAACATCGCCTTTGCCGGTAGTCAGGGCTCCCTGAGAGGAAAGCGTGATATTGCCGCCGCTGCCGTTCACGGCTGTGGCGGACATGACTGTTGTGTCGGTAAGCTCGACTTTCGGACCGCCGTAAATGGAGATGCGCCCGGCATTACCACTGCCTGGAGCGTTGGCGCTCAGCGTTGCGGTGCCAGGGAAGACAATCGATGAGCCGGATATGGCTATGTTGCCGCCGGCGCCTGCGCCTGCACCGTTGGCGCTGATGGCTACATTCGAACCTGTAAAAATTACACCTTGCTGTCCGGAGAGATTGACCAGCCCGCCATTTCCGTTGCCGACGCCGTCGAGCTTGTATGGACCGGAGGGAAGAGTGAGGGTCCCGTTGCGGGCATTGAGCCCGAGCTGCCCACCCGATGTAGAGTTGAGAGTGATGGACGAGAGCGAATTGAGCAAAATGCCCCCTGATCCGGAGCTAACGATGCCTACCGTGCCGCCGCCGGCCGAGCCGCCCGAGACGAATACGCTGCCGTGAATGCCGTTTGCCGAAGAGGACCCTATGACAAATTGCGGGGCGGAAAAGTCCAGCATATCGGCAAGAACGTTCACGGTGCCACCGTCTCTCGTGCCGCTGCCGTCGACGGATATGCTCCCACAATTGACATTGCTGCCAGCCCGTATGTCGATGGTGGCGCCGGAGGCGGTCAGGTCACCGGTGGTGACAGAAGCCAGGAACTGCGGGAAGCGCCCCGAATCAGTGTTGAACCGTCCGGAGATGATCTTGCCGTTGACTATCTGCAGAGAGCCGTTGCAATTCGGACAGCCGGTGAGAAGCGGATTGGCCGTAAGCAAGAAGATGCTGCCTGTGCCGTTGTTTGCACCTGAAGTATTTATATTGCCGGTTATGATGCCGGTGCCGCTCGAGGCCCCGGCGATGATTGTTACGTTCCCATTGATGTCGTTGATTCCAGAACCCGTGGTTATGGGGCAGTTCGTCGGCAAGAGCACCTGCCCGGAGCCGGGGCGCGTCCCACCGTAAGCAGCCAGTGTGATGTCGCCGCCGCTGCTCGACTGCCCGACTGAGGAAAAGCCGATGATGGGGATTGTGGACAGATCGATTTTGCCACCACCGGGAGTGCCACCGACGACGGTGATGAGAGATGTCGTGTCCTGATCTGGTGGCAACACTTTCGGATCGGTGCCGCTGGTCACCAGGTTTGCACCGGCGATGAGAGTGATGTGCCCGCCGTTGACCACCGAGCTTGAATCGATTACCTGGATGCCGTTGCCGACGATGTCGCCGTTGGCGATGATTGCTATATCTTCTGCAGGGAATACGAGATCGCGATCGAGGACGATCGAGCCTTGAGTGTTGTAGAAGGTCGGATCACCGGTCAGGGTAATGCTTCCCAGGGTGAGGCTCTCGCTGGCTGCCGTAATGTGTGCAGTGTGTCCTGTGACGTTCACTGTGCCCAGAATCTGCTCGACGCTCATGTTGACGTTCCCGGTGCCTGAGAAAAGATTGACCTCCCCGCAGGCTATATCTCCTCCCCAGAGAGTAAGATTGAATTTATCGGCGAACAGGGCATCGCGCACGTTGATCATTCCAGAGAGTGCTTCCAACCTGCCGCCTATATTATTGATGATGATATTGTTGGCCAGTTGGGATGTGACATTGATATTGCCGGCTATCGAGCTGAGCAAGCCGCTGTTGACTATGGAGCCGGTACCTGCGCAGAGATTCAGGTTGTTCATCGCTTGCATCACCGGGCTCACGCCGGTAACCCCGGCTGGTAGTGCGTTGATGATTGAGCCGCCGGCGACGGCGGTTAGATTCCCGGCAGCGATGATGGACCCGGCGTTGATTATGTCTTGAACTGCGGTAAGGTGAAGACTGAGATTGCCGACAGCCGATGTGATACCAGGCAGCCCCGTGGACGGAAGCACAGAGCTAATCAAGCCACCTTGCTGGTTGAAGATGTTGGCTGCGCTGATATAGGAAGTCGTAATCTGTGGGTTCTGTGAAACAGCATAGATGCTGCCCATATTCGTCAGATTCCCCAACAGATTGAGAGTAGCGCTCGCCTGTATGGCTGTCACCCCCTGCGGTACCAACAGGCTGTTCAGCCCGGCAGGCGCCAGGGAAGGGTTTACCTGGAAGCTTCCTCCGACTGCGCTGCCGAGATCGCTCAAGACGATTGATTGTTTGCCTTCATTGAGAACCTGGAAAAGAGCCACATGCTCTGCCGGAGTCAAAAGGTCAGTGGTTGCAACTGAGCGTGTGGACTGCCCCTCCTTGATGGTGCCGGAGCCGGAGGCTGCCACCGTTTTTGTAGTCGAGCTGAGATCGAGATTGGCCGGCTGGTTGCTGCCGCCGCTCACTGCCTGTGCCCAGAGCTTTGCTGGCAAAAGAAGCTGAAAAAAAAGAATGACGAGCAGGAATCTTGTTGCGATGAAATGTCTGGGCAGCATTGCCTGACTCCCATAGTAGAGAAATCATCAGAGGAGCTAGTCCGGAGTGGCCACTTCAAGCCGAGCATGAGCGAGGCACTCACACTGCCGATGCAGCAAAGCCAGCCTGAGATCAGGCTGTTGCTACAGCTAATTTTTGGCACGCACTCCTTAAAACAATCTTATTAGCTGGACTTCCAACAAGACAATTGGAAAAAAGGAACATTTACGGCTGAGTCTGGCTTTTGAGGACTGCTTGCCCGGGGAGTGCGGCGGATTTTATATTGCCAGGCTCTTACTAGCGACACTTAAGGCAGGAAGTGAACGCTTCAGCTGAAGTCAGTGATGGCAAAGCTCAGCCAGGGTTGTGCTTCGGACAATCTTCTGGAGTACAAAGGCTGGCGTCTTCGAATTCGGCTTTCAGCCCCTGCCAGCAAGATAGATAATCCCTTTGTAAAAGCTCGCTTTCGGCACCGAACCTTGTCGGGCAAAAAACAAGGGAGCTTTCGAACATGAAAGCCAGCGTATTTTCCTGATATTGAGGGGAGAGATCCCCGGTCGAGGCTCTCTGGTATGTAATTGCATCGGGACCATGTGCCGACATGGCGTTGTGCAGGCTGGCGCCGCCGGGGACAAAGCCCTCGGCTTTTGCATCGTATACGCCGAAGATAAGCCCCATGAACTCACTCATGATATTGCGATGGAAATAAGGCGGACGGAAAGTATGTTCGGCTACCATCCAGCGCGGCGGGAATATGACGAAATCTATATTGGCTGCGCCCGGCGTCCAAGACGGTGAAGTCAAAACTGTAAATATGGACGGGTCTGGATGATCGAAACTCACCGTGTTGATGGTGTTGAATAAGCGCAGATCATACTTATAAGGAATGTAATTGCCATGCCAGGCAACTACGTCCAAGGGGCTGTACCCAAGCGGAGCCTCGAAGAGCGAGCCCTGAAACTTGCACAAAAGCCGGAAATCTCCCGCCTTTTGTTCAAAGAAAGCGACAGGGGAGAAGAAGTCGCGCTGGTTGGCCAGTCCGTTGGCGCCTATCACTCCTAAGGGTGGAAGCCTGAGAGGCAGACCGTAATTTTCCAGGACATAGCCGCGCGCTGCCTTTTCCTTTAGCTCGACCTGGTATTTGATGCCGCGCTGAATGACGGCAATCTCGCCTGGCTCAATGTCGATGATACCGAATTC
This sequence comes from Candidatus Melainabacteria bacterium, assembly GCA_023250095.1. GTDB lineage: Bacteria > Cyanobacteriota > Vampirovibrionia > Obscuribacterales > Obscuribacteraceae > JAHFBI01. Next base: position 7,929 of record JAHFBI010000023.1, read on the forward strand.
AGTGCGCAATCGCAGGGCCCCGAGCTCCGGCACGAAGAGGAAGTCACCGTCCGCGTTATAGAAAAACCGGTCGGACATCGAGCAATTGGCCACGTAAAGGTGCACGGCACAGCCGGCATTGCCGGCCACGGTCGAGAGCCCTTCGACAAAATCTTTCGGCGCACAAGGCAAGGGCAGCGGATCGAAGCGCATCTGATTCGGGGTCGGCGGTACTTCGTCGAACGGACTGCTTCGCAAAAGACCCCGGTCAATTGGGCAAAATTTGCCCTGTACTACCGACGGGCGGATCCGATAGAGCCAGCTGCGCTGATTCTCATGCCGGGGGGCGGTAAAGGCGGTGCCGCTCAATTGCTCTGCAAAGAGCCCGCGCGGGCATTTCTGCGGCGAGTTCTGCCCGCGCGGAAGCGTGCCCGGCAAAGCCTCACTCAGATGGTGATTGCCGAATCCGCTCAAATATACCAGGACCTTCTCTTGCTGTTCCAATGGAAGTTTGTCCACCGTTGAAGGCTCCGTAGTCTTTTCGACCATGCTGATTTTCACCCCCTGATTTCACAGATTCCCGCGCAAAGCTTGTTCTCGCTCGATTGATTCGAAAAGGGCTTTGAAGTTTCCCTTGCCGAAGCCCTGAGCTCCTTTGCGCTGAATGATCTCGAAGAAGAGAGTCGGACGATCTTGCACGGGTTTTGTGAATATCTGCAGCAAATAGCCGCCCGCTTCGCGATCGACAAGGATACCGAGCCGGCTCAGCACGTCAATGTCCTCATCTATCTTGCCAACGCGCTCAGTCAGCGCTTCGTAGTATGAGCGCGGTACGCTCAGGAAATCAATGCCGGAGGCTCGCAAGGCGCTGACCGTCTTGATGATGTCGCCGGTTGTAACGGCTATGTGCTGCACGCCGTCGGCGCGGTAATAGTCCAGATATTCTTGAATCTGTGATTTCCGGGCACCTTCGGCTGGTTCGTTTATCGGCATTTTGACGGTGCGGCTCTTGTTGGCCATTACTTTGGAGATGAGCGCCGAATACTGTGTGCTTATATCCCCGGCGTCAAAATATTGCAGCACGTGGAAACCAAAGACTCTCTGGTAGAATTCCGCCCAGTACTCCATGGCGGCGTTCTCCACGTTGCCTACGATATGGTCGATTACAAGAAGCCCTAGCTGGGCGTTTCCTTTCTTGTCGATTGCCTTGTAACCTGGGAAAGAGCCCTTGTAATTATGCCGTTCGATAAAAGTGTGTACTGTGTCCCCATAAGTTCTAATGGCAGCGCTGACAAAGCTGCCATTTTCGTCCTCGATCTGGCAGGGGGGTGCGATGCCAACTGCTCCCCGGCTGAGTGCCGTCTCGTAGCTCTTGCGGGCATCGAGGACTCTGAAGCCGATGCTCTTGACGCCGTCTGCGTGGTTGCTCACATGCCTGGCGATCTCCGTGTCCGGATGCAATGAGCTTGTAAGGACCAGCTGGATATTTTTTTGTTTCAGAACATAGGAACTGAGATCCCGCTCGCCTGTTTCCAGTCCCCGGTACCCGACCACGTCGAAGCCGAAGCCCTTGTGAAAGTAGTAGCTGGCTTGCAGCGCATTCCCGACGTAAAACTCCACATGATCGAATCCTTCGATGGCGATTTCTTCTGTGGCTGGCGCCTGAGCCGCCAGCCCGACCGTCTCTTTAGCCATGACTCCATCCTCAATTCTGTCTTAACGAACCCCCGTAGCGGCCGTTTATTCTACGACATTATGGCTGTCTGTCTTGGGAGATCCTTTCAGGATCTCTTTGACTGTTTTTTGCTCGATCCCCTTGTCCCAAGCTGCTCGGGCAGTCCGGTGGCTCACTGCCTTGACTTACTTCGGGATTTTTTTCAGAAGCTCTGAGGCTTCTTTGTTGCCCGGCTCCGCCTGGAGAACTTCTTTGAGCAAGGCGATTGCTTCGGGGCTACGGGCGTTGCTTGCAAGGAGCGATTTTGATAGCCCTAGCTTGGCTGGAAGGCAGCCAGGCTCCATTTTTAAAAGTTGCCGCCAACGCGCAGCAGCCTGGCTGGCATTGCCGGCGGTGGCAAAAGATTTGGCCAGCTTAAAGAGATACATGCTGCTGTGACGGTTTTTCTCCGTCGCCTGGAGGTAGTATTCCGTTGCCTGGGCTTTCTTCCCGAAATGTTCCTTTACTTCGCCCATCATGAAGCGCACCGTGCTCGAGTCCGGATAACGCCTGGACAACTCTGACAGTGCCGACATGGCTTCCTTTTCGTCGGCTTCCCGGACTGACTGCCACTGCTTGTCTGAAAGTCGGTCCTGCTGGCTGTGCAAGAGAGCTCTACGCCAGGCTTTCAATGATTCTTTGGCTATAGATTCTTCGGCTTCAGCTTGAAAACGCTCGCCCGATGGGGTGGCACCTGTGTTCAGACCGCCTGTGCCTTCGTTTTCTCCCTCTCCGTACACTTTAAAGGAGGTGGGCTCCTGTCCGACGCTGCTTCCAGCTGGCGCCGACAGAGATTTTCCTGTCTGGGCGATTTTGCCGCTTCCTTCAGGGATAATGTCTGTCTGCTTTGATCTTACCTGGGCGGGCTCCGACATGCGGCTGCCACAGCCTGCCAGGGCTACGGCAGCGGACAGCAACAACAAATTTGCTAGCTCACGGACCGGGCGAAATCTTGCCTCCCTAGCCCTCAGGAGAGATTTGCTGCCGGTTTGGCTATGGCAACAAGGGCACATGCCCCATTCCCTTCATCTCTTTTGATTCTTTGAGTTTGGAGGCTGTCAGTCCTTTGCGCAGACTCGACTCCGGCAAAGGGGCTGGTACGACGTCGAGCTCATCGTCAGCATCGGTTGTGGCTTTGTTGTCGGCCGTCTGGGTGTCCTTGGCTCTAGTCAAAAGGAAATGAATCCGGGCGTTAACACGAGCCCGGTGTTTGTCAGGCACGGCATTGTCGTAGACCATGTCGATCAATACTCTGGCCGCCCGGTAATATTTCTGGCGCTTTTCCAGAAGCTCCGACAGCGCTACTCGCAACATCAATTCCCGTGGCTTTTCTTCTTTCAGCTTCGACAAGCGCTCGATGGCTTCGTCAAGCTGTTGTTCATCGGCATTGATTACAGAAAGCTGATGGTAGGCTACATACATGGTCGGATCGAGTGCGGTCGCCTCCAGATATTCCTGGGCTGCTTCACGCTGTCGCCCGGCTTTCCGCAAAAGCTCAGCCAGCTGAAAGCGCACTTTGGCATCTTCCGGATTGGCTTTTACAAGCTCCCTTGTCGAGCGCAATTGTTCCAGCGTTGATTCGCCGGAGGCTCGTGAGGCAATCTCCGTCCCTGCTTGAGCTTGACTCTGGCAGGATATGATAAGTGATGCTGCGCCCAAGGACAGCGCAGGCAATGCGACCTTTCTGGCTTTCGGGAAAGATATTTCTAGCCTCAAATCAATGGGCCATCGCACAGACGGTGTCTCCAATTTCTTTAAACTCTGCGTATGGTCCAAGACTTTCGACCTTTTGTCAACAGGAAGGCATTTCATCGACTTTTCCAGTTGCTGTTGCGGGAAGGGCTTTTTCTGGCTGATGAGGGACAGTTCAGTTTCCTGCTTTGCGGATGTATAGGCTGAAATGCCCTTGAGATTGCTCAAGACAATCCGTAACTTTATGTCCTTCGGCCTCGATGCTTGCTCTGACGCTTTCTACCGGTTCGCCCGGGTCGAGCAGCACCTGCAAAGTGTCGCCGGGCGAGAGCTTATCCATGAACAACCTGGTTCTGACAAAGTTCAAGGGACAGGAAACTCCGCGCAAATCAAGCAAATAGTCCGGCATAAGTGAGTTGATTCTAAGTTTTGTCTGTCGATTGGAAACAAATGTCAGGGAAGCAGGCGCACCTGTCCGGACAGAAAGCAACTGTTTCATAGCGCTGCCACTCACGCACAAGGCATTCCCGCCGCAATATGTAGAAAGTGACGGACTCCAGGATCTCTGCGGGGGATTGTTCGTTTTCTTTGCTCAGGCAGACCAGGCAAAGCATCTCATCAGTGTTCCCCAGCGAGAGATTGATCACTTGCTTGCGCAAGCACAGGGGCGCCTTGCAAGCAAAACAAAGCAAGGGCGCGTCTTTTACCTGCAGTGTCTCTTCTTGCCCGGTGCCGCACAAAGAGCCATCTGTCATCTCTGCCATTTTCTTTTCTTGCCTGCAACCTCTCGTTCACTTTAACATGTCTCCGAAAGCTTCCCGTACATGCCTTTTACAGTGGCGCAGGCGCCTTGCTCTTGCTAATCTTAATTGACGGTAAGGCTGTCCGCCTTTGAGGGCTCCGGTTACAAAGCCCGCTTTTCTCAACTTATGAGCCAGTTACTTCAAATTAGAGTCTGTCGGGTGAGCCTTGTTCTGTTATTTCTTTTCAGCGCCTTCTTTGCAGCAGCTGAGGCGCAGGATACGCCGGGCAATGGTTCGACCGGGGACAAAGAGCAGCAAACCCAGTGGCCGTTGCCGCCATATGGCAGCCAGGCAGGGACTCCGGGGTATCAAACACAATTGCAGCCGCCGCCTTTCTGGAGCCCGTCTCCCCAATTGTCCCCGGGAGGGCTGCCGTTTGCTCCGGCTCCTTCCAACCAGCAAAGGCAAATGAGTGTCCGTGAAAAATCGGCTGCTGCCTGGAGCGTGCTGAGCCGGGGACGTGCCCTTGTTCTCTCCAGGCAATTTGGGGCTGCCCTGCCTTTCATCAGGCAGTTTATCTTGTTGAAGCCGCTCGAGCCGGAAGGCTACTTCTGGCAGGGGCTGGCGCTCGATGAGTTGAATGAGACCCGGCAGGCACTGGCATCCTACAACCAGGCTATCGAGCAGGTTCTCAAGGCCGGAATGGACTCGGCCGAGTTGCGCCTTGATGCCGGCAATGCTCTTTTGAAGCTTGGGCGGCTCGACGAGGCTATAGTCAATTTGCGGCGAGCCATTGAAGTGGATCCCAAACTTGCCGTGGCCTACCTTAACCTGGGCAGGGCCTTGATTGAGAAGGGCGATCCCCTCTCGGCTTTGGAGTGTCTGAACCATTGTCAGGAC
>JAHFBI010000023.1:12966-26859 GCA_023250095.1 Candidatus Melainabacteria bacterium
CAGGACCTGCATCTCACTATCGAGCAGGTGAGCTACTACCGGGCCAAGGCTTATCAAAAACTGGGAAAACGGGATGAATCTGCAGCGGAGGTCAGAGGGCTCCTGGAAAAAATGTCCGAGGGAGCAGCACGAGAAGGTGTCAAGAGAGAATTTGCATCTGAGCTTGCAGGCAACTGACAGGGGTGATTGAAGCGCAGTCGTTTTTCAAGCGCTTCTCTTTGGCAGGCGGGCTGGCACTTTCGACCACTTATATTACTTTTATCCCTTTGCCGAACCAGCCTGGACCTGGGGATGTATGCTTATCAGCGCGCCTGCCTGGCAGGGATTGTTCCTACTTGATATTCCGCTTTATGTCACATTTTGACGACTGCCGCTTGGTGGGACATGGTCGGTAGAAAAAACGAATTGAGAACGGAACGCGATCAGCTCGGCGAAGTTCAGATACCTGCTGGCGCATACTGGGGCATTGCCACGGCCAGATCTTGCCAGGGACTGGCCGTCAGCACTTTCCCGCCTCATCCGCGCTTGCTCGACGCTATCATCCTCGTGAAAAGGTCGGCGGCGCTGGCAAACGGTGATGCCGGGCGGATTTCCGAGCGCATTGCACGAGCGATTGCCCAGGCAGCAGACGAGATTATTGCCGGACAGTGGCGCGATCACTTTATTGTCGATCCTTTTCAGCCGGGTTCTCAGACGGCTCTCCTCAACAATGTCGATGAAGTTCTGGCCAACCGTGCTGCAGAAATTATTGGTGGCACGGTCGGCACTTATTCTCTGGTCGATCCGCACAAGCATGTCGGGCTGTGGCAATCGCCGCAGGATGTTTTTCCTTCGGCGACACGCCTGGCAATACTCCTTTGCCTGAGGGAACTGGAGCCGATCGTGCTTGATATGGAACGGCTGCTCCGGCGCAAGGCGCTGGAGTTCGACAAGATAATCAAGGTGGGGCGGGCGCATTTGCGCGACGGGTGGCCGGTGACGTTAGCGCAGGAATTCAATGCTTTTGGCTCGGCAGTGGAGCGCAGCTTCCGGCGCATTTCTGAGGCCAGTCTGAGCCTTCTGGAGTTGAACGTCGGGGGCGCGGTTTTGCTTGCTGGTGCCGAGGTCGATTCGACTTTCATGTCTCGGGTTGCAGACAAGCTCTCCGAAGTGAGTGGCTTTCGCTTCAAGCCAGCTGAAGATTATTTCCGCATGATGCATTCGATGGGAGATTTTGTCGAGTTCTCCTCCGGCTTGAAGGAGCTGGCAGTGGAACTCTCCAAGATTGCCGGCGATTTTCGTCTTTTGTCGTCGGGCCCTTTGTCCGGGCTGGCCGAGATAAGGTTGCCGACAGTTTTTTGCGAGCCTTCCTGTTCTCTGGAGGGAGTGTTGCCTGACAGGTGCGATCCGCTCTTGCCGGAAAGTGTGAATATCGTGGTATTTCAGGTGATGGGCAATGATGCAGTAGTGACGATGGCCGCACAGTCCGGACAACTGGAAGCCAATTTCATGATGCCTGTTATTGCCCACAATGTGCTTCAGTCGCTCGATCTGCTCAGGCAATCAATGAGCATATTCAATAAGAAATGCATTGCCGGAATTGCTGCCGACGGCTTGCGGTGCCGTGAACTGCTCGAGCGTAGCGGGGCTCTGGCAGTGCTTTTGAGCCGGCATCTCGGACGGGAGAAAACAATTGCTCTCATAGAAGAAGCCCTTGCCACAAGCAAGACCCTCAAAGATCTCGTGATCGAGCAAGGAATCATGACAGCCGAAGGGTTCGAGAAGGCTCTGCTTTGCCGTCCGCTTGGAATGCCTGGCGCGGCTGGTATTACCGGCGGTGAGCAGCGCCTTGAGTGACGGCATGACTTCGGCGGGGCTGTCAACGGGAATATTAAATGTGCGGCCCTTTCTGAGAGGGATCTAAGCTGAAGAAATATGAAACTGGAGTCGCGAGGCTCTTTGCCCGTTCTTTAGTTACCATGAGGGAGTTCGTCCTGCCACAAGTTACCCTGCGGGTTGCCCAATGCTTACTGGATATCGTTTTGAAATGATCATAGGTTGTATGAGCGCTGGTAAATCCAGTGAACTCATTCGCCGCATTGAACGAGCTCGTCTGGCTTATTTGCCGACTATTATTTTCCGTCCGGCCACAGATACACGCTCCAAGCCTGACCATGTCGAGTCCCGCAATGGGCTGGCTTCTCATGCTGTCGTAGTCGAGAGCGCTAAAGAAATTCTCAAGTATTCCTCGCATGCTGTGGTGATTGGTCTCGATGAATCACAGTTCTTTGGTGACGACATTATTGAAGTCGTGATGACGCTCTTGCGACAGCGGAAGAAATTGATTGCCGCCGGACTGGACCTGGATTATCGCGGCAAGCCCTTCGGCCCGGTACCGCACCTGCTGGCTCTGTCCGATCGCGTGGACAAGCTCCTTGCCGTATGCCGCAAATGTGGTTCTGATTTTGCCAGCCGCACCCAGCGCACCGTGCAGTCAAGCGAGCAGATTCTGGTCGGTGATTCGGAGTACGAGGCTCGCTGTATTGATTGTTTCGAACCGCCATCTGAGTTTCAGCTCAAGCTCGATCTGCCGAAGACAACTGCCCAGGAGGTTCTCTTGCTGAAGAGCGTCGCCAATCAGATGCCTGCCCAAGTCTGATAAAGGCGCTGCCTCCTTACAATGCCGGACACTGTGATAGAGTAGATAAACTGGCGTTTGTCTCACTCGAGGTACTGATGTCCTCACCGCTATCTTTCAAGGTTAGTTTTGTGTCTCTGGCACTGGCGCCTGTGCTTCTTTTGTCGAGCTCGATCAGCCTGGCAAAAGGGGGCAGTCATCAGGCAGGGACCCGGGCAAAGAAAACCACCAGGCACAACGCCCGCCATTATCGTTATGGTGCTTATTTCGTGCCGCCGCCGCCGGCCAACATGCCCTCCATTTTGCCTGAGCTGGCTGTCAGGGGAGCTTCCGGCGAGAGTATTGAAGTTAAGAAACCGGTGAACCCTTACAAAAAGTACATTTATTCCAGGGATGGATATGAAGCACCTGCCCCGGTGGAAGTGCGCAAGGGTGTGACTACCTGGAGCAGAAGCAGCTAGAACCTTCTGGTGCCACAGCATGAGCAAGCGATGGCAAAAGACTTCAGGCAAGGTCGGTATTTCGGCGCTGGTATGTTTCTTGCTGAATTCCGCCTCGTGCGTGTACGCCGGCAGCGTTTCTCCCAGAGATTGCTACGTGAACTTTCTTACTGCCCTCTACTATGCCAGAGATATTTCGGCTGTCTCCAACTATTTCACCAAAGACAGGCAGGATGCCATTCGTAAGATGGGACCGGAGGAGCGCAAGAGTACTCTTGCCGACTTCAAAAAGTACTACGTGAGCAAGCCTGTCTTTGTTGCCGAAAAAATTGCCGGCAATGCAGCTCGTTTGAGCGTGAAAGGTGTTTGTCTTGCCGGCAACAAGCCCTACAACGCCACAGTTACCGTGGAGATGATCAAGGAGAATGGCTATTGGCGAGTGGCTGCTTCGTCTTGCTCCGGAGTAGTGCAGATCAATTGAATTTCTGGACATTGGACCCGGAACTTAGCTCACAGCCTCTCGATAATCATGGCGATTCCCATGCCGCCGCCCACGCAGAGGCTGACCAGCCCGAAGCGAGCTTGCCGCCGCTTCAGCTCCAGCGATAGCGAAAGAAGCAGGCGACCGCCGGTTGCTCCGAAAGGATGCCCGAGAGCAATGGCACCGCCATTGACGTTTACTCTGGCTCTGTCCAGCTTGAGCTCCTTTTCGCAAGCAAGGTATTGAGCGGCGAAAGCCTCGTTTATTTCGATCAGGTCCATTTGATCCAGTTTCAATCCGGCCTTGGACAGGGCTCTGGGAACCGCTTCGATTGGACCGATGCCCATGATCTCCGGGGGGACGCCGGCGACGGACCAGGATACAACCCGGCTGAGAGGCTTGAGCCCCATTTTCTCGGCGGCAGCAGCCGACGTCACAACCAGCGCGGCTGCACCATCTACAATACCGCACGCATTGCCGGCGGTGACAGTGCCATCCTTCCGGAAGGATGGCTTGAGCTTTGCCAATCCTTCCAGCGTGGTCTCCGGGCGCATGTGTTCGTCCGTGTCGATAATCCTGACTTTGCCCTTCTTGTCTTTTATCTCGACGGCGGCAATTTCCTCGGACAGTCTTCCTGCCTCCTGCGCCGCTTTAGCTTTCGTCTGGCTCTCAAAGGCAAACTGATCTTGCTCTTCACGAGCTATGTTGTACTTGGACTGCAGATTCTCGGCAGTTTCTCCCATTGAATTGTTGGGAAGGGTGTCCCGGATGTCCAGCCCGTCCCACATCTCGACGTGTCCCATGCGCCCGCCCCAGCGCATGCTCCAGCTTATGTACGGAGTCATCGAAAGGGAATCAGCCCCGCCTGCTACCACGACCTGCGCCTGCCCCGAGCCGATAAGGGTGGCAGCCTGCGCTACGGCTTGTACGCCGGAGCCGCAGAGCTGGTTGATTATCAGCCCCGGGACATCCATGCGCATGCCTGATTTCAGTGCCACATGGCGACCAAGATAAATGGAATCTTTGCTTGTCTGCAAAACATTGCCCATTACCACGTAGTCGACTTTTTCCGGGTCGAGGACGGCGCGTTCCAAGGCGGCTTTGCTGGCGTGAACGGCGAGGTCTGTGGCGCTCTGGCTGGACAGCCCGCCTCCGAAAGCGCCAAAGGCTGTGCGGGCGCCGGCAACAATCACAATGTCTTGAGTCATATGAACCGCCTGAAAGGATGCTAATAAAGATGCGTTATCCGGTTATGACAGGTCATTCTACTGACTATGAGGAGGCAATTCTAAAACAACAAGAAAACCGTAAAATTATGTTCCAATCACGGGCTAGAATTACCGCAGTTCTAATTCTTTGCAAGCTTATGGAGGGCCTGAGCCTTGTCTAAAGTTGGTGTGCCGAAAGAAATTCTCGATAACGAGTACAGAGTAGCGTTGACGGTGGCAGGTGCTAGCGCGCTTTGCGCCGAGGGCCATAAGGTCTTCGTTGAAAAAAATGCAGGACTTGGCAGCGGCATCACCGACGAGGAATACAAGAAGGCGGGAGCCACGATATTGCCGGACGCGCAAAGCATCTTTGCCGACTCCGACCTCATTCTCAAGGTGAAAGAGCCGCAACCGAAGGAAGTACCCATGTTGCGCAAGGGGCAGCTTCTGTTTACTTATTTGCACCTGGCCGCTCATCCCAAGCTGACCATGGACCTGTGCAAGACCGGTGCCACATGCATAGCCTATGAAACCGTCCAGCTTCCTAACGGGCAGCTGCCTCTGCTTACTCCCATGAGTGAAATTGCCGGACGCCTGGCCACTCAGATCGGCGCCAATTATCTTGAGCGTCCCATGGGCGGTCGCGGTGTTTTGCTCGGTGGTGTTCCCGGGGTCGAGCCAGGCGAGGTGATCATCATCGGCGGCGGCATCGTCGGCACCAATGCTGCGAAAGTGGCGACGGGGCTGGGAGCGCGGGTCACCATCTTCGATCTTTCCCTGGATCGTCTGCGCTATCTAGATGATGTTTTCGGCGGACAGGTGAGAACCGTATACTCGATCGGACATTATCTTGATAATCTGCTGCCCTCGGCAGATCTCGTGATTGGAGCCGTGCTCATTCCTGGCAAACAGGCTCCACGCATTGTCACCAAAGACATGGTGCGCAAGATGAAGCGCGGTTCCGTCATTGTCGACGTAAGCGTCGACCAGGGCGGCTGTATTGAGACCATTCACTCCACCACGCACTCCGATCCCATCTATGAATGGGAAGGCGTTGTTCACTATGGTGTGGCCAATATTCCCGGAGCTGTTCCCTGGACATCGACGCGTGCTCTCACCAATGCTACGCTTCCTTATTGCTTGAAGCTGGCCAAAAACGGCTACAAAGCCGTCCTTGACGATCCTGTGCTCAACCATGGTGTCAACATCCATGAAGGGCAGATCACGCATCCAGGAGTTGCAGAAGCTGTCAATCCGAAGCTGGTGACAGCCTGAACTGCAGGCAATTCCGTTTAGAACAGAGCCGGAGGGACTAATTCTTTCTCCGGCTCTTTCCTTGCCAGGAAAGAAGGATCTGGCGGAGTAGTGATTTTATGCGATTTGATTTAACGCTAGCAAAGAAAGGGTTGATCCTTGTTTCAATTCCGCTTCTCTTCGAGCTGGCTTTCGTGGCTATTCTCGCCTGTCTGTTGCACCAGGCCGAGTCCGAGATTGCGCGCGAACGGCATGCTCGCGCCATCATCGAGACGACAAACCGGCTCATCCGGGATCTCTACGAGGCTAGCGTCGAGCTGCACAGAGCAGGCGAGGATAAAGATTATGAGGAGCAGATCTATTCCGATACGCTGGGCAAATTGCGTGCCAAGGTTCTTGATTTGAAACTTTTGGTCAAAGATACGCCGGGCGAGCGTCCTGTAATCGAGCGGGCGGAGAAGGCGGCTGACAGAGGTATGCAACTTCTGTCCGAGTCCAGATCCGCTGCTCTGGGCATGCCTGACAGGCTGCGCTGGGCTGCTTTCGAGCGGGCCAAGACCGAGTTGAAACCACTGGTGACCGGGCTGGCGCAGGACCTCCTGGCTCTGGTCGAGGAAGAAAAAGGTATCGAGGCGCAGATGCCTGCCCTACAGGCCAAATCACGCCAGCAGATAGAAATCTTGCTGGCGGCCGGAGTGGCCTTCAATGTTCTGCTGGCTCTTTCGCTGGCGCTTTATTTCAACCGGGGCACGGCTGCACGTTTGCAGGTGCTCATGGACAACACGCGCCGCCTGACGGCAGCCCAGCCGCTCAATCCGCCTCTTTCAGGCAACGATGAGGTTGCTCACCTCGACCGTGTTTTCAACGACATGGCCGCGGCTCTGGCGCAGGCCAGACGCAAGGAGCGCGCTATTATCGAAAATGCCATTGATGTTATCTGTTCTCTGGATGCTCAGGGCCGGTTCGCTGCTGTCAGCCCGGCCTCTGGCGAGTTGTTCGGCTACAGCCCGGACGAGTTGATTGGCAAGGATCTCTTGCAGATAGTCGTCGATGCCGATGTGGCTCTGACGAAGCAGGCGGCAGCAGAGCTCAGGAGAGCTCAAAAAGCCTCGTCTTTCGAGAACAGGGTGCGCCGTAAGGACGGCACTATGGTCGATGTGCTCTGGTCCGGGCAGTGGTCAGAAATCGAGCAAGCGACCTTCTGTGTTGCGCACAATATCACGGCGCGCAAGGAAATGGAGCGTTTGAAGCAGGAGTTTGTGGCCATGGTCAGCCACGACCTGCGCACTCCGCTCACTTCGATAGGGGCGGCATTGGAGCTTATTTCTACGGGCTGCTATGGGCAGTTGTCCGAACGCGGCGAAGAGATTCTGGAAACTGCCGAGAGCAATATCCAGAGGCTCATCGCACTCATCAACGATCTTCTCGATGTGGAAAAGATGGAGTCCGGCAAACTGGAGATGCTATTCTCTCAAACGGATATGGCTCTGGTGTTCGAGCGTTGCCTGCAGGCACTGCTGGGCTTTGCCCAGCAGCACGGGGTTGCGCTCAAAGTCGAGCCTGGCGCTCCGGAGGCCTTCGCTGACGCCGACCGGCTCGTGCAGGTTCTGGTGAACCTGGTTTCCAATGCGGTGAAGTTTTCACCGTCCGGAAGTGCTGTCACACTTTCCGCCAGGACCAGGGACGATCTGGTGGAAGTGCGCGTGGCCGATAAAGGACGCGGGATACCGGAAAAATTTCAGGCGGCCATTTTCGACCGCTTCCAGCAAGTAGAGACCGCCGATGCCACCAAAAAAGGAGGCAGCGGGCTGGGACTGGCGATTTGCAAGGCCATTGTCGAGGGGCATGGCGGCACAATCGGCGTTGAAAGCAAGGAAGGCTCGGGCAGCACATTCTGGTTCACCATCAAGGCGTACCCGGGCAATCAGGGCAGGCAGCAGGTAGACCCTGCCCCGAGGGCGACAGCTGACTGACGGTAAAAGGAGAATCCCGACTCAGGGCTTCCCCGGCTGGGCTCCGCCGCCAGGCTTGCCTGTGCGCGGTTAGTTTCTCCGCAGCTGAGGTAAATAGGCTCTGTAAGAAGAGTGATGTATGCGACTGGATTTAACGCTAGCTCAAAAGGGACTGATTCTTGTCTCCGTTCCGCTCCTGTTTGAGCTGATCTTCGTTCTGACTCTTGCTGGCTTGTTGCAGCAAGCCGAGAGGGAAGTGGAGCGCGCGACGCGTTCCAAGGAGATTATCGGCACCACCAACGACCTGGTGCACAACATTTATGCCGCCAGCGAAATCGTCCGCTATTTCGAGTTTGGACGCGACGAGCTTCAAGACAAGGCGTTCAGCGATATTATCGACAATATTACCAGCGAAGTCGGCACTCTCAAGCGGTTGGTCGCAGACAATTCAGGCGAAGGCGCCGTGATGACCCGGGTCGGGCGGGCGACCGATCAAGCAGTCGCTGTCTTGAGCGAGGGGCGCCGTGCCGCCGTCGAAGGCTCGATTCTCGAGGCTGAAAATGTTTTCCGTCACGCCAAGAGACGCCTGGAGCCGGTGATCAAGGGACTGGCTTCGGATTTGCTCACGCTCATCGATGAAGAGAAGAGGGTAGAGGCGCAGATGCCGGCTCTGCAGGCTGATTCCAGGCGCAAGGTACAGGCTCTTCTTGGTATCGGGATTGTCCTCAACATTTTGCTGGCGATATTTCTGGCGCTTTATTTCAATTCCGGCACGGCCAGGCGGTTGCAGTTGCTCATGGACAACACGCGCCGCTTGGCTGGCGGGCAGCCTCTCAATCCTTTGATGAGTGGACACGATGAGATTGCTCACCTGGATCGCGTTTTTAACGACATGGCCTCGGCGCTGGCTGCAGCTGCGCGTAAAGAACGGGCGATTGTCGAAAATGCTCTCGACGTTATCTGCTCGCTCGATGCCTCCGGCTTGTTTACGGCGTTGAGCCCGGCCAGTCTCCGGCTCTTCGGATTCGCGCCTGAAGAACTAATCGGTCAGAGCCATCTCATGCTTGTGGTGGAATCCGACAGGGCTGCGACTTCCAGGATGCTGCAAGAGATTCTTGGCGGCTCTGGTGTCGGGTCTTTTGAAAATCGCATCGAGCGCAAGGACGGCGTCGTGGTAGATGTCCTCTGGTCGGTGCAGTGGTCCGAGATCGAGCAATCGATCTTCTGCGTGGCTCACAACATAACCGAGCGCAAAGAAGTGGAGCGGATGAAACAGGAGTTGGTGGCCATGGTAAGCCATGATCTGAGAACACCGCTCACCTCCATTCAGGCTTATTTGAGTTTGCTCGGCACAGGCATGTACGGGTGCCTGACGGACTCGGGGACCGAAGGTTTGCAGATTTCGGAAAACAGCATCGCCAGGTTGATCCGCCTGATCAATGACCTGCTGGACATTGAAAAAATGGAGTCGGGCAAATTGCAGATGAAATTTGCCGACGTGGCGCTTGGAAGCGTGATCGCCAGATCGGTGGAGGAGGTAAGTGGTTTCGCTCAAAGCCAGGATGTCAGTCTTGTCGTCGAACCCACTGATGCTCATGTCTTTGCTGACGGAGAGCGACTGGTGCAGGTGCTGGTCAATCTGATCTCCAATGCAGCCAAGTTTTCAGCTAGAGGGAAAAGTGTTCTCATCCGCACCGAGAGGCAGGAGGGTTTCGTGCAAGTTAGTGTTTGCGATCAGGGGCGCGGCATACCCCCCCAGTGGCGGCAGGCCATATTCGAGCGCTTCAAACAGGTAGAGGTTGCCGACGGCAGCAAAAAAGGTGGCAGCGGTCTGGGACTGGCCATTTGCAAGGCGATTGTCGAGGGGCATGGCGGCAAGATAGGTGTTGAAAGTCAGGAAGGCTCAGGCAGCACTTTCTGGTTTCGACTGAGGACCCCGGATGAATCTTCGATGACCGGTGAGCCTGCTTCGACTGAGGACCCTCTGACTTCCACTACCTTTGAAACCGCTGGCTGAAGGTCTCTCCCTATCTTGTCCTTTAGACAAGCGTATCCCTTCTGGCTATGATCTGACAGCGCTCAACTTAATTCAGGTTGCTGCCGGTGCCTGGCCTGTAATATTGGTTTTTGTCGGGTAAGGAGCTTTAATAGAAAAAGTGGCCAAGATCTTGATCATAGAAGATGATGCTGGACTCTCCAAGATGGTCCGGGACTGGCTGACATTCGAGCACCACATGGTGGAGACAGCGGTTACCGGTTGTGCCGGTCTGGAGAAGCTGCAGTTTTATCAGTATGATGTCGTCATTCTTGACTGGGAGTTGCCGGAGATAAGCGGCATCGATATTTGCAAACAGTTCCGTTTGCAGGGTGGCACGGCTCCTGTGCTCATGCTTACGGGCAAAGGCAATATTTCTGACAAGGAGACAGGCTTTGATGCAGGCGCTGATGACTATCTGACAAAGCCGTTCCATATGAAAGAGCTGTCTGTGCGCGTGCGCGCTTTGCTCCGGCGGGTGAGCGGCTTTTCCGGCGACGAGCTCAAATATCGCGATCTGTGCCTGGAGCCCTCCTGCCATCGTGTAAGCCGGAATGGCAGAGATCTTCAGCTCCTGCCCAAGGAGTTTGCCTTGCTTGAGTTCTTCCTGAGGCATCCCAATCAAGTTTTCAGCGCTGAAGCACTTTTGAGCCGGGTCTGGTCTTCCGAGACCGATGCTACGGTCGATGCTGTCAGCACATGCATCAAACGCTTGCGCAAGAAAGTGGATATCGAAGGAGCGCCTTCTGTTATTCGCACAGTTCATGGCGTCGGCTATAAGCTGGAAACCGAGCAGTAAACCGCTGGTCTGTCTTACTTTTAATTTTGTGCCGGAAATTTGCCAAAACTTTGCCCAATTTCTGCCAAAATCTTTTTTTATAGTGATGTCAAGAAGGGGTCAGCTACTTTCAGCCAACGACCCGGAGCTGACTTCAAAGAAGGCAATGGCGGGGGTTTCCCAAAATGACAAGACAGACATTTGCCCAGGTTTCAAGATGCAGTTCGGTCAACAGAGGCAGCCTTAATCCTCGTATCACCCGAGACGACCTGCAAAGCCTGCGCTCAGTGTCAATGAAGAAGCCAGGCGCCTGGCGCCAGGCTGTCAATGTCTTGATGAAAGGACTTGAAGCACTCTTTAGCCCCATGACAGCTGCGCGGCCCGAGGAAAACCGTATGTGCAAAAACTACGGTCATGTCATTCGTGGCAGCTGGGCTGGCTTTTTGCCTACTTGTGCTGATTGTGGGGCTCAGATAAGCTCTCCTGACCAATTGCGCAAGGCGCTTCCTTCACATGTTTAGAGTTTGAGTGAGGGGGTGCAATCACCCCCTCACCTGCGGATTTTGCCAGATGAGTTTTTCACGGGCTCGGTTTTTGGTTTTCGACCGGGGGGCATGCCCCCCGGTTGCCCCAATCAAGTTTTGACCAGGGCATGTCCCCGGCTGCGGGTTCTTGGCACACGCCTCAAATGACTTCTCATCAACGAGCAGGCGCCGTCCGGCAGACACTTGATTCTTTTGAGAGGAGACGCAAGAGAGCCGATTCGAGAGTAGGACATTGAAAGTCATAAGCGGCAGCTTGCAGTTTGGCCGGCATGACCCGGCTGCTGGCAAGCAACATCTCTTGCGCCATAGCACTGCCGAAGGCTAGCTTGAGTATGGCTTGTGGCACATGCAACACCGCCTTGCGGTGCAGGACCCTGGACAGAACAGCTGTAAACTCTGCATTTGTGACAGGTGTCGGCGAGACAAGATTGACGGGACCGCTGAGTTGTCGGCACTCTAGAATCAGCTCGATGGACCTGACGACATCATCTATGCTTATCCAGCTCATGTATTGCTTGCCTGAACCGAGGTTTCCCCCTATTCCCAGCTGGAAGGGCAACAACATTCTCCCGAGTGCACCGCCAGAGCGACTGAGCACCAGTCCCAGCCTAAGGCTGGCTGTCCTTATGCCGGCGTCCCTGGCCGGAGAAAGAGCCTCTTCCCAGGCGGCGCAGACCTGGCTGAGAAAGCCCTGTCCCTGGCGACTTGCCTCTGTAAGGATCTCATCGCCGCGATCGCCATAAAAGCCGATGGCCGAGGCAGAAATGAGAACATCGGGTTTGTGCTCCAGTCCCGCCAGCGTACTGGCCAGCAAGCTTGTGCCTTTGATACGGCTGTCGGCAATGCGCCTCCGCGCCTCGGCTGTCCAGCGCTGAGCCACGTTTTCGCCTGCCAGGTTGATGGCAGCGTCGATGCCTTCCAGTTTGTCACTCTCAATGCATCCCCTGGACAGGTCGATGAGAACTTCTTCTTGTGCGCCAGTGCGTGCACGGACAAGGCAGATGACAGTATGTCCTTTGGACAGTAGATACTCTTTCAGGGCAGCACCTATCAGCCCACTTGTGCCGGACACTAGTACTTTCATGAGAGTCCTCCAGAAAAACTTTGCTGGACTGCTTTGCTCTTCGTTCTTAGTGCTCGGCACCCTGTGCTCGCTAAACCAGGTCGGATGCTTAGAAGGGAGCAGTCCGTTTTCGGTGCTCTTGACTGAGTGTTCCCTGCCGACTTATGCGCTGAGCGATCTCTGTCGACTGTGGCGCTGCTTTCTGCTGTACTCCGTCATCTGTCCCGTGGGAGGTCCAGCGTATAGATATGTTTCGGAGAATAAATTGCTTTCTTCTTTTTCTTGTTGAGCCTATCGGACAGCTTCGCTCCTGTGTCTCTAAAGGCTATTGTATACCTGGCGGGCGACCTGAAAGCTGAGGCATTTGCCCTGATTGTGGTCAACTGAGCCTGTCGGCGATTGTCCATGTTTGAGTGAGCCTTCATCTCAGATGGAAGTCAGCTGCCTTCCATCTGAGATGAAATTGATCAAGTCCGGACAGGCAAAAGGTTAGAATCACCAAGTTGAGAAATCAAACAGGCAGCATGAAGCAGTTGGCGGTACTTTTGGCTTGCACAATGCTCCTGGCGCAGAGCCAGGCAGGCAATGTAACAGGCGATTCCGTCGCAGCCTCTGCCGGGGAGCCTGTGTCCTTCACTGCTCCTGCAATCAAGGACGGGCTCGATGTCATTTTGTCCGGGCGACAAATAGTGATATCTCCGGGCACATGCTTCGTCAATGACAGACCTGTTGGAGTCGCCCGGCAGACTGTTGTTGATGTGCCTATCTGTCCGATGGTAACGGTGCATGACGAGCCAGCCCAACTTTACGGCGAAGTATTGAAGGGACCAGCCTCTGCCACAATCCTTGCTCAGTGCAGGGCCAGCAAGCATGATCTCGCGGCGATTTCCCAGGTACTGGTGCCGGGCTCGGTGAGGATCAAGAGCAAGCCGCAAGAGAAAAAGAATTTTTACAAGCCGGGTGTCGACTATCTTTTCGATAATGTCTGGGGGGCTGTCTCCCGGGTACCTGCAGGCGCTATCAAGGAAGGACAGACAGTCTATGTCGATTATGTCTATTTTGAGCGCCGCCTTGACTCGCTCGTTCTCGACGAGTCCGGAAAGTTGCAGCTTTTGCCGGGCAGCCCGGCGCGTTCTGCGCCTTTGCCCCCGGCACTGAGACCCGGCTGTCTCCTGCTTGCCAACATTTTTGCTGAAAAGGCTAACGGGAACCTGACTTCAGCGGATTTCTTGCCGGTCTCATCGACCGAGTCTCCAGTCGTGCCCGTTAACATCCGGGACCACAATCGCTCTGCCCTGTCCAGGACAAGAGAAAAGCTTACCGCCGGGCGCAACCTCAACATCGTTTTCTGGGGGGACAGTATCACCTGCGGTTCTGATGCCAGAAGCCCCGAGCACGGCTGGACAAGTCTTTTGCTCTCCCGCCTCGGTGAAAGATATCCCGCCTCCTCGATAAGCGCAAACAATGCTGGTGTCGGCGGCAGTACCACGACCTCCCGGCTGCCGAAATTCGACAAGGAT
>JAHFBI010000023.1:26869-27546 GCA_023250095.1 Candidatus Melainabacteria bacterium
CGCCTGCCAAAAGCCGAGCTAGAGCGCAATTACCGGGCAATTCTGTCGGCTGCGCAAGGGGCTGGCGCCGAAGTGCTTTTCGTCAATCCTGGTTTTCCAGCTCCTGTCCTTCTCGGGGTCCCCGGCTGGAAAGCCGTGGCCAGAGCCGCTTATTACCAATTTCTGCGCAATCTGGCTTCGTCGAACAATTGCGCCCTGGCCGATGTGGCTGCCCGCTGGGAACGTCTGGATCAAGAGGGCCTGACTCCCGAGCTGCTTCTGGTGGACAAGCTGATTCACCCTAACGATCTCGGGCACAGGATATACGCCGACGAAGTCTTCAAGTGCTTTCTTTGAAACCCTGAGACTTTGCTAAGCTCGCGATACTTGGCAACAGCGCCTCAGGGGCGAGGGGGGCGGCATTGCGAGGTAATCAAGAAAAATACTTAAGGTGCGCCCCGGCAATTGTAAGGAGTCTGGAGTACCCGCAGGCCTTATCATGGTGAGCTATGTTTGGCTGTCGAAATAACCAGACCGGTGGCTGAAGTTGTTATTCAATAGTTTTGGCTACCTCATCTTTTTGCCGATTGTGGTCTTCCTCTTCTGGGTGAGCCCACGTTTTTTGCGCACCGGCATTCTCCTTATCGCCAGCTATGTTTTTTATATGACCTGGAAGCCTCTCTACGGCTTCTTGATCC
>JAHFBI010000284.1 GCA_023250095.1 Candidatus Melainabacteria bacterium
CACGGTGGTTATGCCGGACAGGCCGTCAAGCCGATTGCCCTGCACCTGGTGAGCGCCGTCGCCTCGGATCAAGAAGTAAGGCGTGGGGGACTGCCCATTTCGGGCATAGGCGGTATCGAGACTTGGAAAGACGCAGCCGAGTTTATGCTTCTTGGCTCGACTTCTGTCCAGGTCTGCACGGCAGTCATGCACTGGGGCTTTCGCATCGTCGAGGATATGATTGAAGGATTGTCTAACTGGATGGACGAGAAGGGCTTTGAGACGTGCAAAGACTTCATTGGCAAGGCTTTGCCGCGTATCTCCACTTTCGGTGATTTCGATCTGGGCTTTCAGACTGTTGCACGCATCAATGCCGATAAGTGCATAGGCTGCAATCTTTGCTATATCGCTTGCAATGATGCTGCTCACCAGTGCATTGAAATGAAGCCAGCCGCCGTTAACGGCGCTCAGCAATTGCGCCCTGTGGTGCGCGAAGACGACTGTGTCGGCTGTGCGCTTTGTTCGCGCGTCTGTCCGGTGGACGACTGCATAACCATGACGGAAGTTGATACGGGACGCCCGCACATTACCTGGAATGAATTGATCGCCAGGAGTCCGGAAGTGCTGGAATGGGACAGGATGGAAGAATACCGCCAGAAGGCGAAAATCCACATCCATTAGGGACTTTCCGCTTTTCCCGGCAAGATTAAAATGTATGGAGCCTGTTTGAACAGAAGGAGGGCGCGGGAATAATACCTGTGTCTGCCGCGTGGCAAAGGCAGAAAAGTTGGTCCCGCTAGTTACCAGAGAGGCGTGCAAGCAAGTCGGCGCATGCCTCTCTGACTTTTTCATCAGGGTCAAGAAGGGTTATTTCCAGCGATTCCTTGAGTTTGT
This sequence comes from Candidatus Melainabacteria bacterium, assembly GCA_023250095.1. Taxonomy (GTDB): domain Bacteria; phylum Cyanobacteriota; class Vampirovibrionia; order Obscuribacterales; family Obscuribacteraceae; genus JAHFBI01. The sequence goes on from JAHFBI010000284.1 coordinate 874, forward strand.
CTAGGAAGTCTGCTCTCTGAGAGTCTTGCTCTTTGCCTGTCCGGTCCAAGGACAGATCATCGTCGCTCCAGGCTGACAAGGCTCTCAGTGCCAGAAGGCGGTTGCTGACCACTTCGCTGTGGAGAGCCTTGTCGATGAGAAACCAGCCTTTGCCTGGGAAACGCTGCAGCTCCTGAAGAATGAGGTTGACGCAGCGATGGAGCAGGAACTGGCTGCCGAGCCCGAGTTCCGTTCCAGGGAGTGCCGGCAGGCTGTCCACATCGATGAGCGTGGGCACAAGGCGCAATACTTCGTCCATTTCTTCTTCGTCCGTTGCCCTGACGAGCTCCCACCACATTTGTTCGGAGTGGGGATGCTCCTTCAGCTGGGCGATGATGAAGTCCCTGACCGGCAACCCGAGCCGCCGGCTGACTGTAATTCCAAGGTGGTGATCGAATTCACTGTCGCTGTCCAGTGCCGCTTGCGCCATGTCTTTCCAGCAGGGGCGTTTGAGAATCGTTTGGCACAGTTGCCTGAGGCGCTCTCTGCGCGCCTGGGCAAATCCGCACTCCAAAAATTTCTCCTCCTCCTGTTCGCTAAGCACGAAGCGCCAGATGGCATCGACTGTGAGATAAGTCTCAAGTCCCAAGGTGTGCTCGTCGAAGTGTCTGAGGAAGTTTTCCGTGGCTTGACCGCCTTCGGGGTAATCGAACATGTCACCATCTGGTCCGCCGGACATGGCGTCTTCCAGAAGCGAGGCGATGATGTCCTGCGCTCCTTGCAAGAGTTCTTTGTCTGGATTGTCTGCTGTAAGCTCGCCGTGGAGGTTGCAGAGGCTGGCAATCGGCAACGCCGTATAGCCGTTCATTACTGAATTGGTGCAGCCAGCGCGCAAGAGGAAGTGGCAGACGGGCTGCTCCAGGTTCTGCAAGAGGAGCCCGACCAGCTCTATCTTGCCCCAGCCTGTGACGTGCCTCATCAGATCCATCCATTCGGAAAGCGGATCGGCGGCTGTTTGCGCCAGCGCCAGCGCTGCATAGTAAGTGAATTCTTCGTGGCGGCCGATGGTGCGAAAGAGCGGTATGTCTTCGTCTTTGTGGAAACAGGACAGCAAAACCAGGGAGTATTTCACGTCTTCCCGGTGACTGCTCTTCAGGAAAAACTGCTTCATTTCCTGATAAAGGTTGTTCTGTTTCTTGGGCGGCGTCTCGGCAAGTTGTTGAATCAAAGGCAGAACGATTTTACGTGCTTCTCCTTCGCGGAATATCTGTCGCACACGCTCTCTGGCTGCAGCCGACGGCTTGTCGGACAGGGTGACGATTGCCTTGTGGATGAGAGCAACCCGCTCTCTTGTTTCTTTCTCTTCTTCTTCGTCTTCTTCGTCGCTGTCGAAGTGTCTGGCAAAGCAGCCTTCCATGGCTCCGGGCGCAAAGCGAATCTGACGGCCTTCGGCAATAATGTCCTCATCAGGCAGATCGTCGCCGTTTTCCATCAGCCCTGGAAGGTCAGGGTTGATATGGCTCAAGACGTGCTCGAAAATCGACGGTTGTTGTGGCATTTCCTCCGCCCCCGGTTGAAACAACCTTGTCCATGCCCTGGAAAAATAGGCTACCCAGAAAAACATTTTCGCAGCAGCAGCGTCTTATCCGGCAGTCTTGTACACAACACATAATGTTACTTCGATATCAGGTCTCTTGCCGGACAGCTTCAGTGGCAAGACCGAGCCACTTTCCTCTTAAGGATGGCTCTCCCAAAATCTGACGGTCATTGCCGCCAAAATGCTGTGAGCCGAATGGCCCTATGTCAAGCAGCATCGAAGGAGCGGAGATCGCTAAAATCAGATTGATCGATTTGCCGGCAAGGGAAGTTTCATGTCCCGAGATTTGTTCTATGAAAGGGTTCTGCGGCCCATCCTTTTCCGGCTCGACCCGGAAATGTCTCATAACCTGGTATACAGTCTCATTCCCTCAGCCCTTCCATTGCTTGGCTGTCTGCCGCTGAAATACCCTGGCAGGGATTTGAGGATCTCGTTTGCCTCGATGGAGTTGGACAATCCTGTCGGGCTGGCCGCTGGTTTTGACAAGAACGGTCGCCTTCTGAGCGTGCTTTCTCATCTGGGATTTGGTTTTGCCGAGATAGGCTCGGTGACGGGACGGGCAAGCCGCGGCAATCCCAGACCGCGCCTGTTTCGGCTTCCTGCCGATGAGGCTTTGATCAATTTCATGGGACTCAATGGCGATGGAGCCGAGTCCGTGGCTAAAAGAGTCAAAGAAAGCCGCATATCATTGCCTGTCGGCATCAATATCGCCAAGACCAATGATCCCTCCCTTAAAGGTGATGCTGCCATTGAAGACATACTCAGCAGTTTCAAGGCAGTAAGGGATTTGCCGATCAAATATTTGACTTTCAACGCCAGCTGCCCGAACACCAGGCAAGGGTGTTTGCAAGCCAGAAGAGAACTCTCAGACATTCTCACCGAACTGCAGAAGCTCAACTGTCACGGGCTGCCTGTATTTCTGAAAGTCTCCCCGGACAGCCCGGATGAATTGCTGGAGAATATAGTTGCTGTTGCATCCGCCTGCTCGCTCTCCGGATATATTTGCGGGAATACGACTGTCAGTCGGGACGGTTTGCGCACTGAGCGCGCTACCGTGGAAAAGATCGGCTCCGGCGGGCTAAGCGGCGCCCCGCTGCGCCCACTTGCCCTGAGGCTCTGCCGGAAAATCTATAAATTGAAAACGCCGGCTCAGTCTATTATTGCCGCTGGCGGTATCAGCTCCGGGCAGGCTGCTTACGATTTCCTGAAAGCCGGGGCCAGCGCAGTCGAGCTATACACCGGGCTCGTTTATCGCGGGCCAACTCTGCCGCGCCAGATTAATGAGGAGCTTTCTGCTTTGTTGCGACGTGACGGGCAGACGCTCTTGCAATGTATTGGCTCGGAACATGGCTGAGTCTCCTGCTTTTCGCGATCGTAATGTTTTGTATCGCGTATACAAAGAAGGTCATTTATATATCCGTGCAGACATTTGTGGACATAAACTGGGGGTAGCCGTAATTTACACATGAGTAGATTCTGGTAACCTTATTCTATTGGTTCCTACCGCATGATGGATACCCGGATTCCTACCTAAGCGAGATTGCGGCGGTCATCATTGCCGATCTCGTTGATTCATACGCTGAAACGCCAGGACAGACGAGTTGACTTTAAGACAGTCAACCGGGGTGAAGCCTGGTCAGTTAGCGCCATTCTGAAATGGGTCTGGTATCTCTGAGCCATAACTAAATGGAGAATTCATGATGTGTGCATTGCATGAGTCTGAGACAGGTTTGGGTGCTGGCGTAATTGTGTCTGCCAACAGAGCTTTAATGGATAAATGTGGACTTGCCGAGGCAGCTTCTGCCGCCGTCGCTCAATCGCCGGCTGCCAGCGGGAGCCTGACGGCTCTGGCGCGTCTTTTAGGGCCATATGCTCCTTCGGCTTCCGGAGAGGTTCTCGTTGATGAAACTTTCTTGGATGAGCCAAGAAGTATTTATCGCCGGCGCCGCTGGAGCCATGAAGAGAAAAAAGCTATAGTCAGCGAAACCGAACAGCCAGGGCTGAGTGTTTCGGCTGTGGCTCGCAAATATGCCATTGCGCCCAGGTTGCTCTTCTCCTGGCGACGGCAACTTGCCGAGGAAGTTCAACTCACAAGCAGGTATAGTGCCCGCATGGTGCCAATCGGTCAGATCCGACGCCTCGAAGAGCGTGTGTCAGAGCTCGAACAGGCTCTGTTGGAGAAAGACGAGCTGATCAAGTCCCTGGCGGCAAGGGCGACGTCCGTCGACTTTTCCTTTGTCGGCGAGCAAGAACCCTGTTGTGTAACCTGACAGAGTTCTGACGCGGGATCCTTTCTTTGAGCCCGGTTCGGTGCGGCTTTTTGCTGGCGCATTCTCAGGCGTGCGCTATGATCTAGGATGAACCCTCAGACACTTACTTCCGTATTCTCATATGGATGTCTCTTGAGAGGACTTCGTCCATGGATGAGCTAATTCACGTTTTGAGAACGGAAATGCGTGCCGGCTTCCAGACGGTCGTCGAAGCCATTGGCGGGACAAATGCGCGCATTGATGAGACCAATGTGCGACTGGACCAGACAGTTGCGCGCATTGATGAGACCAATGTGCGACTGGACCAGACAGTTGCGCGCATTGATGAGACCAATGTGCGACTGGACCAGACAGTTGCCTGCATTGATGAGACCTGCGTGAAAGTCGACAGAATAGCGGATTCGGTCGAGAAGCTGGGGTATTCGATCAACAAGCGCCTGGATGGAATCGGGCAATATTTGTGTGCCATAGATGGGCATCTCGTGTCGCATGAAGGGCAGTTCCACTTGCACGAGCAACGTATCTGCGACCTGGAAAATAGGGTCGATCGTCTTGAAGAAACTGGTTGACGGTCCAGTACTGGTTCGCCGCAAGGAGGGGTTGCCAGCACTGGGCTAACTAGTGGAAACTGGTGGCCCCGAATCCGGTGTCAGGGTATTTAGCGGCTTGAAATAAAATTCCTGGGCCAGGAAAAGGAGCGCGGTTGTAAGCGGGACTGCAACAAGCGCTCCGGGCCCGCCAGCGAGAGTGGCGCCGATGATTATAGAGAAAAGGACGATCAAGGGGTGAAGGTCGACCTGCTTACCCAGTAAGTGAGGAACTATGAAATTGCTCTCCACCGTTTGCTCGAGAAGGAAGAGCCCAACTGTGAGAAATGCCAGGAGCGCCGACTGATTGGCAGCAACGAGTGTGGCCAGCACGGCTGTGAGAAGCGAGCCGACAAAAGGCAGAAGATTGAGCAGCCCGGCCAGGAGCCCTAGTATGAGTCCGTACCGGACGCCCAGCAAAGTCAATCCTGTTGCCAGGAAGGCGGATACAGCTGTTGATACTAGAATTTGCCCGCGCACGTAACCGCCCATGCGTCCTGCCAGAGGGGCGATCAAAGACCCGGCACGCTGCCGGTGCTCGCAAGGGATCCATAAGAGCAGACTTGCCCATATGTGCCCGGCTTCGATAACGAAATAAGCTGCAAGAAAGAGAACAAATATGCCATTGAGGATAAGCCCCATCAGTCCTGCTGTAATGTCTAGAGTGTGGTGTATAAGGTTCAGACCAAGCAGACGCAGGTCGCCCGGGGCAACTGTAATCATCTCGGCCCTCTCACCGGCCAGTGTCAGCGCTTGCTGGTAGAAATCGTTGACACCGGAGAGGTACTGCGGTGCCTGCTGCCAGAAAAGCGCCGCTTGCTCGCGCACTGGCTGCGCCAGGGACACTGCGATTGCGGCATAGAAAAGTATTGTGGACACATAAGTGATGATGACAGCTGCCAGCCGGGCGATGTGCTTGCGCTGACACCAGTCAGCAATTGGCGCAATTGCCGAAGCAAGAGTCAGGGCAAGAAGAATGTCGATGAGCAGGATGCGCAGAGCCCACGACAGAAAAACAATCAAGGCGGCAAAGAGTACGACTATGACGACAAGCGCTGTTCTCGTTTGCACACCGGATACAGGGTCTTCGGCGGAGTTGCTCGCTGTCATGGTGGGTTGCTGGCTCCATCTTCTGCTTTGCGCCCGGGTATTGCTGAGCTGCCTTCATGTTTGGAAAAAA
>JAHFBI010000285.1 GCA_023250095.1 Candidatus Melainabacteria bacterium
TCAAGGCGTGCCGGGTTTTACGATCCGGCGATGAATCATAATAATCTATTATCAGACGAACCGATTTTCTTGCCGTATTTGACCAAACGTTTTCCGGTAGTGACAGTTTCGCTACCCCCGAGCCAACTAAGGAGAAGGCACGGACCTATTGCCAGCGCCTTCTCCTTAGCACTGAGGGGGTACCTTCCGGCCGCAACCCGCCGTCAGAAGACCATTCGTGTCAGTTTGCTTCCGAGTACATTTGTGGATGCGAGCTTGTAATACTCACGATCGGCGCAACATCAACAACTGGAACCACAATGGCAGCACTGGCTTCCATCCTTGCTAATGTCTTTTGTGCTCTGTGGGCAACGTATGGATTAGAATCTTGGGACAGCAGTCTCAACACGTTTTCATGGATATTGTGATTCTCAGCGAGCGCGAATCTAACATCTGCATTCTCGTCCTCTGTTAGTAATAAAAGCGCTTCTAAGGGAGTATTCACATGATCTCCAATGTCCATGCGGGTTTGCGTTTCATAATGTCCTGTAGCAAGTCTGTTTAAGATCTCAGCCTTTTTATGCTGCGTTGCATGATCTTCGGTCACTTGATTGAGCCACCACACAATGGAGTCACCTTCGTGATAGCAATCTGATTCAGGGCTATCTAAGGCATGACTATTTGTAATGGGAGTGAACGGAACTGGCATGTCCAAGGTATCTGTTGCTGCTGCAATCATTGTTACTCACCAGAGTGTCTGTGGTCTTAACCAGACTTCGGCGAAAATAACAGCAGCTCGAGCACGGTCTCAAATGTTGCGCCACTCGTTTAATAGTCGTAATCTCTTCTTCATCATAGCACGGTTGCAGAAACGGCGCTTGTAAACGTAAGTCGCAATCAGGGTTTCCGCCGTATATCAGTGCCTACTCTTGATCGCCACCCATAATGCACAATGCTGTAGTCATCAGGCAAAAGGAGCATAACCCTAACAACTGTTGCATAAATGCGAACTTTCAGGCATTACCTCAGTGAATGAGGTAATGCCTGATACAAAGAACAGCGGTGATCTTTCTCCCCAGTACGGCTGCCAAAAAGCCAGGTCGACTGGTTCTTTCAAAAAAACAAAAGAGACAAAATCTCGGCGGTGCCAGGCAAAAGCAGACAAGCGACATACTGGCACAGGTTCTCTTTTGCTCCAGCATAACGACTTTTGCGAAATAATTCGAATTCCTGCAATTCTTGCGTCCCGTATCACCTGTCCACCAAGGATCTCGACGAGCTTAGAGTCGCATGGTTGCTGCCAGTGGGCGAAATACATAAGGGCCGTTATCTGACGCCAAGGAACCAGGACGCAAACCGCCGCCACCAGCCTCCCTTGTGCTGGCTATCCGTTAGCAACTTGATCTGATCTTCTTTGGCTGCTACCTGAGCTTTCAGGTATCCGTTTCGGTGAGTTATGCTCGAAAGTTGTGTTTGATGGGTGAATAAGACGGCATATCCTTTTGATTACTGAAGTCAAAAAGGAGATACGCCTGATGAAGAAAGATACTGTAACCGAGCTGAAAAAGCCAGAGGAATCCTGTCAGGACGCGCTGACGGAAATCATACGGAAAGGAGCGCACGATGCTGGCAGCCGCACTAGAAGCAGAGGTCGAAGCATTCGTGCAGCAATTCAAGGGCCTGGTCGACAGGAACGGACACCAGCAGATTGTGCGCAATGGCTACCTACCGGGGCGCGAGATCCAGACTGGGATCGGAGCCGTTGAAGTAAAAGCCCCGCGCATAAAAGACAAGCGAAAGACGGCCGGTGAGAAGATTCATTTCAACTCGCAGATCTTGCCGCCCTATCTTCGGCGCACGAAGAGCATGGAGGAGCTCATTCCCTGGCATAACCTGAAGGGCCTATCGACGGGCGACTTCTCAGAAGCTTTGTCCGCGCTGGTTGGCAAAGATGCTCCAGGGTTGTCGGCATCGACCGTTAGCAGGCTCAAGGAGAGCTGGCAAGACGATCTCAACAGGTGGCAGAAGCGTTCGCTGGCGGACAAGGAGTATGTTTACTTCTGGGTTGACGGCGTGCATTTCGGTGCCCGCATGGAGGACGAGAAGCAGTGCATTCTGGTTGTCCTGGGTGCCACTGCGGACGGGCGCAAGGAACTCGTTGGTATGGCAGATGGATACCGCGAGAGCGAGCAGTCTTGGTATGAGTTGCTCGTGGATCTGCGTAAGCGTGGGCTTGAGAATGCTCCCAAGCTTGCGGTCGGCGACGGCGCGCTGGGATTCTGGAAGGCGCTGCCGAAGGTGTTCGGCAAGACACGCAAACAACGCTGCACGGTGCACAAAACTGTCAACGTGCTGGACAAGCTGCCGAAGTCCGCTCAGGGCAAGGCGAAACAACAGCTCCAGGAAATCTGGATGGCTGAAACAAAGGAGGACGCGGAGAAGGTGTTTGATTACTTCGTTGAGGCATACGGCGCCAAGTATCCGAAGGCTGCCCAGTGTCTGGAGAAGGACCAAGAGGATCTGCTCACGTTCTTCGACTTTCCGACCGAGCATTGGATCCACATCCGCACCACGAACCCTATAGAATCAACGTTTGCTACCGTCAGGCTACGCACAGCAAAGACGCGCGGCTGCCTGACGCGGGAAACGATGCTCACCATGGTGTTCAAACTAAGCTGCAGTGCTCAAAAGCGCTGGCGCCGGCTGAACGTTCCAGAACTGCTTGCGGACGTGATCATGGGAGTAAATTTCGTCAACGGAGTCAAAATGAAAAAGGAGGCCGCCTAAAATTCTCGAAACACAACATTTGACAAAAACTCGCAGCGGAAGCTCATCAAGTGCAATCACTTGGTGGCAAACTGTTTGATCCTTCACAATGTTTGCACATTAACACGCCTGTTAAGCCAGCTTGCCAAAGAAGGCCATTCCTTTGACGAGGCTACCATCGGCGAAATCAGCCCATACATACGCCTCCACATTAATCGGTTTGGTGATTACGTCCTCAATATGGACCTGGGACACCCACTTCCGAGCTGCGATTTTGGCTTGAAGAACAGAAAATCAGAATCTTGCGTGCTTCTCAAGAGCGAAATGGCCCATTTTTACGTGAATCGCTGCCAACCCTCCAGACGAGCACAATAGAGATCAAGAGCGGCGGTTCGGGCGGCTGTTCCAGAGCCACTTCAGACTGTAATAAACCAGTCCGTACAGGATGAGTGCTTCCACCAGAGTAGGCAGGATGACGGCAAGATCCATATTAGCCACATAATTCAGGTATTGAATGGGCTTGATCTCGGCGGCGGTAGCTTTGTACCAGCCTTCGTTCTCCCACTCCTCATCCAAAGGGCTCGATACAAGCAAAGTTTGCGAGCCGTCCTTCTCTCTTTTGACTGTAAACCAGGCATTCCAGGGATCGCCCGAACCAAAATTGAGATCCCCTCTGGTGGAGCGGTTGTGCTGAATTACTTGCTGGCGTAACTGAGCCTCATATCCTTCCGGGACAAGGAAAGTGTACTCAGGATGGCGGGACAGGAATGGTTTCAGGCGCATGTAATAGATGACATTGGCCTGATACTTGCAAGGTGGAGTCCCCGGCGTGATCACCAGCACGGGGAAATGGTCAGGCACGTTACCCTGGACGGCTTTTTTGTAAGCGGAACCCTCGAGCCAAGAGGAGGTCACGCCTGTCAAGTTGACGAAAAGCACAAGAAACACCGCCAGATGCAGGATGGCTATCAGAATTGCCCTGGCCGTGGAAATGAGCATATTTGTGCCGGAAGCTGTTTTTAAACAAAGCAAGAAGCGGCTGCACCTGCAACCGCTTCCATATTAGCAGCAGGCTGTGCCAGACGTTTAAAAGCTGCTACTGACGAGTAGGACATGGCGAAGCAAGAACCTTCTCACGTGGAGAGACAATACAGACTTTTCAGTTGCGCCGCCGGTGGACTGGTGGCAACACCAGGGCTGTCAGACTCCTGTCTGGCTTTCTTGCTCCCGAATTGTTGCCTTTTATTCCGTCGCGGCCCCTGACAACTTATTTCAATCGCCAGATCTTTTTTGCGGACTCCGCTCGTGCAGTTGTTTCTTCCGTGCCGATCATTTCCAGCAAAGTAACTGCATTCCGCGCGCGGAAAGGATCTTCAAGTGCTCTGGACAGGAGCGGGCAAGTATGTGTGCCGTCAGGATCAATGCGGGCAATTGCTCGGAAGGCTCTTAATCTCTTGTCTTCAGAAGGCTCGCACAAATTGTCAGCTACCAGAGCCGGGATGGCGCAACGGGCATCCGGACCGATTGCCGCCAGAGCATCGATGGTTTCCAGCTTTATTGCCGGTTGGCAGTCGTGCAAAAGCGGGATCAAGGCAGCCACTGCGTTTTTTGCCGAAGGACCGAGCTCCTGAATGGAGCGCAGTGCAGCCAGGCGAGTATCCATGTCCTTGTCCGGCAAGACATTATTGGACAGAGCAACTATCTCCGGGTTGTCCGAGCCGCTTGCGGAGCTGTCCTTGTTGATGATTTCCAGAACCTTTGCCGCATCGTCGCGCGCTATTGCATCGGGATCGTCTTTGACGATTGAGGAAAGAAGCGGAATAGCGATGCTTGGAGCAGGGTGCACGCGGGCAAGCAGCCTGATTGCCTGGCGGCGTGTCTGGGTAAAGCGCCCTTCCTCTTCGATCACGCGCATGATAAGTGGAGCGGTGCTTTCATCTGGTCCTATGGCAGCCAGCACTCTCAGCACTTTGTCGCGCCGCCACAGCTCGTTGCGCTCGCTGAGATAAGGAATAACATAGGGCAGAGCTTTGCTCGCTGCCGGCCCGATTTTTTCCAGAGCATCAAGCACGGCACCGGAGACATCGAGAAAACGACTTTCTCCGCTCAGTCCGGTGTTCTTGATCCCTGTTGGTTGCCGTTCGCACAGCGCCAGGGACAAAGCGGGCACGGCTGCCTCCGCACGCGGTCCGAGCTGTCCCAGAGCTGCTATAGCTGACAATCGCACTTTCTGTGAGCTGTCTTTAAGAGCCTCAACCAGGGCGGGAACAGCGCTTTTGAGAGCCTGGCTCGAGCCGGCGCAGCCCAGCTGGTTTGCTGCCTGGCAGCGTTTGCCTACATCCGGGTCTTTCAGGAGCTTGATAAGCTTCGGAAGATCGGTCGCGGCGATCTGTGGTCGGGCGTTTGCTGCCACGCCGGACAAAAGCCCCCTCGCCATCCCGGACAGCACAAACACGCTCAATATAAAGGGTCCCAATATTTTCTTTCTGTCCACTTTATTCTCCTGCTTGCAAGAAGATTTGTAGCACTTTTGGCTCGGACATTGGACTCAATGAAAAAGGATTTTGCTTGACAATTGTCTGCCTTGCCACGAAAGGCTGATTGTCTCAAAGCCTCGCAGGGCACCAAGCCTGTCCCAGCGCTTAGCCTTGTTCCTGTCGAAGCACTGTTCGCGCGACTATCGGCGCCTGGCTGACCAGCGATATTCGGTTACGCCGCGTTGTGATTTGATTATGGCTCCGCCGCTTGGATTTGCCGCCGACCGGTAGCTAGCATAAGAATTGCTCGAAGACTCGGATGTGTCCTGCACCGTATACGGTGCAGGTACCGGTCTGGCTTTCTTGGCTTGCTTGTGGGGCAGAAAATCCCCGGCGAGCCTCGTGCAGGCGACGAACCAGCCGGACGGGGTCGGATGTCTGGCGTAATAAGCTTTGTTGTATTCGCGCCAGATCCTGGCCATGATCGTGCCGCCTGTGACATGGCTGCCTGGTATGGGGAGATTGTCCCTGTTGCCGCCCCACACTGCTGTGACAAGATCCGGTGTGAAGCCGACAAACCAGAGATCCTTTGCCTGGTCGGCGGTGCCGGTCTTTCCCGCAGCCGGGCGATCTGAAAGCCGGGCTTGCTGCCCTGTGCCTGTCGCTACGACGTCCTGCAGGATGTCTGTGAGCTGGGCGATTGGCAGTGTCTCAAACACACGCTCGGGAGACGGCGGGAAGCTGGCTACTGTGTCTGCTGACTTGTTTTCGATCCGGCGGATGACTCTCGGACAAATGGCGATGCCTCCGCGCGCGAATGTGCTGTAAGCTCCTGCCATCTCCATCGGTGAGATGGCTGAACAACCCAACGCCAGCGACAGATGCGGATCGAGCTGCTGCTTTATGCCTGCGCGCCGGGCAACTTCGATAACGCTATCGATACCCACAGCCTGAGCTGCCCGGATCGCGCAGATGTTGCGTGACTTGGACAGCGCTTCGGTCACTGTTATCGGTCCCATGAATTTGCCATCATAGTTTTTGGGCTTGTAGTCAGGTCCGTGTTTTTCTTTGATGATAAGCGGTGAATCGTCTATGATGCTGTTGGGATCAAGGACCCTTGAGACAAAGGCCGCCAGGTAGACGAAGGGCTTGAATGCCGATCCCACTGTGTGCGGGTTGGTCGCACAGTTCCACTGATTGTCCATATACTTGCCCACCCCTCCCACCAGAGCGATAACAGCTCCGTCTCTCACGTCCAG
>JAHFBI010000286.1 GCA_023250095.1 Candidatus Melainabacteria bacterium
CTCAGGAGGAAAGTCCCGTGCCGGATAGCGATACCGCCGAGCAGGCGGAAGAAAGAGTGAGGCAAGTCCTGTCCGGCGGCGATGTGACCGGCGGTCATGAGGGTGCCGGCGATGAGGTTGGCGGCACAGCAGGTGTAGGCGCTGGAGGTCCTTTCGACACGGCGCTCTTGCGCCCGGCGGATGCGGCAGAAGAATCACTGACGGGCAAAACCACAGGTGGGCATTTCGAGATCCTGTCCGTCATCTGCCAGGGACCCCTGAGTGTGGTCTATAAAGTGCGTCACACTGTTCTGGACAGAACGATGGCCTTGAAAGTTCTCAGGAGGGGAGGGCTTCATGATGAGGAGAACATAAAGCGCTTTTCTCTGGAAGCTCAGGCTGTCACCACGCTCAATCATCCCAATATTGCTGCAGTCAGAGAATTCGGACTGGACGCCGATAACCGCCCGTATATTGCGATGGAGTATATAGAAGGGCTCAGTCTGTCATCACTCATCAAGGAGCTTGGAGCTATCGATCCCGCAAGGGCCATGCGTATCGCAGTCGGAGTCTGCCAGGCACTGGAGCACGCGCACGAGCGCGGGGTGGTCCACCGCGATGTAAAGCCAGGGAACATTATGTTGGTAAGGTCGAAGGAGGGAGGCGAGCAACCTGTGCTCGTCGATTTTGGGCTGGCCCAGATCCAGGAAGACGAGGCACGCTCGCAATTGACGCACACCGGTGAAGTTCTCGGAACGCCAGCATACATGAGTCCCGAACAGGCTCTTGGCTACAGAGTGGATAGCCGCACGGACATTTATTCGCTCGGTTCGGTGCTGTACGAGATGTTGACGGGTCGTCCGCCATTTTCGGCTGAAAACCCCTTGCAGTTGCTCATGAAGCATGTTTCGGCTCCACCGCCGCCCTTGAGGGATATCCCTGCTGAAATCCAGGGTGTTGTTCTCAAGGCTCTGACAAAAGATCCAAACTGTCGGCATCAGTCAGCCACGGCATTGAGGGCTGAGATCGAGTCGTTAGGTGATGGTTCGCGGCTTCGTCTGCGGATGCCCGAGTGGTATTATGCCCGAGTGGTGCTTGCTCGGGGCTGTGCCTGGTTGATTGATTGCCTGATTCTCTTTGTGCCGCCGGTAGGTCTCTGCTCGCTGATTGCTCTTTTGATGCATAGTTCTGATCTGGGGCTGCGCGTGCCACTTCTGGGGGCCGCTATCGTTGCCGAGTCGCTTTGCCCAGGACTTTCGACCACGGCCCTGGCCGGCTCTTATCAGCTGGGGGCCTCGGGTGTTGTAGCTTGCTTGGCGATCATGCTGGCGAATTTTCTTTATCACGTGTTTTTTGAGTCATCTTTCTTGATGGCTACTCCCGGGAAACTGCTCATGGGACTTGCCGTGACAGACAGATGTTTTGCTCGTCTGTCGGTGCGCGAGGCATGTTTTCGACATCTGTCAAAAGCCTTTTGCACTGTCGGACTTATGGCGATGATTATGTTTCCCTTGAGCTTTGTCGCGATGGGCTTGCACGACAACACGGCGTCGAGCAGCGTTACTAGTACCTGGTACGTCGTTTTTCTGGTCGTCTCAGTTGCTATGGTGGTTGTCCTTAGAAAGCGCTATCAGTTTCTTCATGACCTGATTGCAGGCTGCCAGGTGGTCCCCTTCAAGCGCTCGCGAAGACCCATTATGAAAAGTGGCTCTTGATGAAAACTTACCTTTGCCTGAAGAATGTGCAAAAAAAGGCATTGCCCGAAGAGTTCCAGAGTGATGATGTGCGTTACCCGGAGGAGCTCGTGGAGCATTTTTTGAGTGAGTTTACTTGCAGCGGTGACTTCGTTCTTGATCCTTTTATGGGTTACGGGACGACGTTGATTGTTGCAGAAAGACTCAAGCGTGTTGCCTTTGGAGTCGAATTTGAGGAAAGGCGATGGCGGTATGTCCAATCAATTTTGCGGCATCCGGACAGAGCCTTGCTGGGTGACTCAACAAGGCTCGATGCCGTGCAACTGCCGGACCTGGACTTCTCTATAACCTCCCCGCCGTACATGGGGGCCCATCACAAGGAGAATCCTTTTACGGCGTATGCCACTGAAGGCTATGGTTATGGACAGTATCTGGAAACCATAAAGAGCATTTATGTCCAGTTGAACAGGAAGCTGAAGCCCTCTGGGCATGCCGTTATTGAGGTATCCAATCTAAAACATGAAGATGGTACAACGACGACCTTGGCTTGGGATATCGCTCGTGAAGTTTCCGACGTTCTGCGCTTTCTTGGCGAGGTCGTCGTTACCTGGGACGACACATATGGCTATGGATATGATCATAGCTATTGCCTTGTTTTTGCGAAAAGGTAGCCTCTTTAGGGTCAGCTGACATGTTTCATGCGACGAACCCCGCTGATTTTCCTGCCACCGGAGATAGTTTTTCACTTGTAGAACGTGGCGTTCATATAGTCTGCAAAGCACAAGCCAGTTTAACAGGTCGACCATACGATAAGGCGACCAGACGACAGGACAACAGGCGGGCGGATCGAGAATGCGAGCTAGAAGGTACGACCGGACGAATGGTCGACAAGACGACGGGAGGACCTGGCGACCTCGTGAACCTGGATCAGGGGGTAGCGTTTGCAGCGAGCTACTAAGATCGCCAACGGGTCCAGTTCCTGAGTGCGCAGGCCGGCGACAATGACCTATCTCACTCCAGGTGGTTTTCGCTTGGCAAATGACCCTTGTCTGCAGCGCCGGTGTTCGCTGCTACACGTCAGGGGCAAGAGTAATGTATTCTTTAAGGCGGCGTGGGGAGGGTGTCTGTTGATCGACCAGTTTCTGATACTTGGACTTGATGAGAATGCTACCGATGTTGCCATCGAGGAGGCGTTTCGGTATTTGAATCGCCATCTCAATCCGTCCAACTTTCAGTTCGGCAGCTTCGCCGAGAAACAGGCGCAGCTCTGTATGTCGAGAATCGTCCCGGCTTATCAGGTCTTGCGGGATGCAGCCGAGCGGTCGAAGGCCCGGCAGGAGCTGCAGCCGGAGGGAAAGGACAGTTTTGCCCCTGGCGACTTCAAACCCTTTCTCGGGCATATCTGCGTGGCAGCCGGTATCATCAGTCTTGCCGATCTCAATGAGGCTATCGACAAGCAGACTGACATCGATTTGCCGCTCGGTCAGATACTCCAGGAGAAGCAGCTTCTATCTCAAACTGAACTCGATGGATTGCTAATGGGCCAGCGCTTGTACGGAGCTCCGATGAAGCCTCTGGATGCTGTCACCAGGCGCTTGCTCACAATTGGAGTCGTCTCGCGCGACATGGTCAAGATAGTTCTTATAGACCAGCGCACTTCTATGAAGTCTTTGCCCGAGCTTCTTGCTCAGCGTGGCTGGCTTGACGGGCAGGTCGGTCGGATTCTTCAACAGCAGCTGGAAGAAGCCTCCGCTGGCAGCCAGTCTGGAAGCCCGACATAGCCTGCTCAGAGTTCCAGAACACGCTTGATTTAGCAGACACAGGATTGATAACTGTAGAAGGGCAGTAAGGCTGGCTTATGCCGCGGGGGATAGCGCTTGAACAGTGCTTCCAGTCCCCGGCAGTGACAGTTGCCCGTTTTTGAAAGAGATGGCTTCAACCTGACTGCCTCCCGCCACTCGTCTGCTCCGTCATCAGGTCTGTTAAGGCAGAAATAGAGAGTGCCGAGATACCAGTGGGCTTCCGCGTTTGCAGCATCGAGCTTGATGGCCAATCTGGTCTCGCTCACTGCATCCTCAAGCTTGCCCTGGCGGAAGTAGACCTGTCCCCTGGCCGTGTGCAGAATGGAGCTTCCTGGAAAGCGATGCAGCATTGTTTCCGCAAGTAGAGAGGCTTCAGCTGTCTTGTTTTCTTTCACCAGCGACAGTACCTTCCTGGAGGTCTCCGTCGGCGTAAGGGAAGGCAGCCTCTGGCGGGCAGCGAGAACTCCCAGTGGCAGACAGGAAGCCAGAGTCACTGCTGTCGCAGCAAGAAGAAGCAAAGCCGGCAAGCTCACGCCTGACGGGGCGCGGCGACAGGAGGCAGCGACTTGCCCGCATTTGGCTGCCAGATAAGGAAGCACCTTTGCCACTACCCACCCCTGCAAGTTCAAACGCTTTTAAAGGCATTCTAGACCAGTCTTGCAAACGCCGTCCAGTTCAGCGTTCCAGTCGACGATCCCGGGCGATGAAACATAATATACATTATCAGACGCAGCAAGGTGATGCTCAAATGCCAGGCTGAGAAGCGCCCGCGGGGAAATAGCAGATGGTATCGGCTCTAGCTGGCTCCTGAATCCAGCTTCTGAACGCGTGAGCGGCTTCGCACTATAAAGCGGCCGATGCGTTGGCTCATGGTAGCCATGAGCAAGAGCAATTCCTTGTCTTCAGGGCGTGTGGTTCGGCTGAGAAACTCGAAAACTCCCACTACCTGCCCGGCGACATTCAGGGGCAGCCAGAATCCGCTAATAAAGCCGTACTCCTTGGCAAAGTCGTGTCGCTTATCTGGACCGGCATTCTGGATATTGTCTATCCAGAGTGCGGTGCTGCCGTCCCAGACAAAACCCGGCAAGTCCTCACCGCGGTGAAAGGTCGAATTGCCATGATTGTCGTTGGGTAAGGCTTCGTCGGCGCTCTTCAATGGATACCGCTCATATAATTCAAGCCGGTCGCAGCTGGCGTTCGCCATCCAGAGCGCGCCATGTTCAAAGCGATTGTTGAGGCAGACTGCCTGCAATATGCGCGGCGCCACCTGGTCGAAAGTGTCGGACTCTTCGAGAGCACTGACGATTTCCAGTTGTGTCTCGGTCCGCCGCTGGAGCTGCCGGCTTTCCGTAATATCGGTGGCAATGCCGGAGATGCCGACATAGGCTCCGGACTCGTTGAAGATGGGATGCAAAGACAGAAGAACATCGACGAGCACGCCGTCTTTTCTCATTAATGCCGTCTCGTAGCGCTCAAGGCGTCTGCCGGACTCCAGCTCTTGCAGGAGCCTTTGGTGCTCATTCATCCGGTCCGTGGGTGTTAGCAGGACAAAGACGCTCTGTCCTATGGCTTCCCGAGCGGAATAGCCCAGGAGGCGCTCAGCGCCACGATTCCAGGAGACAAATTTCCCCTCCTGTACGGCACCGATGGCATCATCAGAGGATTCTATCAGCGAGGCATAGAGCGCCCGCTCAAGCGATTCCTGTTGCAGACAGCTTTTCCTGGGTACTGAGGCAGCTGTCTGGTTGGCGTCAGGCAGGAACAGTCGCCACATGATACAGTTACCGCCCTCATCGGCAACAGCGCTCAGTATGGCAGTCTTTGGCGGCGTGCTCGCTGTGTGCGGCACAAGCTCAAGCTGAGTATTGTCAGCAGACCTGCCAGGCAGACTTTGTGAGAGCGAGGCTTCTAACTTTTGCCGGCAAGGCTCGCTTAACAGTTCGGAAAAGCGTACAGCCCCGACAAGCTCTTGCCGCTCATGGCCGAGCCAGTCAGCTGCTGCGTCGTTGCAATTAATAATCAGGCCCTCAACATCTAAAAGGAAATAACCAAAATTGGCTCTGGCGAGCAAGCGGGTCAGTTCTCCCTCGACTGCCTCACCGGCACGCTGACCGGCTGTGCGCAGTTCAGCCCAGCGTATGAGATCTGACGGGGCCAGTTCGAGCGCGGTAGCCAGCTTGCTCATATTTGTTAGAGACACATTACGAGCACCGCGCTCGATATCGCTTATGTATGTGCGATGTAGTCCAGAGCGCTGTGACAAAACTTCCTGAGAGATTCCCAGGAATTCTCTGCGTCTTTGAACGACCTTGGAAAAGGCCGCTGGCAACCAGTCGGGTCTCAGGCTCTCCGTCATCTTATGCCCTGCTTATCCTCATCTCCTTACTGCTACGCAAAAGTATCGGTCTTTCTCATGTATGGGAAACCAGAATGTTTTAGCAGTTTCTCTTATTAAGACTCTCGAATGCTCCAAGAGGCGATGTCTCTGGAAGTGGGCACATAGCAAGTCGTCTGCATATGACCGGCAACGGCCATGATTTTGATTGCGTGCAGTCACCGCCGGCGATGTCACCCCAGGCGACAGACGACATTGTGATGTGGTGCTTGAGGCGGTGGTTCTGGAAGCTGGGGAACAAAGTGACAAGGCGGAAGAGCGAAGAAGGCAATTGAGGAGAGAGGCTCGGTGTTGTCCGAAATATAACAATCACACCGGTCGACCATACCACCATACCACCATACCACCAGAGAAATATCCGATCCTAACGTTTCAACATGGACCCGCCCAGAAAAAACACAGGTCGAACAGTGCACCAGTCCTCCTGCGTACTGGTCGACCTGTGTACTGGACAACCAGTCGAACATACGACCGCCGCCGTTGTGGTGATATTCAAGGAGTTGAGGTGGGTGTAGTCGCTCTGACTCTGACGCCCAGGAAGGATTGTCTGCCGAAAGAAAACCTCTCGGGTTTCAGGTCCTTCAAGAACACGCCAGTCTTTGAT
>JAHFBI010000287.1 GCA_023250095.1 Candidatus Melainabacteria bacterium
CCGCGCCTACCTTGTTCTGGAATTTGTCGAAGGGCCCACCATGAAACATCTTGTCGAGCTCACAGGACCAATGAACGAGTCTCAAGTAAGAGAATACGCCTTGCAACTGAGCGACATTCTTTCTTATCTGCACAGCCAGTCACCGCCAGTAGTGCATCGCGATATCACTCCGGACAATCTCATAGTCGGGCAAGATGGAAAGTTGAAGCTCATCGACTTTAACGTCGCTCACCAGCTTGAGGGAAGCTTCACAAGGACCATCGTCGGAAAACACTGCTATATTCCGCCCGAGCAATTCAGAGGACGGTGCACACCTCAGAGCGATATTTACGCCACCGGAGCAACTCTTTTCTACCTCCTGACCGGACAGGAGCCCGAGCCAATCTCCACGGCACATCCTGGCGCTGTCTGCGCTCAGGTTTCGGAAGAAATGGACAGGATAGTCGCAACAGCAACGGCAATCGACTTGCGCCATCGTTTCGAAGGTGCTGCCCAGTTGCTCCAGGCGCTGCAGGGACTGGGCGCCGCCAATGACACAACAATGGACATCTTCTCCTGAGCTGCGACCATCGGCAAAACACATGAGCCTCCCTCAGGCTTTATGAACACGGTTGGGCAGTGCTATCCTGATGTGTAGGATGAAAGAGAAAACTTTCGGAACGGTCGAATTCCCGATCAAGCAAAAGGAGGTGCCGTGCCATGGGAAAACAACATGAGCAGAAATCTGAAGTAAAGAAGAAGCCTGCCAAGACGAAAGCAGAGAAGAAGGCTGCCAAAGCAGAGAAAAAGAAGAATAAATAGTCTCTCGGGCAAACAGCCCGCCCTCGCTTCCAGGTCGAATTTAGCCTCAGTGCCTGTCCTTTGCCTTCCAGGTTTCCACCTGGGGGGCTTTCAGGTAATGATGTGCGACAAACAAAAGAAATCTTGCCCTGCCGAATTCGAAGAAAGGCAATCAAGCCTTACATTGAGACATGGCGCGACTGTCAAGATGGTATCCTCTCTCCTGCCGAAAAGGCCTGCACACTCCATTTTTTGCGCCGGTTTTCCGGGAGGAAATGTTTCATGAAGATACTGAAAGCTTTGCTGTCCCTGTCCTGCATCAGCATCCTGACGAGCAGCCTGTCCTGCGCAGCCGAGCCCTATCCGACCAAGACTTTCGACGCTGTTTATCAGATGAGCGGGCCCCAGGGTAATCACACAATGCGGATGGTTTCCGACGGCAAAGGACACATGCGCTCCGAAACATCGGCCAACGGGCAAAAGTTCATCACTATCACTGATTATCCCGCTCATGTGGCCATCACGCTCATGGAAGCTCAGAAGATGGCTATCAAGACACCCTTGAAGTCGACAACAGACGAACCAGTGACGGACGAGGCATCAGCGCGCAAGCATAACGCCCGCAGCCTTGGATCCAAAGTCGTTCTCGGACATCCTTGCAAGGGCTGGCAATATACGGCCCCTGAGGGGCAATCCGAAGTCTGGGTCGGAGATGACATTGGTTACCTGGTCCGCTCAACCAACACATCAAGCGCCGGCACAATGACCATGGATCTCAAGACATTCTCCGGTGGTGCGCCATCGCAAGATTTGTTCGCTGTTCCGCCGGGATACCATTACATGCCCACAGGCATGTAGCTTCTGGCGGCACTTCCCTCAGAAGCCAGCTCTTCTCGATATCTTTGAGAAGCTGAGCAAATTTAAGAAAGGTTGGTTTTTTTCTGTCCAATTCTGCTTACGCATGGATAGAACAATGTGTTGCCATCGCGTCTTCTTGATGCTGGAAGACATCTGGCAACAGGGGCTGGCTATCACGGTTAATCGGGCGGCAAGACCGCCCGGCTCAAGACACTACCTGGACTTGCGCCGGCAGAGTTAAAACCTTTGCCCGTGAGTTTGTCTTATGAGGATGCCGTGATTATGTCCGATGACCTTTATGACAGATGGGGACGCAACAATGAGCTCCCCGAAAGAAATGGCGCTACCACAGGACCGGTCTTCGATGTGATGCAGTACCTCGAAAGCGGTCGCTCCCTCTCAGGGCGTCCATTGCCTCCTTTGCCCCAGCTGACGATCGACAGATCCGATGCCGGCAGGGAGCCAGCCGGCACTGACCGCCAGATCTCGCCGCCGCCGCCGCCAGGGCGTGACCTGGAAGGTGACGGGCAGGGAACGAGGCGCCTGAGCGACGGTGCAACACTCAGCTTTGATGGAAAAGGGCGGGTGATTGCTACCGTCTCAGCCGACGGAAACAAAATGCGTGAAGTCTTTTATGAAAATCCTGCCAATGAGTCTCAAGTGAGCAGGGTGATTATAGACAGGCAAAGATCTTATGTGCGGCGGGGCGATGGCTCTACCTGGGACGTTCTTGTAAACGGGAATCCTGCAGGTAACTGGTTCGGCGACATACGCATGTCTGCCCAGGGTGAATACTCCTTTACCGATTACACAACAGGACAGACACGCCGCTTCAGACCTGACACCAGGGAACTGGCTGCAAGTGTTGAGCAGACAGGACGTTCCGACTCCCAAACATATCTTCCAGAATATCGCCCTTATCAAGGACCTTCAGATAACGGCGGCTGCTGGCAAGGAGAAAGCGGCTGGGACAACAGCGGCTGCTCAAGACAGATCTCGCGCGGCGGGGGCGGTAGACGCATCTTGCCCTCCGGCTGCGGCGGTCGGGGCTTCCCTATCCTCAGGAGGATCTTCGGGCGCTAGCTCTTTAAAAGACAGATTGCTTTGCCCGAAAGCTTCCCCGACGCGCCGAAGCCGCACCGTATATGGTGCGGCTTCGTTTTTTATTGCAAGCGGACAATTTAGCGGACGCTGATAAGCTCGACTTCGAAAACGAGAGTCGCTCCAGGCGGGATGACGCCGCCAGCTCCGCGGTTGCCATAACCAAGCTCAGGAGGAATTACAAGGCGGCGCTTGCCGCCAACTTTCATCGAGGCAACGCCCTCGTCCCAGCCGGCAATGACCTGTCTGGCTCCAATGACGAACTCGAAGGGCCTGCCGCGATCGAGCGAGCTGTCGAATTTGGTGCCGTCAGTGAGCCAGCCGGTGTAGTGAACCGCTGCCGTCTGCCCTTGCTTTGCCGAGTCACCCTGTCCCACAACCATGTCTTCATACTGAAGCCCAGAGTTTGTCTTTATGAGATTCTTGCTGGCAGTAGTGTCTTGAGTCATGTTGCTTACTTCCTGTGTGGAGTTATTACTTGAACAACCCTGGCAGCAAAGAAGAGCCAGTGTCGTGCTAATCACCATGGCACCCGCAGTGGCGGCAAACGAAGCTGCCTTGTATGGCATATGTTCTGATACTCGCTAAGGGGTCCGTGTAGTTTACTACCTGCAGCAAATTCTTTGCTTAATCTTCAAAAAGGGCACATTTTTCGCCGGCAAGAAGCGTGCCCTGGCAAGCCATCTGCCAGACACAGCAATACTGCTTGCCGATGAGCCGGAAAAGCACGCTCAGATCCAAAATCTTGAGGCGCCTTTGCCTTTCTGCTTACTGAGACAAACTGGAACTTAGAAACCCCAGAGCATGGCGTTGAATTGCGCCTGCTGCTCAGGACTCAGACCGCCCGTCTCAGCTAGAAGAGACAGGCGCAAGCCCTCCGGACCGACATAATCGGAACTGTTGGCAAAAGCTGTCCACGCTCCGGCCGGGTCTGTCTGCATTTGCTGCTGAATAGCCGGGCTCATATATCCTACAAAGACGCCGTGCTGATAGATTGGCGAATATCCTTCACCAGGAGGAGGTGGAAGTTGCTCCCCGCCACCGCCGCCTTCCGAGCCACCACCGCCGTTATAGCCATAATTCTCGCCGCCGCCACCGCTTGACGAACACTGCCGCGGCACCATGTCCACACAGTCAATGTCCACGGAGCTAGTGGCCGTGTAGGGAGTAACACCGCCCGGCATGCCGCCCCGGTAAGCGCCCGTATACATATCGTTTTTCAGATCCGGGAAGCCCAGATGAAAGGATTGACTGCCTATGGGACCGGGATTAACCGAGCCTGGCGTCATCAAGTCAGTAGAAGTGGGCTCCGGATAAACATCGCTCCAGGTACTTGAGCCACCGGATGTAGCGCCCTTGCCGGTCTTGTCACTCCAATAGCTCTGCGTGCCTGTATCGGCAGTACTCTGCGCCCAGGCAGGCACCACCACGGAAGAAAGCACAGCCAAGACGACCGAAGTTGCCCAATATCTATTTTTCATTGCTACCAAACCCATTCAAGCAACGCCAGTGTCACTTTCATGAAGGCATGATCGAAGCTGTCCGTTGCTGCCTGCCCTACTAACCGAAACAGAAAAGAGACTCCATAAGGGTCTATTCCCAGTCGTACTGATATTAAGTGACAGAATTGTGGTTGTCAATATAAACTTAAGGTTTGGCTGAAATCCCTTGTCGCCCGCCTGCCATAGAATACAGGCAACGCCAGGCATCCTCGCGTCGCCGACCATTTCAAAGACTGCTTCAGCTCGCCACTGCTACTCAATAGCTCAAAGAAAAGTCTAGCGGCAGCCGACAAGACACCTGGCAGCTACCAGAATGTGAGGGAAAACTAGGCTTCATCGACCGGCAGGCTTGACCGGCAGACCAGGCTGGCTGCCTCTGGGAGCATGCACCTGCTCACAGACGGGCAGATCGAGCACCGCCGGGCTTGGCAGACCGAGGATCCGGTAAACATTTTTCAGGCATCGTCGGAATTGCTCGTCGAAAATAGCGTCATGGGCCGAAGTATTCGGCTTGCCGAACCACCAGAACCAGTCGCTACCTTCGGCGGCATATATTTCCTCCCAGGCGTCCTTTTCCACATCCTGGGTAAAGGAGCCGCTCTTGAGCTGTTCGCTCAAGAATTTGCGAGTTTGAGAGAGCAGATCCCAGGCACGATTTTTCACAGGGTCGCCTATCCAGATATGGTAGTCAGCGCCAATCCAGGAGCCGCAGTGGATGCTATGCAGGGACTCCTTTGCCGGCTGCCGATCAAGATAATCGCTGACAGTCGAGACATTCAAAGAAGCATCGCCTGCAAGCAGCCGGTAAAGTTCCCCAAGAAAAGGTCCGCCGTCCTCGGCGTAAGCTTCCCAGCAGTTCTCTCCATCAAGAGCTATAACGACGACGCCTTCGCGCTCCCAGCCGGTAAGCTTCTCCTGTATATGTTTAATCCGTCCATAAATGGCCGAAGCTGCTTGCTCAGGCTCCTGCCCGGCGCAAGAAAATCCAATTTCATGGCTGAGCACCCCTTCGCGAAAAAAGACAACAATCTCTTGCTCGCCTACATCCAGCCTGTATGGCTGGCAAAGAACTCTGGGATCCTTGAGATTCCCGTTCTTGTCTCTTGAGAGGTTGACGCCAGCCGTGCGCGACAACAAAGCTTCATCGGCAATCGCCCAGGCAAGCCCGTGACTGGCGGCCAGCTCCAGGGCTGCCGGGCTTACAGCCAGCTCGGGCGGCCAGATGCCGCGGGCTCTGCCTGCACCCAAAAGACGCTCCAGCAATGACATGCCGCTCTCAAGCTGACAGACGGCGTCTGCACCATGGAAATAGAGCTGCTCGGGCAAAGCGGCGTGCGGACAGGCATAGCGCGCTACATTCGAGTCGAAAAGCAAAGGCAGGATGGGATGGTAGTAAGGTCCGGTAGTTATCTCAATCTGTCCTGTCTCTTGCAAGCGCTTGTAAAAGGGGATGATACGTCTTATCAGCTCGCGCTCCTTTTCAATCAGCCGCAGGCGCTGTTGCAGTGTAAAACTGGCACCCTGGGCAAAATATTGCCTGAGCTCGGCGTCCTGACTGACCCAGAGAGGATCGAACCAGCAAAGATTCATCCAGCAAGTCATGTCGGCAAATTGCTGATCTGAGAATTCGCCGACCATCGAAGCAAAGCTATGACCTTGCCGGGCAAGGCGCTCGCGCTGCCGATAGAGCTCATAGAAGGGGCGATACGGCTTGATCTGTCTTGCGAGATTGGCGTGAAAAGACTCAGACAGGATGATTGTTTTCTCGGCAACTGTATATTCGTCCGCCTTCTTGCACGTGAGCAACAATTGCTCATCGACAGCATCCCGCTCGCCATAGTCAATAAGTTGCTCAAGGAGCACTGGGACAAGATTGAATGTCTGAGACAGTGTGGGGAACTCTTCCAGGCGAGCGGGCATGTCCAGATAGTCTTTGATGGCGTGCAAGCGCACCCACGGCAAAAGGTACAGTCCGGTGGACCGGTCCTTATACAAGGGCTGATGCATGTGCCAGACAAAACAAACGGACAGCTTCTCGGTCACCTGAATCTCCCCCGTCTCGCCTTGATCAAAAGATCAGGCTAATCAACACAACAATGGCTGAGATCTCACCCGGGAGCAAACGGCTCAGAGCCTCGGGATTTCAGAAACGCCAGCAGTCCGGTTCTGGATCTCATGGCAAACGCCAGGTTCTTCACCTCGGTCCGGCAGCAGC
>JAHFBI010000288.1 GCA_023250095.1 Candidatus Melainabacteria bacterium
AGTCTTCCTCCGGAATCGCCGGCAACCTTCCCAGCGGAATCAGTGGCAACCTTCAGCGGAATACGCACACGAACACGATTGCCCAGCTCGAAGCCAAGATTGCCGATCCTTACGTCAGCGAATTCGAGAAGCAGAAACTCCGAGACTTCCGCGACTTCCAGCAGCGCAACCTCGAAAACGCCCGGCGAGAGCTTGCAGCAGCGGAAGAGAAGCTTACTGATTTAGAGGTTGTGATACAGTAAACAAGTACGGGGCAGGTCAGCCTGTTAGCCTCACTCATCAGTGCTTTCCTGTGATGAACTGAATAACATAGGTTAGTGCATAGACGACGTTGGCTGCTGCACTAGTTATCGCAACGATAATGACAATTTTAGTCAACTTGCCAGAATCGGTATTGAATTGCCCTACAGCTTGCTTCACCGAATCTAGTCCGCCAGCCAGCTTGTCCGCTGAGCCTGATAGCTTCGTCGCAGAATTGTCAATTTGCTGATTCAGTTCTTGAAGCTTGCAAATCAGTTCTTCTTGTCGCTCATCTTCAAGTGCCGCGGCCCGAATCTGTCCCGCACCGATCTTGTTGTGACCGCCTGCTCCAGTTTCCTCCACCTGTTTGGCAAGATGCTCAAATTGTTCTTTCTTACTCACTGCTATCCCTCACAATCCTCACAGTATTAGCTTTCCCTGTTTGTACTGCCATCAAATGTGGTGCTCCTTAATGAAGAAGGCCACTATTTATTAGAGCCATCTTTGGGGCAAGCACGAATTGTTTGCCGATGTGGTGTCACATTGCCACTTTCTGTCGTTGGATTAAACCAGCCAGAAAAGGTATCCTCCGTTACTCTGCCACAGCTGAATTGAGTGATCATGTCCTGACTGCCGTTCTTTCGTTCCTGCTTCGCTATTCCAGCTCCGCACGTGCACTGCAGATCCGTTACATCAAGTTCTCTTGGGCCAGCGGTTCTGTTAGGCGACGCACCGCCGTCGATGCTTGCAAGTTGATCAACACAAAGTTTGCCAAGCTGCGCAGCTGACAGTGGCTCGACATAAGGGCTATGTTCCCAGACTGCTCGGAACGAAGGTCTACCATTGTAGATTTGATATTCAAAAGCCCAGACCACATCAGCGCCCCGCCCTGGTAGTCCGAACGCTGCAAACAGATGCGGACCTTTTCCTCGGTACAGGTAGACCTCGTTTGGCGTGGGATGGAGTTCATGCGTCTGGCTGTCCTTAGTCCAACCTTCAAACCGTAATACAAGCCAGGCGTTTCCAATCAGAAACCTACCAGACACCGTATCTTTGTCTTCCTTCCATTCAAGTTCTTGTGCATCCGCCAGCAAACGCTTTCGTACCAATGTCACGACTTCGAGGGCCTGCTGAGCATCCTCGGCAAACTCGCCTGTCGGTTGGCGATCGATGCCACCAACCGTATTTTGAGTGGCGACTGATGGTGATTCAACCGCTGCGATTTCGCCATAATCGTCTTGAGCCGTCTTCCAGAATTTCATATATGGTGCATATTCATACTGCCTATTACGTTTTTGACCAGTCGTCTCTTGCAGCAGCCCAAGCTGCTCGAACTGGTCAACAAGTTTCGAAGCAGTCGCAAACGTACAATCGAGGTGCTCAGACACGCGCTGCACATTGATCACCGGATACTCAAAGAGATAGTCCAACAGTTGCGTGGCTCCCTGTGTATTGACTTTGGCAGCCACAAGAGAGCGGTGTTGCTCACGTAAATCCAAAATGATTTCGGCGTTCCTGGTTGCTTGGTTGCTCACCAATTCAACACCCCGGAAGAAAAACTTGAGCCACCCCTCCCAGTCACCCTCCTCTCGAACCGCCATGAGTCGCCGGTAGTATTCTTGCTGGTTACTCTTCACGTAATGGCTCAGGTAAAGCACGGGCCGTTTCAAAACGTCTCTCTCACATAGGAACAGAGTGATTAGCAGTCTTCCTAGCCTGCCATTTCCATCCAGGAATGGGTGAATCGTTTCAAACTGTGCATGAGCGAGACCTATCTGAATCAGCGGATCAACTCCCGTGCGTAACTGAAGGAATCGTTCAAAATCACTGAGAGCCTCGTGCATCTCCGGCACCGGCGGCGGTATGAAGCTAGCCGTCATCAACGTGCTGCCTTGAGGTCCTATCCAATTTTGTGTGCGCCGGAACTCCCCAGGAGACCGGTGCATTCCGCGCCTTCCTTCCATCAGTACGGAGTGAATCTCTCTAATAAGACGCAAACAGAGAGGCAGTCCTTGCTCCGGATCATTGAGCCGGGAGAGTCCGTGATTGATCGCCTCAACGTAGTTGATTACTTGCCGTACATCGGTTTCCTTCTCTTTAGCAGGCTTCTCTACTTCAAACCTAAGCACATCTTCCAAGGTGCACTGAGTCCCCTCGATTTGAGAACTCAGCACAGCTTCTTGCCTGACGAATATGGAAACAAACAGGTTAGGGTTAGGGATGCGGCGCGTGAGCCCATCTAACCGCCCCAGGGCGGTCCCCGCCCTCAGGAGCAGGGGAGCAAACTCGTCGTCCCAGCTCAGCTTGGGGGGCGGATTCAGCGGCACTGGCGCGAAGGCCGAGTAGCCTGATGGCTGCTTTAAGTATCTCCCCGCCCTATCCGATGTCATTGCTTTAGATTATTCTCCGTTCGTATAATATGCACTGCTCTCCCGGGTTCTTATTATAGCATAAGCGGGTTTGATATAATAAGATAAGCCAAGGAGCCTTCTTATTACACCTGCCTTTAATAGGGGTGGCAATTTTTGCTGTTTATTCTACGAAAGCGCCCAGTCGTCAAATACTGCAGCACTCAGACTCTACTGTTTGGCCGTGGGGAAATCGAACCGTCTAGTTCCTGGCTTTGCCTCTAGCAGTCTCTACTTCATCGGTTTCGCTTGCCTTAGCCAGTTCTTTCATTAGCTCGTGCGCCTTCTCACGTGCGCTCAGCTCAGCAGTGCGAGCTGTACGTACATACACATTCAGCGTGGTCTTAATGTCCTTATGATTGAGTGCGCTTCTGATCATCGACACGTCAGCGCCGGTGTTGGCCATGAAGCTTGCCAGGCTCCGCCGCAAGTCGTGGATGTGCAGGTCTTCGATTTTCGCTCTTCTAAGAAGACGTGCCCATGCGCGTTTCGGCTCAACATAGTGGCCTGTCCGACCATCACCAGGGAACACCCAGTCACCTGGCGGCTTCTTGCGACGCGCCTTCAGAAGATCCAGCTCAGCATCGCTCAATGCCAACGTTAGCGATTGGTTGTTCTTCATCTTTTCGCCGGGGATCGTCCAAGTCCTTCCTTTGAAGTCGATATCGGCCCACCGCATTGCAAGCACATTCGATTTGCGCTGTCCCGTAAGCAGGCAGAGCTTGATGAAGTCTTTGAAGTGCGGATCCGGCTCGGTGTCGACGGCGCCAAAAAATCTCTCTACCTCGCTCGCCTGCAAGACGCGCTCTCGGGGCTGCTCCGTGAACTCGCTGATTCCGACAGCCGGGTTATCGCCCTTGTGCAGCTGCCAGCGAATTCCTTTGTTATAGGTGGCACGAATGAGATCGACTGCCCGGTTGGCAGCGTATTTCCCTCTGGTACGCCCGATATCCTTGTGAATTCGCTCCACGTCAGCGCGGGTAATGACCGACAGCCTGTGATTCTTCCACGGGCCAAAGTATCGTTCGAAATTATCCTCTAACACTTTCCATGTCTTCCGGCTCTTCTTCAGGTGACGCTCAAGGTATTCATTGAACAGTTCGCCGAGCGTAAGCTCAGCCCTCTCTGCCCTGCGGGCTTCAGCCACGTTCTTGCCGTCTGTGATTGCCGCATGGAACCCGCCAGCCTTTGCACGTGCCTGCTCGACACTCAGCTCCGGGAAGCGTCCCAGCATGTACAGCTCTGACTTGCCTTTCACCTTACGCCGCACGTAGAACGTCTTGAAGCCGTTGGCTGTCACCAGAAGGAACAGCCCACGGCTTTTCGTGTCGTAATACCGCTCCTGCTGCTTTTGCGGCAGCGACAGGCCCTCGATCTCCTTCCTGGTAAAGTTGATCTTGTTTGTCTCGGTCATCGTCAATCTCCCTTGCCAGTGGCGGTGTTCCGGCATTTAGCCCTCTGGCTGGGACCATATTTCCTGGCCGTTGGCCCCCGTTGGCCCCGATTGGCCCTTTTCCCACTTTAAAAGTATAATATAGATGACCAAAGTTGACCAGAAGTGCTGTAACCACAAGGTCTCTAGTTGGCCCCCAGTTGGCCCCTTTAGCATCAAAATTGAGCAAATTTGAGGTGAATTGCCCAAATCAGTCAAGAGCCTAAGAAGTAAGCCTAATCAATGTGAG
Source organism: Candidatus Melainabacteria bacterium (assembly GCA_023250095.1). GTDB lineage: Bacteria > Cyanobacteriota > Vampirovibrionia > Obscuribacterales > Obscuribacteraceae > JAHFBI01. The sequence goes on from JAHFBI010000288.1 coordinate 4,331, forward strand.
AGGCATCTCCATCAATCTCAATTAAGGGGTATGGAATATGGCTACGAACCATGAGGTCGTAGGTTCGAATCCTACCGGGCAGGTACATTAAAGTGCTTAAGCCATCGGCTTCTCAGCCGAAGGCTTTTGATTTTTATGGGGGAGGAAAAGTTGGCTGGTGGCCCATCTCAAGATAAGCTTGATTAAGAGAAGTTATGAGGAAGAAAGGCTCACTGAGCCGATTTTCGTCACAACCCAGGTTGACTTGACCGACTGGTACTATATATGGTGACCTCGCAGCCGCGATCTGCGGACACAAGTGCAAAATGGCGGACCGGCCCGAGGCTACTCTAGAGTGAACCTATCCAATTCCGCCAATGTCATAAATGAAACCGGCTTATCTTTTAATAAGCCTCCTTGCAATCACCGATCATAAATCGGCTGACTCCTCAGTCAGTCCGGTAGGTCTTTCCTGGGCTCCTATAGCCCTGGAGTGGGTTGCATCACAAAACTAAGCTCTGCCTGCTCTGGATCGTTATTTGATCCGCAGAAGAACACTGTATAACCCTTACAGTCGTATGAACCGTATTGTCTTGAATTCTCGTTTATCGAAGGATTCCGCAGCTTGCTCAGCAATTGATTTCGGTCATCTTTGGAAATGGAGGGATCAGCGGCGGCAATCAATCCATCAACGCAATTCCAAAAAGTCTTCAAATCGCGCTGTCGCCCGGTTAAGTCAATCTGCTCAACCGCACTCCGGCTCTTTTCTGGGCCGACGGCTGTGTGTACATCCAGCCAGGTCCACTTAGAAAAACTGTAGATGATGTGTCCAATCACTATTTCCGCGTTCTGGGTAAGCATACGCTCTCTTCGGTGTTCAAGCGCTTGGAACCTATTGAATCTTTCTGCCAGTACGTCAGCGGTGAACCTAAACGATTGCGGTTTCTGGCTGTGTCCCGAACTGCCCATCGAACAGCTGCTAAGAACTAGCACAAACAGAATAGAGAGCAAATACCTTGGTGTCGACGAAGAGGTCATTGAGCTGCCTCAAATCTTAGTCGGGGTCTTTGGCCATCTCGCGCGTATCGCCAATAGTGAATGTACAAATTGGGCGTGAATGTGTCAGTAAATGGCTCACAACCATATGGCCGTTGTTTTGGATAAGTGGATTCCAAATTGGCGATGGTTGCCTTCGCCAGGTCTGAAGAAACTTTGGGGTCTAACGCTGAGACAAGCAGTTCTGCGATTTTATCAAAATTGTTATCGTAATGTTCTGTTGTGAGCATCACGTCCGAAATGACATTAGGCTTGAGTAGCTCGCCTCCACAGGGAGAACTATAAAAGCCAACTGTGACTGAAATCTGTACACTCCCTGGAAGACTAAGTGTGATCGGCGTGGGATAAGACCCACCTGTCTGCGCAACATTGGGCAAGACATAATGAGAGCGTTTTGCGAGTTCGTTGAATCTATGAGCGAACGCTGGCATGGTTAAATCCACGCCAAGAGCCCCTGATGAGGCTGCCAGACTTTGAACAATCGTCACGCTATACATAAGCGCTACTGATATGAATACAAGAACAATCTTCACAAACTGCCTTGGTTTCATGAATGTGTAAGTGTCAGTGATGTGCGGTGACCATCCGAAACAATAGCATTTTTTGAACAGGCGCAACAAGTCGGCGCAAAGAACAGCTGTGCCGTTGAAGAAGGGTTGTTATGCCAGGATTAGCTGTAGGCAGTTGTTCGATGCTATGTGTGACGTGCGGTAGTAGTACCACCCATATGCGTTAGTATTCCGGCGTTTACTGTTTTTGCGCTCGCAAGAAGGGGCTGATGCTGATGTTGTCTACCTGCGGCAAGCACCTGGATGATGTGGTTATACTTGGGTTTATAAGAGGTTTCCGACTGAGGGTTAACATAATGTCTTGGCTGTTTGGCCGCGTGGCTCTTTGGGCAGCATCGATTACAGGTATTTCTGTTGCTTCGCTTGGAGTGACGGCAGTGGATTCGGTCTCTATGCCTGGTCGCTCCTATACAGGACCACTGATGCCCATGACTTCGGCGGAAAAACAAGTCGCTGCAGGATTGAGGAAGCATATTGGTGCACTTGCCGGAAGCATTGGTGAAAGGAACA
>JAHFBI010000289.1 GCA_023250095.1 Candidatus Melainabacteria bacterium
CCTCGAACAACAGCCTTTCGGCGAACTGCTCGGATGTAAGGCCAGTGGATTTGATAGACGGGAAAGCATAAAAAGCTCCGGCAGGGAGGTGGCATTCTAAGCCAATCTCATTGAGCCCGTCGACAATCAATCGTCGCCTGAGCCGGTACTGCGATACCATGTCGAGCACTGATGGCTCAGCGTTTCTTAAAGCCTCCACTGCTGCCAGCTGTCCCGTGATCGGAGCGCAGAGCATCGTATACGAATGCAGTTTCATCATTTGCAGAAGTACAGGCTCACTCGCCAGGGCATAACCTATCCGCCAGCCGGTCATGGCGTATGCCTTGGAGAAGCCGTTGAGCAATATCGTAATCTCCCGTGCGCCGGCAAGCGCGGCCACGCATGTATGTTCTCCCTCGTAAGTGAGCCGGTCGTAAATCTCGTCGGAGACGATATACAGCCCCCGCGCCAGGGCGAAATCGACCACTTTCTGGAGCTGCTCTCTGGTCATCACTGCGCCGGTCGGATTGGAGGGATAGCCGATGAGAATGGCTTTTGTGCGGGGAGTATAAGCTTTCTCCAGCGACTCGGGTGAGACGACGAAGCCCTCGGCGGCGCTTGTCTCGATGCCCACAGGAACGCCCCCCGCCAGGGCAATGACAGGGCGATAGGAAACATAACATGGCTCAGGGACCAGCACTTCGTCGCCTGCGTTTAGCAAGACGCGCATGGCGAGATCCAGTCCCTCGGAGACGCCGACCGTGACAAGCACTTCCTTCTGACTGTCATACTCGACGCCGTAGCGACCGTGCAAATACTTCGTTATCTCGCGCCGCAATTCAAGCAGCCCGTAATTGGAGGTATAAGTAGTCTGCCCGGCTTCGAGAGAATAGATGGCCGCTTCGCGAATCGACCAGGGCGTCACGAAATCAGGCTCTCCCACCCCCAGAGAGATGACGTCCTGCATCTGCGCGGCAATATCGAAGAAGCGCCTTATTCCGGAAAACGGGACCGCGCATGCTGCTCTGGACAATGGCTTCAGACCGACACTGCTGCTCATAAATCACGCTACGGGGAGACGACCAGGCGCTGATCTAGATCGGAGTCCAGAAAGAGTGCGCCGTCTTCTTTGTATCGCTTGAGAAGAAAGTGGGTGACTGTGCCTGTGACTCCGTCTATAGTGGCGAGCTTTTCGGACACGAAGCTGGCCAGCTGCCGGAGGCTATCTGACTGCACGACTACACGCAAGTCGCTTCCTCCCGAGACAAGCCAGACGCTTTGCACTTGCGGGTATCTGGCAATGCGCTCTGCGATGGCGTCGAAGCCGACATCGCGTGCTGGCACGACTTTTACATCAATGAAAGCCACGACATTTTCTTTGCCAGCAGACTCCCAGTCTATGACGGTCGTATAGCGCTTGATCACGCCGGACTTTTCATAACGAGAGATGGCATCGACGACGATATCGACACTCAGCCCGATCATCTTGGCAATGGTCTCAGGTGACGTGCGCGAGTCCCGGCTAAGGATCGTCAGAATTTCATTAAGTGAGTCGGTCTGCATGACCGGAGAGTTTAGCACATGGCGCTTGACGATTACTCCTTGTCTTGTCGTTGTCTGCAAGCAGGCTCGAGGAAGTCATTTTTCTTCTTTTCTTTCGGCGGCGAAATCAAGAGAAGCGGAATTGATGCAATATCTCTTTCCGGCAGGCGCCGGTCCGTCATCAAAGACATGCCCGAGGTGTGCGCCGCAATGTTTGCAGATAACTTCCTGCCGAGCCATTCCATGACTTTGATCTTTGCGTGTGTCGACAGCGTCGGGAGCAGGGCGAGTGAAGCTTGGCCAGCCGGTGCCGGAATCAAATTTGTCCTTCGATTCGAAAAGCGGTAAACCGCAGTTGCTGCACTTGTACAGCCCCTGCTCGTGCAGGTTCCAGTATTTGCCTGTGAAAGGCGCCTCCGTGGCGCTGCAGCGCGTAATCTTGTAAACATCAGGGGGCAGCCTGGTTTTCCAATAGCTGTCCGGCTGCTGGAGCAAGTCGTCCTTCTTCTTCGTTTTTTCCTTGTCGGCTTCACCGTTCAATTTCGTCTTCCCCCCGGCGTGCACGCTAACATTGATTGCGGCGCTCAAGGACAGCGCCACAAGAGCTGTAATCAGTTGAAGGGCTCTTTGTCCGGACAATCTCAAAAGCATCTCGCACCATGCTTGGCATAATAATCCTGGTGGTAGTCTTCTGCGGCAAAGAAAGCTCCAGCCGGCTCGATTGAGGTGGAAATGGGCGCCTTGAACCTGTGTGCCTGTGAGAGTTCTAGCTTGTATTTCAAGGCTTCGTCCCGTTCAGCCTGCGTCGTGTAGAAAATTACAGAGCGATACTGGCTGCCGACATCTGGACCCTGCCTGTTCAGTGTGGTCGGGTCATGATTGGCGAAGAAAGTCTCAAGAAGTTTGCGATAAGTGACCTTTGCCGGGTCATATTCCACCAGGACGGTTTCGGCATGTCCTGTCTTGTCCGTACACACTTGCTCATACGTGGGATCTTTTAGCGTGCCGCCGCAATAGCCGGCTCTGGTCCGCACAATGCCAGGGACCTTGCTGAAAACATACTGGACTTTCCAGAAGCAGCCTGCGGCAAAAAAAGCTTGTTTGATCTTTGGTTTATCTAAAGCCATGTGTTCAGCGCCCTTGTTTGTCGAACCAGCCTTTGCCGCTTGAGCTATGAGGAGAGCGATGATGCCATACGAGAGTAGCCAGATCCAAAGTCTGCTCACAGCATCCCCCTGCAATCATAGAAAGCTGAACTTAACCGAGAAAGTCAAAATAAAGTCCTTGAGCATTCCTGTGTATCCTCTTTGTACCTGACGGACTTCTTCTTGGCGGTCGGGCGACCCTGGGATAGCCGCATTTCCCGACTAATTAAAGATAGCATTCCCAGCTGAATGCCGCCGTGTCGTTGAGGGAAAGAGTCATCGATTGCCAATTGAAGAGGAAATGCTGGCTCTCCAAAAGTTGCCAGGGACTGTTTTGCTCACTATCATTGTTTCAAGAGTTCTTCGATGCGCCAAATCAGACTTGAAGACAGAGGGCACGCATGTCCTTAGCAGCCATCCTGGCAGAGTTTGACGGTTTTGAGTTTGCCGACTGTGCAGGCCGTCGCTCTCTGGTCAGGCTCTTGCCCGGGCTCTCCGAGCAAGAGCTGAAAGAATTTTCCTTGCGCGTTCCACTTGCGCTGTCGAAAGAGATGGAGCAAGTATTGGCCCTGGCTCAGGGGCTGAAGCTGGTTCGCCCCGGCAAGGGAAAGGGAGGTGAGCCAGATGCGTTTGATTCTGCCATCGGCTCGTTTGTCGACTTCACCGGCCGCTTAGCCTGCGGGCAGGTACTTGAGGAGATAATGCCAGATGGGCTCTCCATAGCTTCAGATGAATGTGGCAATTCATGGACCGTTGATCTGACTGCCAGTTCGCCTTGCTGGGGGCCAGTTTTATATGTCTGCCACGATCCGCCTGTAGTTGTATTTCATTGCCAGACTCTTGAGTCTTTCTTGCTACAGATCAAAGGGCACCTGGGTGCTCGGCAACAGAGTCCGCTGGCTCAGACGCGTGACGTGCTTGCCCCGGCTATCTGGAGCAAGAATCCTTCTTACCTGTCGCGGCAGGACTGCCTCTGCTCAGATGATCCACAGCTGCGCGCTTTTGCCCTGGAGCTGGACGATGGCTATCTTGTCTGCGACCTGCGCAATGCCTCAAGCGGCGATGGTTTTGCCTGGGGACGCTTTGGCGCTGACACAATCTTGAAACGCTATGACAGTAAACTCCTTTTCGCTTGCAAGAGGGTTATGTCCGATAGGCGACCCTGGTGGAAGAAGCTTTTCGGCAGCGCTCCCGACCGAGCCTGAATGGAGGATGCGAGCCTATCGTTCGTGCAACATGGTGGCACGTCGTGCTGGCAAATCAAGAAAACCAATCTGGGCATTTTCTTGCATCGAAGTTACCATATTGCAACTATTGCCGGATAAGATGATAACGGAATCCAGGGGTTGACCGAGGCGAACTGGCAGTAGCCTCGGGGCAATCCCGCCCAAGAGGGTTCAGCAATTTTCTTGACGCCCGAATGCCACGAAGCGAAACGGCCATGACTTTTGTCATGGCCGTTTCGTTACTTGTGTCCCTGGTCACGCGACGCGTCCGAACAGACAATGAAAGGGCACTAGAAGTCCGGGAGGAAAATACAAATGAAAGGTCGCGTCACGACAATCTGGCTTTCTTTGATGACTCTCTACATGGCATACACGACCACGGACACTTATTCTGTTCTCAAGACAGTGCGGGGCAGTCAGGAAAGTACTCTGCGCTATATGGAGCGTAGCGCCAGCATTCTGAAGCGTTTGAAAATACTCAAGCTGATTGAGAAGGAGCAAGAATCTCTCAACCAGAGCGCCTCTGTCCAGCTGCCGCTGCCCTGACTGCTTTGCCATGGTGCCTGTCCTGTCGCTCGATGATTGGGTCGGCTTGTCAAAGGGCACAAGAGATTATCTGGACCGATTAAGAGGTGCAATATGCAAGTTGTCGGAGCAATAATCATTGCTGTCGGTGCCTTCCTCTGGTGCGGCAATGTCTTTCACTTTTTCCCCACATTCCCTCTGGCTGGCTATGTCACAATGGCAGTCGGTGGATTTGTCATGAAGAAGGGTGGAAAACCAAAAGTAGATGATCAGGGCAAAGGCAACCAACAATAGTTTTGCCGGCGCGTGAAATCCGCCTGGATTGCCTGGATCGGGACAATAAAGAAGCTGCCTCTTTGCAGCTTGCCGGGTGTAAAATTACATCTTTGCCGGCAACGACAAATTCCCGGTTCAAGCTGGATAACCATGAACTTTCGTACTTTATTTCTCTGGCTGGTGGTAGCTTCGTCTGCTGCCTGCAGCGTGGCGTCAGCTTCTGTCTCTGTCGAGAGGCGGACGTATCAGATTGATGTCGATGGCAAACCTTCCGGCTTCCACCGCATGGTAATTCAGGAGGACGAAAGCGGGCAGCTGGTAATGACTTCGGAGGCGGAAGTTCACGTCCAGAAGTGGATCATTCACTACAACTACAGATATCGGGGTGCTGAATCCTGGAGGGGTGGTCGGCTGACAGGCTTGCAGGCTCAATCGAGTGAAAACAATCGTCCCTCGACGGTCCGTCTCGTGGAAAAGGAGCAGGTGCTCCAGGTCAATGTCGATGGCAAAGTCACCGAGGTGCCCAAAGACGTTTGGACCGACACTTACTGGCATTTACCGGAACGTTTCAAGGGATGCCGCACAATTACCCTGCTGGAGTGCGATTCCGGCGAAAGGTTCACGTGCTCTCTCAAGCTGGTTGGGCAGGAGGCTGTGAATTGCGGCGGACATATTCAGTCCTGCTCTCATTATCGTCTAGGTGGTGACAGGGTCAGCGACATATGGTTCGATTGCGGGGGCAAACTGGTGAAAGAGTCTCACATTGATGATGGACACCTCGCTGTGATCCAGCTTAAGCAAAGTCAGATAGCTCAAAAGTAGCTCGAACCCAGGTTCCATGACGCCCGCCCGGTTGCAAGACCCTTTTCGGTTCATCATCTGCTATGTTCTGTCTTCAATCCCGGCTGTCAATCTGTGATAATCGGTTGCGATGACATGAATTAATCAAGAACTTTAGGTCTTGGCATTCACTCAGGATGCTTGACCCCTTTTAAGCAGGGAATAAACCCCCTGGGGAAGTTCAATCGTCAGCAGGAAAATCCCAGCATGTTCAAACCAACAGGAGGGTCGCATCGCCCGGGGCGCATTCGCCTTGAGGCAGTCCAGCGCGAGGTCGATCTGCATAAGGTGCGCATGTTGCTGGTCGAAGCTCAAAAGAATAAGGGCTCTCTTGTCGAATTGCCCATTCATCGCAAGCACCCACCTGATTTTTTGCTGACTTGCGTATACGATCCCAATCTCGGCGATCCCAACTGGGCTCTTTATGAGGAAGAAGGAACTGTCATGGTCTGGAATTACGCCATGGACAGCATCGAAATGATCTTCAATATGGTCGGCATGTCCTTGACCGAGAAGGACTCCAAGACGGAGATCCTGCCTACGGCTCCGACGAATCAGCCTCAGGCAGCCTCCGGTGCAGGACAAACTCCGGCATCCGCTCCTGCCAATTACAGCCAGGCACAGGGGCAGTCTTCTCTGCCGGGTCTGCCGGAACTCAATCCGATGGGAGGATTTTCATCAGGTACTTCTTCGTCCTGGTCGCCCGAGCAAAGCGCGGGCGGCTCAAGTCAGGGGCAACAAGCTCCCTGGTTTATGTCACAGGACAGTGCGCAACAACAGCAGGCTCCTTGGAATCAGCAACAGGGAGGCTCAGGCGGGCAGCAACAACAGCAGGCTCCCTGGAATCAGCAACAGGGAGGCTCAGGCGGGCAGCAACAACAGCAGGCTCCCTGGAATCAGCAACAAGGAG
>JAHFBI010000290.1 GCA_023250095.1 Candidatus Melainabacteria bacterium
AAAGCGCTCCGACAGGGCTCCCTTTGTACATCGCCCCCAGCGCATGCGCTGAATCCTGAATGAACTTGACTCCCCGCCGGCGCGCAATAGAGGCCAGTCCATCAATATCGCAGGGATGTCCGGCAAAATCGATGCCGACGATGGCCTTTGTGCGGGGAGTTATCTGAGCTTCCACGAGTTCGGGGTCGATATTGCCGCTGCCAGGCAGGACATCGGCGAATCTGACAGTGGCACCTAGATAAAGGGCAGCATTGGCGGTGGCGGCAAAAGTGATGCCAGCGGTGACAATTTCGTCACCGCCGCCGATACCAGAGGCAAAATAGGCAGCATGCAAGGCAGCAGTGCCGCTGTTTAAGGCGACCGCATACTGGGCTCCGGTCGCCTCCGCCAGTTTCTTCTCGAACAGTTCGATGGCCGGACCTTGCGTCAGCCAGTCTGACTTGAGCGCCCCGACTACGGCGGCAATGTCCGCTTCGCAGACGCTCTGGCGCCCATAAGGCAACCAGCTCTGCCTTACTGGATCTCCGCCGTCTATAGCAAGGACATCTCTTCCCGCGGCTCGTCGAGCAACGTTTTCAACTGCTCCCCTGTCAACCATGAGTCGTTCAAATCGCTCCTGTATTTGAAGCCATCCGGCACTGGACGCCCGCCTCTTTTCACCAGAGTATCGGGATCCCACCAGAGCTGGCTGGGTTGAATGACATATCGATCTTCAAATTCGACGCACCACGGAGATTCATCGCGCGGTATCAAAGTCTCGTGCAGTTTCTCGCCAGGGCGAATGCCTGTGAATTCGAACTTGCAGCCGGGTCCCATGGCGTTTGCCAGATCAAGGAGCCTCATGCTGGGAATTTTCGGCACGAATACCTCGCCACCCTGCATGCGATCGAGACAGCTCAAGACAAACTCGACCCCCTGCGAAAGAGTCAACCAGAACCTGGTCATGCGCTCGTCTGTGAGCCTGAGCACACCGCTTCTGGCCATCTCGCGAAAAAGCGGGATGACGCTACCGCGGCTACCGATGACATTGCCATAGCGCACTATGGCAAAGCGCGCCGGCTGGGATCCGGCATAAGCGTTAGCCGTGACGAAAAGCTTGTCGGAGCACAATTTCGAGGCGCCGTATAAATTAATCGGATTGGCCGCCTTGTCCGTGCTCAGAGCGATGACCTTCTTGACGCCACGATCGATAGCCACATCGATAATGTTGGCTGCCCCCAGAACATTTGTCTTGATGAATTCGAAAGGATTGTATTCGGCGGCAGGCACTTGCTTGAGAGCAGCAGCGTGCACGACCACATCGACATCGGCAAATGCGCGATGCAATCTCTCTTTGTCTCTCACGTCTCCGAGAAAGAACCGCAGCTCAGGATGGCGAAGCTCATTGGACATCTCGAATTGCTTCAGCTCGTCCCGGCTGAACACGATGAGCTTTTTCGGAGGGTGTTGCTCCAGGATTTTGCGAACGAATGCCTTTCCGAACGATCCGGTACCGCCCGTCACGAGAACTGTCGAATTCGCCCAATCTGTCATTGAAAACACCCTGTCAAAAAATGAAATTCCAGCAATAAATCAAAGATTCAGAGGATATCATGGAAACATCGAACCAGACCAGTTGTGCCGTCTAACGTTACCTGCTTGTTATACGCAGCTAAGGGTCATGGGGTCAAGGACGGCGCATCGCCTCGGCTGGATGCCTGAAACATCACTGACGGGTAACCTTGCGTGGGCTTGCTTGAATTCTCTCATTGAGAAGCTTTGCCGCGCGGAAGCCGGAGACCACGCTGTCATCGCTCCAGTAATAAGCCCATTCCCCATACCGCCCGCAGCAGAAGACGCCCTTTTCCGCTAAATATCCGTGCACAATGTCCAGATTTGCCTTGCGGTCGACATCGAAAAGAACATTGGCATAAGGCATACGCTGTTCCATCGCAAGCAGAATATTGTCACTCTTGTGCAACAGCCCTATCTTCTGCAAATCTTCAATGGCGCAAGCGAGCACATCACCGGTTGCCAGCGGGCGATATTTCGAATGATAGACCTCAGCCTGAATGGCTCCCTGTCCAGCAGGCGCATTTGCCGGGCTGAGGTGGTGCGGAAAACTTATGCGCGAGAGAATGTTGTCTTCATCGTAACAATACATCCAATGCGCATCAGGAAAGCCACAATCACGATCGATACCGATATTTACCAGCACGAGCGATGTGCAGGTCAGCTTGGCTGCCGCCTCGGCAACTGAGGCAGGCACGTCCTTGATGCGAGCAATCAGCTCCGGCAAGGGCAAAGAAGACACGAGCCGATCGAAGGAAGCACTGGTTCCGTTGGCAAACTCCAGGCTGCCTTTGCGGAGGTCTACAAGCATGACCTCGTGATCCAGATTCAGCGCCTGCCCGTCCGCCACAGCCTGCACATAGCTGCCGAACCCGCCGGAGTCCGGGTAGCGGAAACGCGTAATATAGTGGTGCTTCTCGGTTTGCGGAGCCAGCGCGCCGTGAATTACTTCTTCGAGACTGGGCCGGTGCATGCGCGGTCCCACCCAGTCCACGGTCATGTTCGACGGCTCAGTCGTCCAGTATTTGCGCGTGTACTGAAACGTAAAGTCCTCGCTGAAGCTTCTGCCCAGCCCCTCAAGGCACCAGTCCGCGTAGTTGCGTATCTCCTTTGGCTCTCCGTAGCGACACTTAACAAAATCGACCAGGCAACGCTCAACGACGTCCGTTGGCAAACCAAAGAGGTTCGTTTGAGCAGGATGCAGCACCCAGTGCCCCCGCCAGTAATTGGTCACACGTGCATCGACTTCGAAATACTGTCCGTTTACCGCCCGGGCAAACAACTCCTGAATTTCCGGCATCTTGGTGAAAGAAATATGCGGACCTTCATCGAAGGTAAATCCGCCTGCTCGGTGCGAGAAAGCATGCCCGCCCGCATAAGAATTTTTCTCATAAACTTCAACACAATAGCCCATGCCCCTCAAGGACTGCGCGGCAGCCAGCCCTGAGAGCCCAGCGCCCAGGACCGCCACGCTCGCCTTAGAATGATTGACCGGCAAGTCCTGTCCAGGGGGCATAACAAAACATCTCCGCAAGCGACATCAAGATTAGTCCGGACTAAGATCAAGACAGAATGCCGCATTTAACTGGAGTATTGTATTCTTTTGCTGGTTGCTGGACCTGAATTGTGAACGATAGCTCACCTTTTGTAAGCTAGCCCTGACAGTGCGCGAAAGAGACAACTCATACCAGAAAGTTTCCGGCAAGAACCATTCCCTGATACAACTCCTGCCTAAATGCCACCATCTGTCTCCGTCTGCATTCCCACATACAACAGCGCTCACTGCCTGGATCGAGCCATTGAAAGCGTGTTGGCGCAGACCTACAAAGACTTTCAGATCCTCGTCATTGACAATAATTCATCCGACCGGACGGTAGCGCTGGCGAGACAATATGCCGAGCGCGACAATCGCCTTGAAGTGCGTCCTTTTGATTTGAATATTGGAGCCTACGGAAATTTCAGTCGCTGCATCACCCTTGCAGAAGGAACTTACGTCAAGATTCTTTGCAGCGACGATATGCTTTCACCTGAATGTCTGGCAAAAATGGTGGCGGCCTTTGAGCAACATCCTTCTGTCTCCCTTGTCGGTTGCAGCCAGAAGAATGTGACCACGACAGGCGAAGTAGCAAGAATCGTCTCCTCCTATGAAACGGAAGGTGTCATTCCCGGACGCGTTGCCGCCCGCGACATTCTCTTCAAGATGTCCAACGACATCGGCGCTCCCACTTCCGTGATGATGAAAAAAGAAGACTTAAGCGACGGATTTGATCGCAACTATTTCTTTCTGGCGGACATGGACCGCTGGTGCCGACTGCTTCTCAAAGGGGACTATTACTTCCTGAAAGAGCCTCTCGCCACGCTCAGTCTGAGCGACAAGACCGGCACAAGCGTGCATTTCAAGACGCTTTTGTTCCTGGCGGATTTCTTGAGATTCCGCGACCGGTGGGCAAACTTTATGGAAGAAGAAGGCTTCTCCCGACAGGAGTGGCACCAGATCATCGACGACCGCATCATCAGCTACGTCGACTACGTCATGCTCGAGCACAAGCTCACAGCAGAAGAAGTGGCAGAGGCAGCCAGAAAGCTGCCGGCGGTAACAGGGCTCGATTACACAGCGCCGCTGGTCGAAGCGCTGGCAACGCTTGTTTATTACGGATTCCGCAAAGTGCACGAATTGAACATAGACGCTCGCTGGGCTCACGGTCAGGTGTCCAATCTGGAGCGTGAGCTCGACGGCATGACAAACACCATCGTCTGGAAGATGGCAGGACCGCTGCGCCGTTTGCGCGAAGGATTTGCCGACAAAGACAGCAAGCAAGCCTGTGACAACAAGGGCTGAACAACAAGCACGAATTTGCTATGTAGCGAACCGGAGAAGAGCAAGCCAGCTCAGGACTTCTTCGTAATCTTCAAGAACTTCCAGTCGAACATGATGTTGCCATCGACCTGGCATCCATCAACAATTCGTGTCCCACGGCCCTTCTTTAAGCTGCCGTACTCAGCAGACAAAACCTCCGGGTTGTATTCGTCATCAATGACTTCTACATCGCAGCCAAGGCTCCGGACATATTCAAGGAAGAACTCGGTGTTATAAGTATTCTCATAAATATAGTCGCCGGGCTCGCCGCTTTCGTCGAACTGATTACCGTCAACCCGCTTGACAATGGTGGTGATCGGACCGAGAAGCGTGCGGATGAAACAATACTTCTTTGTGCTTTCAATCAAATTGCGCACTGGTGTCTTGAAGAACGGCAAGTGCAGAATCACATTGCAACAATAGACGATGTCGTAAGGCTCACTCGTGAACAACGGCTGCATCACGTCTTTCACTTCAAAAGAAGCATTGGCGTCTCCGACATAGAACTCCCGAGCTTGCTTGACGTAATACTCGTAAGCATCAACGCCCTTATACTGAACCGTCGGATCCAGGCGCCGGATGCCACGCAAGTAATGCCCGACATTGCAGCCTACGTCGAGGATCCTCATTCCGGGCTGATAAACCTCAGATATAAGCGTAACCAGCTGCTGCGTACACTGCATTTCACCCAGTTCGCCTGCAGCCCGAGCAGCAAGGGTTCCTTCGACTTCCGGACTCTTGCCCCAGACTTGCCACGCTTTGTATGCCATCGAACCATTCTCCTGTGACCACGCCGTTCTCAGACTCACACCAGACCCTGAGCGCCATTGAGAAAAACTACATTTGTACGCCCATTCCAAGATAATTTCCAGATAAATCATCTCATCTCTCAGGCAGAGCACGAAATCGGCAGCACCCAGCCAAAATGAAAGGCGCCCAATCTCCGGGGGCAGCAGCCTCCCAAACAATGCCAAGAGATTGCATGGTAAAATCTCCTGGCGCAGGAAGTACAGGCAGGTCTTAATTGTGAGGCAGCTCGTCGCTGCCTACAGGTGATCCCCTCAAGCGAGCAATGAGAGCATTCAGCCACGCCCTGAGCAGACTTTCAACAAGCGCCAGCGCTCTGACGCTCTTGTTTCTTCTCATCTTTGACGCCGCAAGCTCTGCCTTCAATCCGCTGCCGGTTCTTTTCCCGCATATTTACAGAGATCTTAAGGGCATGTCCATGGTGGCCAAGCTGCCTGAATTCCTTAATGCGCCTGGCTCGCCGCCGGATGTGCTCATGCTCGGCTCATCGATGATTCTTTTTCCGGCCGTTCGCTGCGACGACGCGATAGCCGGGCGCAAAGATCGCTACGATCCCTGGTATTTCAACATCCACATCCTCGGCTACTCCCGAGCCGATTACCTGCAAAATCTTCTGAGCAAGGAATTGCACAGGCAGCTTTCTGTGGCAAATCTAGGCATTGCAGCGGCCATGGTGTCCGACAGCTATGCTATCTTTCAGAAGACTCTATCCTTCGGAAAGAAACCCCGCGTCCTCGTGCTGGCAGTCGCGCCCAGGGACTTTCTCGATCGCGATCATCGCCAGGCAGAAAAGACCGCCACCTTTCAGATCCTCGCCGACTTCACGTCTTTTTCCGAATTTCTTACAGAGAAGCCCCGTTTCGAAGACACGGTCGACTTTCTGGCGAAAGCAACCAGCCACTTGTACAAGATAAAAGATCAATATAGAGCCTGCCTGGTCAGCCAGACGGCAGACATTCTCGACCGCCCGATCAACCTCTACAGCGCCGCCAGGGCCATGGGCGCCTGCCGGATCCCGAAAAGACAATCCGGCACAAGAAATTTGCAATCCATCACCTGGACGCCCGACAAACCGCTCTTCGAGCGCCCTCCATCCGATCCATCGGCAGCGCTGCAAGTCTACCGCCGGCAGTACCTGCCCGTGGACAGCACACTGTTCGAAAAACAAGCATCCTGCCTGCGCCAGATATTGAGCCTGGCTAACAGGGAAC
>JAHFBI010000024.1 GCA_023250095.1 Candidatus Melainabacteria bacterium
GACATCCTGAAAGAAAGGGACTACCTGCCTTTCGACGAGGCGATGAGCATTTTCAAACAGGTATGCGATGCGCTTGCCGAAGCGCACAAACGCGGCGTCGTCCACCGCGACATGAAACCGGAAAACATCGTCATCGAGAACACCGATAAAGGAGTGTATGTCAAAGTAGTGGACTTCGGCATAGCCAAATTCTTGCAAGAAGCAGAAGACACTATCGGCAAAATTACTAAAACCGGGACGGTATGCGGTAGCCCAACATATATGAGCCCAGAGCAGTGCGACGATGGCACAGTCGATCACCGCAGCGATATTTATTCCCTGGGCGTGGTGTTCTACGAGTCGATCACCGGCAAGGTCCCTTTTTCTGGCACAGACATTTACCATGTCATGACAATGCATGTGAAGGAGCCTCCGCCAAGACTGCGATTCACGCGACCTGATCTCGACTTCCCTGCTCATATGGAACAAGTCATAGAAAAAGTACTGGCCAAAGATCCCGATGCCCGCTACCAGAGCGTAGACGACCTGTGGGAAGCACTCAAAGGCCGCCCCGGCGACCGGACAAGATCGCCAGGAACTCAGATACCAGCGCCCCGTACCGGCGAGCTGCCAGCTTTGACCGGAGCGGCAGGAAAAAGTGTCTCCGAAGCTGAAGTAGCAGGTGTCGTCTCCAAAGCCTTGCAAAAAAGAATGTCCGGGAACCCGGACCTTCTTGCCGGCCAGCCTCCTGTGCCTTCAGCGCAACCAGCGGTGGCCTCCGCAACCGAAGAGGGCGGCAGAATCCCGACCAGCGCCCTGGCTGTCGTAAGCAACAGAACCAGCCCGGAGCCTTCCAGGATGCGCGCTGGAGTCTCTCTTCTGGACCGGGTGGTCGGGACCTGGCAGGCGGCAGCACCGGCTTTGTTGACTATCTTGCTTTCGGCCGCGCTTCTCTGGGTGGTGGCCAACGAAACACTTATCCACAGTCTGATTGACCAGAACATCAAACCAATGTTCGCTCACACCAAAACCCCGCCGGACGCTCAGTCGCCGGAGAGTTTAATTGAAAAGGGGAAACTGGAGCAAGCAAGAGCCATTCTGGAAAAGCACAAGAAAGGAGGCCATCTGAGCCCGGCGGAGGCTGATTTGCTCGATACTGTTTATGTGCGGCTGGCGCGCAAGGAAGCACAGCAAAAACATTTCAAGAACGCCGTCAGCCTGCTGGAGAAAGTAGGAGGCGACGCAAGCGGCAGCGACGAGGTGAAATCGCTGCTGAAGAAGTATCGCAAAGCAGCCGGACGCTGAGCACTCAGCCCTCGACAAAACTGCCAATCTTGCGAAATTTGCCCTGCCGGTGTGCCTTAAGCTGCGCAGGCGAAAGCCGGCTCAATTCTTTGATATGGCGGACAAGCACAGCTTGGACATTTCGGGCTGCTGCGTCATAGTCATGGTGGGCGCCGCCTAGCGGTTCTTCAATGACTTCATCTGCCACTCCCAGCGAGAGTATTTCACGCGCCGTCATCTTCATGGCCTGGCAGGCTTCGGACACCTTGTCCGCCGAGCGCCAGAGGATCGATGCACAGCCCTCAGGAGAGATCACAGAATAGACTGAATGTTCGAGCATGAGGATGCGGTTGGCCACACCGATGGCCAGAGCGCCGCCGGAACCTCCTTCGCCAGTGACGACAGCAATTACCGGCACGGTCAAGCCGGCAAGCTCAAGAAGGTTAACAGCAATGGCCTCAGCCTGGTTATGTTCCTCGGCTGTCATGCCAGGATATGCGCCAGGTGTGTCGATCAGTGTGACGATCGGAAGAGAAAATTTCTGAGCGTGGTGAAAAAGGCGCAGAGCCTTGCGATACCCCTCTGGCTGCGGCATACCGAAATTGCAGTGCTGCTTGTCGCGCAGGGTACGCCCTTTTTGCGTACCGAGGACAACTGCGCGCACCTCCCCGAAATTGATCAAGCCGCAGACCATCGCTGCATCGTCTGCACCTTTGCGATCGCCGTGCACTTCAATCCACTGCGCATCCCAACGTTGAAAATAATCGCGAGTATAGGGGCGCTGAGGATGCCTGGCCAGAGCCAGGTGGTCGATGGCTCTCAAGTTACTGTAAAGAGAGCGCTTGAGCACGTCATACTGCTCGTGCAAGCGCGCCAAGTCCAGATCGAGATCCGGGCTCTGATTTTCAGCCAGCTGCTTCTCCAGCGCCTCGATTTGCTGAGCCAGAAGCGCCAGCGGTTGCTCGAACTCCAGAGGAACGGCTTTCTTTTCAGTTGGTGACATGACGTTTGCTCAAATTGTAGTTGGAAATCGGAACAGCCTAGCGTGTAGAAAGAGCTTCCTCACTGACGGAAGAGGACAGTTCACCGCCGGAGCCGGCGGCGCCATGAAAAGCAATGAGCTGAGTGAGAATGTCCCTGAGTCGGGTCCGCTCCACGACCATGTCGACCTGCCCATGTTTCAGCAGATATTCGGCAGTCTGGAAATCAGCAGGGAGCTTCTGGCGGATCGTCTGTTCAATCACGCGCCGTCCAGCAAAACCCACCCTGGCGCCAGGCTCGGCGATGATGATATCGCCCAGCATGGCGAAACTGGCAGTGACGCCGCCATATGTAGGCTCAGCCAGGACAGATATAAAAAGCAATCCGGCATCGGCAAAAGACTTCAGGGCGGAGCTGGTCTTAGCCAGTTGCATCAGACTGTATATCCCTTCCTGCATGCGAGCACCGCCTGAGCTGGACACAATGATCAGAGGCAGGCGCAGCCTTTCGGCCAGCTCGATGACACGTGTCACTTTCTCGCCGACAACAGAGCCCATAGAGCCACCGAAGTGCCCGAAATCCATGATGCCGACAGCAGCCTCATGTCCATCTATCTTAAGGGTGCCAGTAACAATCGCCTCCTTCAATCCGGACTTGCGAGAGGCCTCCTGCTGCCGCCTTGGGTAAGGCTCACTGTCGACAAAACCCAGGGGATCGGCGGAAGTCAGATTCTCATCGATCTCGCAAAACGTATCCGCATCGGCCAATTGCTCGATACGCTGGACAGCGCCTATGCGAAAATGATACTGGCATTTCGGACAGACATGCAAATTGGTCCTGAGATCCCTGGTATAGAGCAGCTCGCGACACTGGAAACACTGCGTCCATAGGGCGCAATACTCCTCGGTTGTCAGAGGCTGTCTAACCTCTATAGCGTCTTCACGGCGTTTCTGCCGGTTGGCAAACCACTCTTTTAGGTCCATGTCTTATTCGCTCCGTCGGCTTCGTAGCCTCGCCTCCTCCGCTGTTGACCCGCTCGCTTCGACCGGCTCATCGCCGCCCTCGCTCCCTGGCTGGCTGGTTTTATCTTAGTTCGCTCCGTCGGCTTCGTAGCCTCGCCTCCTCCGCTGTTGACCCGCTCGCTTCGACCGGCTCATCGCCGCCCTCGCTCCCTGGCTAACTTCTCGGGTATCCGCTTCGATCGTCGAGGGAGGAGAGAACCTGATGCCACCACTATGGAAAGGGGCAGGCTATCATATTGCCAAGGGGACAGCCATTGGCACATCGCCACAGAATTAGCTAGGCTGTGATTATATCATCGGTCACAGACACAGCAGTTGCCATCATGCAGATTCCAAGATTCTTCCTGTCCGAATCAATGTTAGAGAGATCAGGGTCTCCGGCGGGGGAGCAGTGGGCTGTGAAGGGTGACTCCGTGACCATAGCGGACAGAAAAATAGTCAACCAGATTCGCAATGTGCTCCGTCTCAAAGCCGGGGACCATATCATCATCCTAGACGGGGAAGGGGGTCTTCTCGATTGCGCCCTCAGGTCAGTCGAAAAACAGAATGTCGAGTGCACAGTTATCGGGAAGCGACTCGCGACCGGCGATGCTTCAGCGAGAGTGACGGTGGCACTGCCGCTGGTGAAAGGGGATCATTTTGACTGGGCACTGCAGAAACTGACGGAGCTGGGTGTCTATAGAATCCGCCCAATGACGACTGCGCGCACCGTCATCAAAGCAGTTGGATCCGACGATGCCAAGAAGCCCCTCGGAACAATCTCACCTAAGTTGGCGCGCTGGCAGGCGATCGTTCGCGAAGCCTCTGAACAATGCGAGAGGGCAACGATACCGAATATAGTGGAGCCTGAAAAGTTTGGAGAGTTGATTGATACCCTCACCGCTGGTGGCACGGACTCAACCGTTTTTATATGCGTTGAACGTCAACCAGTGCCACTACTGAAGAGCGTTTTGCTATCGGGATCAAAAAAATACACAAGCGATCGAAAGAGCGAGCACAAAGATATATCCATCGTAATCGGCCCCGAGGGTGGGTTCACTACACAGGAGATAGATTTTGCTATAGACAGGGGCTGTGAGCCGGTTTCACTTGGTTCCCGTATTCTGCGGACCGAAACCGCGGCGATATATGCACTTGCACAAATCCTGTGGTGCCTGGAAAAATACTGAAGAAAAAAATCAGGAAAAGGGCATTGGAGGCTTGACAAATTCTTCATTTGCAAGTCTTATAGTAGGCGTTGTTGATGTCATCGAGTTTGATGCTTCTCGCTTTAGAAAGGCATGAGTGTGGCTGCTAATTTAGCCCGCATCCGAGAGACGATAGGTGCTGCACCAGTCACCCTGATTGCTGTCACCAAGAATGTCGACTCCGGAAGCATCACAGAAGCATTCCAGTCCGGTGTCACCGAATTTGGTGAAAACCGGGTAAGCGATGCCCTGGAGAAGCAGGAGCAGGTGCCACCATCGGTGGCGCAACATATCCGCTGGCATTTTATCGGGCATCTCCAGACAAACAAGGTCAAGAAAGTAGTCGGGAATTTCTCTTTGATTCATTCGGTCGATTCCCTGCACCTGGCCCAGGAAGTTTCCAGACAGGCTCAGAAACGATCCCTGGAGCAACCGATCCTGCTTCAGGTGAAAGTACTGGAAGACCCGGGCAAGTCCGGATTCTCCCCAGAACAGCTCCGGAGAGATTTCGCTCAACTGAAGGATCTGCCCAATTTGAAACTAGAAGGGCTGATGACAATTGCTCCGCTTACCAGCGATCCAATCGTCTGGCGCCAGAGCTTCAACGGTTTGAGACTCCTGCGTGACGAGTTGGAAGCAACTCACGGAATCACGCTGAGGGAGTTGTCCATGGGTATGACACAGGACTGGCAGGACGCCATTTCGTGCGGGTCGACCATGGTGAGGTTGGGAAGGGCCATTTTCGGCCACTGAGAATGGTCAAAGGAGGACGATTTTTTTTGTTGTGATTTGCTCCTTGCGTGGTGGTGCACGGAAGAAGCAAAGTAAAAAGGTAAGGAATAAGAACGGGTAAGGAGGAACGTAGTGAGCAGCATAGTGCAAAAGTTCAAGAGCTTCTGGTTCGGACCCTCTGACAATTATGATCACGAGGATTTTGAGGATCTCTTCGAGACCAGTGACGACATATATGCAACCAACGGACAGCTGGCTCTTGACAAAGCGCCTGCAGATCCGGTTCGCTCGATACGCGCAAGCGGAAACAGCGGCACAAAAGTAGTAGATCACCCCAGCGCCCAACCCTCGAGCGAAGTGAAGGTGGTCGAGCCCAGGACTTTCGAAGAGTCGCTGGAGATAGTCGAAGACCTGCGAAGCCGCAAGTCAGTATTGCTTAACCTGCACTTGCTGGATAACGAGCAATCGCAGCGCATCGTAGACTTCCTCTCTGGCGCCACGCACGCCATTGACGGCCATCAGCAACGCATCGGCGACGGCGTATTCCTCTTTGCTCCGGCATCGGTTGTGATCAGCGCCGAATCGACCTCGAGCAAAGCCATCAAGGATGTGTTCTGGACCAAGACACACAGCTAATGATTTGAAAGCGGCAGGAAAGAGACGCTGGCAGCTGCCAGCGTCTCTTTCCTATATTTCTTGGTTGCCGGTCTTCAGAACACTCTGCCGAACCAGTCCAGGGGGTTGGCAGCGTCAGCGTTCACATAAATGCTGAAGTGCAGATGCGGACCATTGGCGCGCCCGCTACGCCCGACGCGACCGATCAGGTCGCCTGCGCGGACAGTCTGCCCTGGTTTCACCAGGATGTCCTTCAGATGGATATAAAAGGAAACCACGCCCTGCCCGTGGTCGATGCAAATGGTGTTTCCATGGAGCCGCCAGCCGCTGTGCGCCATCAGGACACGTCCGGATTGGGCAGCACGAACCGAGGCTCCGAGGATGCCTGCATAATCCAGCCCGGAGTGGAAATAATCGCTGAGCAACCGTCCGTTGACAATGCGCCGCAGCCCGAACTGAGCGCTAACTCGAGCTTTGCACGGTTGAGAGAACTTCCCGCTCCAGAACCTCTCGGCTGTGACAGTTTCTTTGGCCTTATTAACCGCCTCCTCTTCGCCGGGCGAAGCAAGGAAATTATCCTTGTCGCTCGGCAGACGGAGCCGTTGCACCCCGAAGCCCCCCGGCATGACTTGAATTTGTCTCTCACAACCGGCAGCTTTCAACTGATAGGCGCCGGGCAAGAGATCGGCAGGAATACATACGAGAGCTCGATAGACGGGCACCGAAGGGCTTGCTACAGAGTTGGCGGATAGATCGAGCCCTTCGGTTTTATCAGTCGCTGGACAGGCAACGGGAAAGGTCTTGTAAGTTCTCTTGTTGAAGTACAGCTCTGGAGCCACATCGGCGGTGTCCGCTTCCTTTGATGGGACATGCCCTGGCAGGCTCACTTTCACCTCGACGGTCTGTCCCTGTCGGGGCTTCTCAGGACAAACAGTCATGCCCTGGCTCAAAGCGGGTTCGACTGGACGAAACAAAAGCGCCCATATGGCAAAAATGGTGGAAAGAATTCCAGGGAGACTATCGATCTTGCTCAAAGCTCATTCAATTGCCGCCAGCTGTCTTGCCCTTCGACAGCGGACGATAGCCTTTCTAGGGTCTGGGAAGAAGTTTGTCTATGGCTTCGCGCAACTCTTCCACCTTCTCAACCGGAATAGCCACGCCTTTTTTTGTGGGCTTTTCTTCTTGATCCTTATCCAGATACCACTCGCGAATATGGAGATACTTGCGACCGGCATATTCGCCTATATACACGTTGATGGATTCGCCCCGCGATTTTTCGTGCACTTTTATACGCTCGTCCAAGAAAAAATCCTCCGCTTACCGACCCAAGGGCTTCCTTTGCTGACTAATATCTTTATAACCACAATATAAGAATAAGTAAAGATCTCTTCTTCTTTCAGTACTGATCTGAAATAAAGGAAGTTTCCCTTGTCCGGGCAAGATCCATTCCAAAGAATTCTGCTTGCCAGGGCAAAATCTCGGTAATATCGGCAGCAGCAGCCTTGCCGCCAGGTTAAAGTTAAGCAGTCGGGCGCAGGGACAGCCAATTATTTGAAAATGAGCCAGGCATCGGCCACCTGCCTGACCGAAAGAAATCCAGAGCACAAGCAATGTCGCAATTCGTAGACCAGGTCAAGATCAAAGTTGGCTCCGGCGATGGAGGCAACGGCATGGTTGCCTGGCGGCGCGAAAAATACGAACCGCTGGGCGGACCGGCTGGAGGCAATGGCGGGAGAGGCGGGCACGTCTTCTTACAGGCTTCGGCGGATATGTCCACCTTGCTGGACTTTCACTACAAGAAAGAATTCAAGGCTAGCCCGGGCGAGAAGGGTGGTCCCAAAAACAGGCACGGTAAACACGGCAAAGACCTCTTTCTGAAGCTGCCCGTCGGCACCCTGGTCAGAGATGCTGAGAGCCAGGCAATCATTGCCGACTTGACGGTTGACGGTCAACAAGTGCTGGTAGCCGAGGGTGGACGAGGCGGCCGGGGCAACGTCGATCTGCAATCCCAGCGGAACAAAGCCCCTTATTATTGCGAGCCCGGGGAAGTCGGCATCAGCCGGGAGCTGGAACTCGAGCTAAAACTGCTTGCCGACGTCGGGATTGCCGGCTTGCCAAATGCCGGCAAATCGACACTCCTTTCGGTCCTGACTGCCGCCCGCCCCAAGATTGCCGATTACCCGTTCTCCACCCTCAGGCCTAACCTGGGAGTCGTAAGAAATCCTTCCGGCGACGGCTTCGTTATGGCGGACATCCCCGGACCCGTAGAAGGGGCTTCCCAGGGAGTCGGGCTGGGACACAAGTTCCTGCGGCACATTGAGCGAACACGGCTCATCGTCCATCTGGCAGATATCTCCGACCAGTCCCTCGAACACAATATCGCCGTTATCGCCCGGGAGCTGTACCTGTATAATCAGCATCTTGCCGAATTGCCGCGAATCGTCGTTCTTAACAAGACCGATCTTCTCCCCCCTGAAAGCACTGCTTTGATCAAAGCAGCAATCGAAAGCCGCCTGAACGAATTGCTCGACGGCTCCCAGGCGGTGAAAGCTGTCTTGCTTGCCTCGTGCGCCACAACAGACGGCATTGAGGCTCTGCGAAAGAGGCTGCTGGAAGAGCTGAGCAATTTACCGCTGCCTTGCTCCACGCATCACATCGTTGAGGATACTGCCGCTCACGAACGCAAAGACGAGGGCTTCTCGATTGTCCGCCGCAAGAAAGCCTTCTTCGTCTCAGGCGTCCGGGTAGAACGCTTGGTTTCAGTGACGAACCTGCGCAGCCCCGAGTCCCTGCACCATCTGTTCGATGTACTGAGAGCCATGGGGATAATCGAAGCCTTGATCAAAGAAGGAGCTCAGCCTGGCAGCGAGGTCTTCATTGGCGATACCAGTTTTGCCTTCGGGGAAGAAATGAGCTGAGATCGGGCAGTATCAATAATGTCTTATTCTCTCGGAGCTATTTCTCGGACTTGCCATGAGCATGCTCGTGTTCATGAGTGTGCTCATGTTCATGCTTTGCCAGCTTCTTGAGGTTGGACTGGCGAGCCTGTCTGTCCACTTTCCGCTTGCGCCTGGCGACCTTCTCAGCGCGCTTCATACCTTTCTGTTGGGCCATGACAATAACTCCCGTAACACTGCCTCGATCGAAGTATTTGCTTGAAACAGCATATGATACTACAAAGCGTCCACCAGTTAGCATGGGGCAGCCCTGATGTTAAGTGAAAGGACATGCCTCATGCCTTACTCATCTAGGAGGCGTTAGAGGGCTGGCATCGAATGAACCTTTTCCTTAATGCCCCCCATCTGGACTTCGTCGGCATGCCTGTCAGCTTGGGCAGCAGCATCCTCCTTGTCTTGCATCCTGAGAGCATTGGCCAACCCGTGATAAAGCCGGCAGAGATCGGCATATCCTGCATCCGGGTTCTCCTCACCTATGGCAATGGCTTTCTTGTATTCGGATTCTGCCTGCGTATATTTGCCGTCCAGGGCATCGAGCCCAGCCAGCTCTGAGAGTATCTGCCCGGCTTCTGGCTCGCCGTCGCCGCTGATTTTCTTGAAAATTTCTGAACTCCTGCGCAGCAATTCAACAGCCTGGGCATTATTCTGCTTTTCGATCTCCTGTGTCCCCAGACAGTGATATATCCGGGCAACCTCCAGACTGTCGACACCATGAGACTTCTCCATCGCCGGCAAGGCTTGATGATAAAGCCGACTGGCCTCGTCTGCTTTACCCTCAGCTCGATAACAGTTGGCCAGACGGAAACAAGCTTCTCCCAGGCGAAGATCATTGCCATGCAGGTGCAAAGCAATTTTCAAAGCTGCCTGAAAGTTCTTTTCCGCAAGAACATAGTCTTCCTTTACGGCGGCTGCCTCTCCATCTTTCATGAGCATCTCGTAAGACGGTTGCCCGCAACCAGAAAGCAAACCCTGGACTGCCAGCAGCAAAAAAGCCCCTATCTCAGGTTTCAGGCGCCGATTCTTCAATTTCGTCAAAACAGCTCCCGGAAGGCTTAGACCCAGAGATTCCCCAGATACTGGATGTCTCCGCTGAACCCTTCTTCGAGACTTTCCAGAATTTGCCTGCCTACTGGCGGATAAAGCGTCACCTGCTCCAGGTCTTTGACAGGAACAAAGTCGACACCAGCCAGCACAGGCTCGTTACCAAGCTTCATCACGCCGCCTGTGATGTGAGCAGTGAGATAAACATTGACAATATGCCGCGAGCGGTCGGGAGCAATGGCCTCCGAGACGAACACCATCTTGTCAACCCGGACGTCCAGTCCCGTCTCTTCCTTGAGCTCGCGCACGGCACATTCCTGAAAAGTCTCGCCATATTCCAGGCGACCGCCTGGAAGAACCCAGTACTGCCTTGGTCCCTTTCGGTGCTTCACCAGGAGTATCTTGCCTTCGCCGGAGATGACAACCACCGATACCCTCGTCGTCGGGATGGCTTTTCCGGGTCTGCGTTTGCCTCGGTGTTTGGACAATTCAGCTTCCTTCTCTGGCTTAGCGGCGGGACGCTTGCCGCATCCTGGCAATTTTAGTCGATTGTACGTTCTTATATCGTAAGTTCTTTTGTAAATTGCAATTCTCAACGAGTCAAGATCTTTATTGATGATTTTGCCGTCCAGTTTGATACTGTTAAGAACGATTTGACAAAGAGGGAGCCAGCAGGCCGTGGGCATTGAAGAGCTCGAAGAAAAACTTGTCGCCATAGAAAAAAAGGCGCTGGAAGCTATCGAGGCGACAGACTCCTCCGAAGCTCTGGAATCTGTCCGCCAGCAATTCCAGGGCAAGAAGAGCGTTCTTGACGAGGTCATGCGCAGGCTGAAGGAGCTCAGCCAGGATGAACGTCCGCGTCTCGGTCAGAAGGCCAATGTCGTCAAGTGCGCTATCGAAAGCAGCCTGAAAGAGCGCAAGAACTTCCTCTATCGGCAGGAGCTGAACACCAGGCTGAGCAGTGAGACTATCGACGTGACCTTGCCGGGGCTCGGGCGGAAACTCGGACATACCCACCCGCTCACACAAATTACCAGCGAAATCATCACGATTTTTTACGGCATGGGATTTTCAGTGGTCGAAGGTCCCGAAATCGAAACCGACTACTACAATTTCGACGCCCTCAACACTCCCCTGGACCATCCGGCGCGCGACAGCCAGGACACTTTTTACACCGATACCAGCGATCAGGTCCTTTTGCGCAGCCAGACCTCAACAGTGCAAATACGTATCATGGAAAGACAGAAGCCGCCTCTGCGTGTCCTGTCTCCCGGGCGCGTTTATCGCAACGAAGAGATCAATGCCAGAAAATACCCTCTCTTCCATCAAGTGGAAGGCTTGCTTGTGGATCGCGATGTGACGTTCGGGCAGCTGAAAGGCACACTCAACGAGTTTATCCGCCTGGTTTTCGGAAAGCCTCTCAAAACGCGCTTCCGTCCGGATTTTTTCCCTTTCACAGAGCCGAGCGCTGAGCTAGACTGCCAGTGCCCGTTTTGCATGGGAGAAGGCTGCCGGACCTGTGGGCAGCGCGGCTGGCTCGAACTCTTAGGCTGCGGCATGGTCGACCCGAATGTTCTGTCAGGCGTGGGGATCGACCCCGAGCAATGGAGCGGCTTTGCCTTCGGGATGGGTGTCGAGCGGCTGGCCATGCTCAAGTACGGCATCAACGACATCCGCCACCTTTTCACCTCTGATCTGAGATTTCTAGAGCAATTCTAAATAGGACTTAAACCGTGAAGCTATCGTTTGACTGGCTTTCTGATTATGTCGACCTGTCCGGACTGTCGCCGGAAGAGGTTGCAGAAAAAATTACCATGGGCGCATTCGAGGTGGAGGAAGTACGCAAGATCGGACCATCCATCGAGGGCGATGTGGTTGTAGGTGAGATTGTCGAGATTCATCCACACCCGAATGCCGACAAGATTCGCCTGACTCGCGTCAAGCTCGACGCGAGTTCCGAGCCCCGGGAGATTGTTTGCGGCGCCTGGAACATAGAAGTCGGGCAGAAAGTGCCAGTAGCTCTACCAGGAGCTAAGGTCGTGAATCGCCACGACGGCTCAAGCCTGTATATCAAGGAAAGCAAAATCCGTGGTGTCACATCCAATGGCATGCTTTGTTCACCGCCCGAGCTGGGATTGACCGGCGGCGATGAGGGTATTTTGATTCTGGAGAGTGCCACTGCTCTCGGTGTCGATGTCAAAGAGCTCCTTTATCTAAAAGGGGACTGGGTACTATATGTGGAACCAAGGTCCAACCGCGGGGACGCCCTCTCGGTGATCGGGTTGGCCCGGGAAGTGGCCGCGCTCTTCGGGCGCTAGCTCAAGGAACCTGAGTGGTGCCCGCCACCGCAACAGGGAGAAAGGTCCGTCGCCGTACATATAGAAAACCCCGAGGATTGCCCGTTTTTCAGCGCGCGCGTTCTGTCCGGATTGAAAGTGGGGCCCTCGCCAGACAGGATCGTCAGACGGCTGGAGGCAACCGGCATGCGCCCGGTCAACAATATTGTCGACATAACCAACTACGTAATGCATGAGCTCGGACAACCTCTGCATGCTTACGATCTGGAGCACTTGAGCGGGCATTATCTGGAAGCTCGGCGCGCAAGGTCCGGCGAGAAATTGGTGACCATTGACGAGCGCGAGAGAACTCTTTCAGAAGACGTCCTCGTTATAGCGGACCGCCAGAATATTGTGGGCATAGCCGGAGTGATGGGCGGCAAAGGAAGCGAAATAGCTTGCAACACCACTGCCATTGCACTGGAAGCTGCCTCCTTTGAAAGCGCCCGCGTCAGGCGTTCGAGCCGCTGCCTTGGGCTTTCCAGCGACAGCAGTTTGCGCTTCGAGAGAGGTGTCGACGTCGCCTCGGTAAGAAGAGCCTCCGATCGCGCGGCTTTCCTGATGACAAAACATTGCGGCGCCCAGGTGCAGACCCTTTCCACAGCCGGACAGGACAGGGTTCAACCTCTTACCGTCATGCTGCGCATGTCGGAAATAGCTCGACTGACCGAACTTGACATGATGCCCGACACGGTGGCAGATTTGTTGACACCGCTGGGCTTCAAGGTTCACTCCGACACTCCCTGGGATCCACGCAATCCAAAAGTATATGTGGACGTACCCAGCTTCCGCCGCAAGGATGTCAGTCGGGAAGTGGATCTGGTCGAAGAAGTCTGCCGGCTCTGGGGTTACGACCAGGTACCGCAATCGATGCCACGCAACACCATAGCTCCCTCGTGTCCGGACAACACGCTGAAACTTGTCGGGCAAGCCCTTACTGCCGCTGGTCTCAGTGAAGCCTGGATCAGCAGCCTGACGGCCCTCGAAGATCTCAATTCCAAAGGGGCCTTCGGTGCCGACACCGCCGGCGCTGTCAGGGTGCTCAACCCGCTTTCGGAAGAGCATCAGGTCCTGAGGCAAAGCCTCATTCCAGGGCTGCTGAAAGCCGTGGCATACAATCTCGATCGAGGGCGCCCCGATGTCTGGCTCTTCGAAACCGGCAGAGTGTACATCAAAGAGTTCACGCCAGCTTCAAGCAGCAAAGAAACAGGTACAAAAGAATCTCTGCATGTATCAGCGATCGTCTGCGGGCAATCTGCCCTCAGTTCATGGAACAAGCAGACAGGAGAGGTCGGCAGCGAAGGCGATTTTTACACGGCCAAGGGCATTGTTGAAAACCTGCTTGGTCACCTCGGTGTGCCTGCCACAAGACTTACTTTCAGCAAGGATCCAAGTGTGCCTGGCTGGTTCCATCCTGCGCGCAGCTGTTGCATCACCTGGGGAATGTCATCCAACGGCAAAAGTGAGATGCAAAGTCTGGGATTTCTCGGGCAGGTCCACCCGGCCGTGGCTGATGCTTACGGCTTGAAAAAGCAAGCCTCAATCTTCGAACTCAACATAGGGTCCATAATTGCCGCTCTTGCTGCCCGCCGTTTTGAAGAAATTCACACAACACCATTTGTTATTCGCGACCTCTCGGCAGACGTCGACAATAACCAGGCATACGACCCCGTTCTCAAGTGCATCACACGATGCGCCGGCGACCTCTTGAAGCATGCCGAGCTGGTCAGCATCTTCCAGTTGCCGGACAATAAGAAAAGTCTTTCGTTCCGCCTCAGCTTCCAACACCGGCAAGACACTCTCACTGCCGAGGTGGTGGAAAATATCCTGGACAAAGTGCGCCGACGGCTGACGGAAGAGTTGTCAGCGACGTTCCGTGCTTGAGGGCAAGTGCCGGACAGGCTGTCCCAGGCAAGTATTGCCCACATAAATCAGTTCTTTGTGTCAGATAAAGTGGCCATCTCAGTGCTTGATCCGACAAATTTTGTGGAAACATCATTGGAAGAGGAATTATGGTCCTCTTGGTGATTTAATTTTGCTGGGGAGGATTCGAATCAATAGATTAGCGGGAAAGATATTTTCAAGACGGGTATATTGTTGGATGGGATACCGGCCTGCATAAGGCCTTTCAGAGAGAAAACGAGAAATCAAATGTTTAGACTTTCAAGACGCGAGAATCTCATACCGTTTTTCGTCTTGGTCGGTGTGGGGTTGGCAGTGTCGATCGCGATTCCGCCCATGTTCCCGGACGCCGTCTTTGAAATTCCGGCTTTTACTCTTTTCCCTGGCGAAATAGCCCTGGCCCTTATCCTGAGCGTTCTTTTCTTCGAGAATGCCTCACCTGCCGAGCTTGTCAGACTTTCCTTTACTATGCTGGCGCTTGCCATGGCTGCTGGCACTCTGTGTAATTACGTTGGACAGACCAGCCAGTCCCTGCCGGATGCCACTCTTCTGCTCAACTGGGTGCAGCTCCTTACAATGAACGCGACCGGGCTTGCCTCCACGCTCGGACTTTATCAATCTACTCCGGCCGAACGAGAACGTCCGGCGCCGGTAAGGGACACCACCGGCAGGGCCGATGGTATTGAAGCTGCGGCAACCGTCGTTTCCAAGACAGACCTGGCTCCCCAAGCAGGCGACACGTCCGGCACTGAATCAGCCCAGGACATACTCGGCAAACTGGATGTAAAACGCATCAACAGCCTGGAAACATCACTCAAGGCTTCCGGCAATGTCTCGCTCGAGTCGCTTTTTGCCGACGAAGGCACCGCGCAAGCAACAGCTCAGGCACCCTCTCAAGCAGCGCCTGCCCCCAAAGAAGGCTCGCTAGACGATCTCTTCAGTTCCATGGACACGACCGAATTCAGGCTTGGCGAAGCCGAACCGACTCCTGCGCCGCAGCCAGCTGCGCCAGTCGAAGCCAAAGCAGTCGAGCCCGTGACCAAGGCGCAACCGGCCGCGGCCGAAAGCGGCGGTGGCAAACTCTTCGAAGATGTCAGCGCAGACCTCGATGACATCTTCTCCAACCTCGCCACGTCGGAGTCCCAGAAGGACTTCTCGCCGCAAGTTCTAGAGAAAATCAAGGCGGAGGCTCCTCCTTCCCAGCCGCCTGCAGCCGCCAGTGTGAGCGACGCTTCGAAGGGCACACTCTTTGAAGATGTCAGCGCCGACCTCGATGACATTTTCTCCAGCCTCGCTCCGGCAGAGGCTCTGCGAGACGTTAAAGACGCGCTGCCCACTGTCAAAGGAGATGCCGCAGCAGCTGCCTCGCCTGCCAAGACAGAAGCAGCGGCCACACCTACTGGACCGGCACCAACGGCGCCGGCAGCCAAAGAAGTAAAAGAATTCGGCAGATTGTCAGCAGCAGCCACTCAAAAGACAGAACTTGCCGTGCCCGGCACGCTCAAAACAATCGGGCAGATGTTGCTCGATACGCAGGCAATCGAAAATATCATCAAGAGTGCCGATAAAGGCGAAGGCGCAGCACCCGGGCTGACATCGGCAAGAGTGGTCACTGTTTCTCGTGGTGCTGACATCCAGTCAATGCTGGACAAAGTCGCCGCTTATCCTGGTATCGATGGCAGTCTGGTCATCGGTACGGACGGATTGTTGATCGGTGCCACTCAGTCGCTTGGCATGATGAGAGACGTGCTAGGCGTTCTTGCCCTGGGAATTCAGAGCACTACCGGGCTGGGGACCAAGAAAGTAGACCTGGGCGAACTGAGGCAGATGATCCTCAAGACAGGCGAAAAACTGACGATACTGACGGAAGTGGGCATTGGCGTGCTGGCAGTCTTCTGCGATCACTGGGACCTGTCCGCTCTCAACGGAATAGTCGATCACATAGAGCAGACTTTGTCCGGATCTTCAGCCTCAGGAGTAGCGGCTTTACCGACACAACAATTGAGCAGCGGTTTGTTGCAACAAGCAGATACTCCAGCTGCGCCGCCAGAAGTAAAACCGGCGGCGCCGCCGCCACCGCCACCGAAGATTGAGCCCCAGCCCAAGGCAAGCGAAGTTGCCGCAAGCACTGCCGCAGAGGGAGGTCTGCTCAACGTTACTGACGAAGAAATCGGCGGGCTCTTCGACAATTTGATGAAAGAGCCTGAGGCAGCACCGCCAGCGGCGGTAGCTAAAGAAAAGCCGCCTGCCCAAGAAGCTCCCGCCGGAGGGATTCTGTCAGTATCGGATGACGACATGACCAGCCTTTTCGACAGCCTCCTGGACAAGGGCGACAAGGAGGCTCCCGCCCCTTCACCGATGGACTTCACCCCACCGGAAAAACAGGCGGCTGCCCCAGAGCCAGCAAGCCCCGAGCCCCAGGAGCAGCCGAAGCCGGCGGAGCCGGCCAAGGCTCAACAACCTAAATCCCAGATCAAAGAATTTGGCAGGCTGTCTGCCGGCTCTGCCGCGGCCGGACAGGCCGGGCAGGATACAGGCACGATCAAAGCTATCGGACGACAGCTGATTGACGTGCAAGCAGTGGAGAACATCATCAAAGCCGGAGAGAAGCGAGAAAAAATGGGCGCAGGGCTGACGACAGCCCGCGTCATCAGCGCCGCGCGCGGAGAGGGCATAAAAGCCCTGCTCACCAAGATAGACAATTTCCCTGGTGTGGCAGGTTCGCTCATCGTGGGCAATGACGGGCTGGTGATTGCCTCAACTCTGACAGGCGGACTCGACAAAGATTTGCTCGGCGCCCTTTGCAATGCCATGCACAGCCACAGCGATCTGGCTGGCAAAAAGCTCCAGATGGGCAAGCTCAGGCAGATAATTTTCCACACACATGACCGGATGACCATCCTCACAGGAGTAGCTGTGGGTGTACTGGCTGTTTTCGTGGAAAACCGCGATCTCACCCAGGTGGACTCTCTGCTTACAGCCATCGAATCTACAGTCAGAGGTTAGCCTTTCACAGCACTTTCGCCCCTTCCTTGATACCTGGCGCCTTTCAGATCACATCGAATCAGAATGGCTTACCTGAGGCACTTCCTAAAGGAAAAAACACATGACCACTCCCCGCGAGACTGTCGTTGTTCTTAATGTCGGCGATCCAGCACCGCCATTTGTCCTTCCTTCATATCCTGCCGGACAGATATCGCTTGTTGAATATCTGGGCAAGAAGAACGTTATTCTGGCCTTCTATCCCAAGGACGACACTCCTGGCTGCACGCGTGAAATGTGCTCATTCTCTGCCGACCTCGGGCAATTCGATTCGGCCGGTACTCAGGTGCTGGGAATTTCCCTGGACGACATGGACAGCCACGAGCAGTTCGCCGCCAAACATAAATTGTTGCTGCCGCTTCTCTCGGACAGGGAAGGTCTGGTCGCCCGTGCGTACGGCACGGTAAAAGGTGATCGGCCCTCTGCCGAAAGGGTCCTTTTCATCATCGACAAGAAAGGGATCATCCGGCACATACATCAGGGAATGCCAACAAACGCCGAGCTTCTGGACATGGTTGCCAGACTATCGTAACCAGGCATCCCGGCTGACGACAACGATTACATTTATGCGGAGCGATGATGGTCAATTCCTCGACCTGCCGGCCCTGTCGAGCGCATCGAGCACCAGGGACTGAGTAATCACCTCCGGCAAGATCATCGGCGCAGAAGGACTTGCGGCAGGAAATATGACGTAGAGCGGAACCCCGGAGCGCCCGAACTTCTGCAGCAGACGCGCGATAGTGGGATCCTGCCGGGTGTAGTCAGCGCGAAGCGCCACTACATGCAGTGCTCTGAATTTTTCGGCGATGGGTGAAGTATTGAGCACCGTGCTTTCATTGACTTTGCACGTCAGGCACCAGTCAGCAGTGAAATCGATAAACACAGTCTTGCCATCTAAGAGATATTTGTCGAGCGCCTCGACGCTGAAGGGCAGCCAGGCGATCCCCCCCTTAGTTTGCGTGTCCTCTGCTGTGCCAGAAGAGCCGGGATGGTCCGATAAGTGCTCAAGGGACTGCGGGTTGGTCGAAAGTAGCTGCGGGAAAGGAGCCAGGAAAGCCATATAAGAGCAGCCAACGACAAACGCGGACAGACAATATATCTTGACTTTCTGCCTGCCTGAGGAAGTCAGATCCGTGAAACGTCCAACCATCCAAACGGCAAAAGACAAACCAAGAAGAAATCCGCAGGCTGACATGGCCGGGTTCAATCCGACTTGGTTGCCCAGGACAAAGATGAGCCAGATGACGGTAGCCATAAGCAAGAAACCCAGGGACTCCTTGAACTTCTCCATCCAGACCCCGGGTTTGGGCAGATAACGCATCCAGGTCGGGCGCGCAGTCAGAAGGATATAAGGGAATGCCATGCCAATGCTTATAGTAAAGAAAGTGAGCAGAATCACCCACCAGGGCTGGGCAAAAGCAAAGCCCAGTGCCATCCCCAGAAATGGCGCCGTGCATGGTGTAGAAAGTATCGTAGCCAGCACGCCTTTGAAGAAAGTGCCGACAAAGCCTTCCTTTCTCGCCAGCCTGTCAATTTGCTCCTGTCCGGCTGTGACCTGCACATAGAACAGCCCGAACAAGCTCAAGGCAAACAAGAGCACGATGACAGCCATGGACAACACGAAAACTGGGTACTGGAACTGAAACCCCCAGCCCACCTTCTCACCGGCTTGTTGAATAGCAATCACCATGCCAGCCAGTGCCATGAATGAGACGACAATCCCTGCGCAAAACGTAAGACCCAGCTGAAAGACCCTTGAGGGATCCTCGGCTGCCTGTTGCATGAAACTCAGAACCTTGATCGAGATGACCGGCAAAACGCAAGGCATGAAATTGAGAATAAAGCCCCCGACAAAGGCCAGTCCCAGGTATGAAAGGAGACTGAGGCGCTCTTCGCCGCCCCGGCTCACCTGAAAATGTTCGTCAAGGACACTTTTTTTTTCCGGAGAAGGGTCTTCCTTGAGTTCGGTGACCGAGCCCTTGAATCCTACTGTGGCAAAGTCCTCGGCATTATCATTTTCTACTTTGGCGCCGGCTGAGACAACCGGCAAGGCGATCATGGCATCGCCGTTGCCGGGTAAGCACATTTCTTTGCAAGACAGCCATTTTACCCTGGCCGAAAAAGATAGCCTCTGTCCAGCTTTCAAATCAGAAGGTGCCGTGATGGTCGCAGCTACAAGAGTCCTGCCGAAATAACCATAAGTTATGATCCCTGACTCGTTGAACTTGTGCGGCTTCTGCCACTCCAGATCCGAGGACGAGAAGCCAGCAGGCAATATCCAGCGGACCCTGGTGGGCATCCCCGACTGTCCGGGATCCTTGTAATAAGTGTGCCAGCCAGGGCTCATTTTCAGCTCGATGCCAAGCTTGAAACGGCTGCCCGGGGCTATCGCCTTGGTATTGGCTAACATCCTGACGGAGACGACTTTCGAATCAGTATGGCTGGAAGGCGCACCAGATCCTTCTTTCTGATCTACGACCTTAGGGGCGTCAGAATATGCACTTTGCCCTTGAGGCTGAGCGGAAGCCGGGCAAGAAAGGAGAAACAATGTCAAGACAAAGGCTGCAAGGAGGGTTCTCAGGACTGCTTGAAATGGCTGAGATTGGACATAGCTGCTCATCGTAATATCTGACCTTTCAGTTGTCTTCGACTTAATTCTACAGACTAAAGCGGATGGGAGGCAGCCGAAAAAAGGTGCCTGCGGCAAGACCTGAAGCTCAGGCGCCCTTATTTGAACAAGGCGTTAGAGCCGGCGATTCTTGCATAGAGCTTGGCGCTCTCACGCAAGGTCCGCTCAAGCGTAGGATAGGCGACGCGCACCAGTCCGAAACGAGCCCGAAGACCTTCAGCCCACTCGAAGTTGTCCAGAAGAGACCAGTGAAGATATCCCTTGACGTTGGCGCCGGCGCCAATAGCCTTATGGACTGCCATCAAATGTGATACCAGATAGCGCTCACGAATATCATCTTTCAAAGACCAGTCGCCATCAGTCAGATCAGCAGGGAACATGGAGGCCAGCCCGTTTTCAGTAATATAAATATCGCGCGGCTTGCCGTTTGCATCCAGGCGATATGAATTGAGATCCCTGGTCAACAGATCATAGAGTCCTTGCGGATAGACTTCCCAACCCAGTCCTGATGTTTCCAGCTCCGGAGAATCGGACCGGATGCCAAAAATGTCCGGAGGCCATTCCCACTTGAATTCACACACCTGGCGGGTGTAATAGTTGATGCCGACGTAATCAATGCTGTCTTTCAGACCCTCTATCGGTCCGCTTATCTTCTTTACTGCTGGCTCCAGACAGATGGGCGGCGGGAAGCTGAGTATGCCTGTCTCCGTAGCCCGCATCCACACCTGGTTGAAAACCTGATCCCGCATGTAGCAGGAAAGACGGTCGAAGAGATTAAACTTACGCCGAGCCTGGAAAGGTATCCAGTGAAATGTGTAGCTCACCCGGGCAGCACTTTGCAAACGATGGATCGTGGCGTACGACCGGGCATGCCCTTCCAGCATGTTCCGAATGGAGCGAAAGGCGCCAACATAATTTCCTCTATGTCCAGGCGGCCAGGCACCTTCGATATATCCCTGATAGGCATATGCCAGCGGCTCGTTCAGTGTCAACCAGAAATCAACGAGATCTCCGAACTCCTGAATGGCCATCTCCGTAAATCTGTCAAATTCTTCTATGGCCAACTCGTTGTTCCATCCGCCAACCTCAGCCAGCCAGTTAGGAAGGCAGAAATGGAAGAGAGTGACAAAGGTCTTGAAACCGTTGGATTTCAGGGTTTGCAGCAAACGCCGGTAGAAGTCCACTGACTGTCTGGAGAAAGTCGCGCCCCGCGTGGGGCATAAAGCCGGCCAGTTGAGACTGAGGCGGAAAGCATTGAGATTGAGGCTCTTACACAATTCCACGTCAAGATCGTAACGGGAGAAGAAATCGCAGGCCCGGTCAGCAGTCGAGTTATCCAAAATCTTGCCGTCGGTGGCCGTCCACAATGCCCAGTCCGAGTGCCTTCCATTTA
This sequence comes from Candidatus Melainabacteria bacterium, assembly GCA_023250095.1. Taxonomy (GTDB): domain Bacteria; phylum Cyanobacteriota; class Vampirovibrionia; order Obscuribacterales; family Obscuribacteraceae; genus JAHFBI01. Next base: position 21,101 of record JAHFBI010000024.1, read on the forward strand.
TCTCCTCTGGATTACCCTCGACCTGGAAGTGCGACGTCGCGACGCCCCACAAGAAACCCTGGGGAAACTGCAGCAAGGTTCTATCCAGGTCCGCACGAGACTCTTGATCATCGATACTTATGCTTTGCTCATCTGGTTTCAACTGCATGGGATGCCTTAGCGGAGGAGCCTTTCTTGCGCCTGGTGCCAGCCATGCCTGTATTAGATGGCCGTCACCTTCATGGAAACCTTATTTGACAACTATATAATGAGAACCACTTCCTGAGGAGATCGGATAAGATCTGGATTTCCAGCAGAGCTTGACTTCCAGTCAAAAAGCACTGCTGATTTTAGTTTATCAATCTGTGGAGAATTGCGTGCAGTCTGCCCCGGAGATTCAGCAGAAGACAAACGATTTGACTGTGGTAACGGATTCCAGGATTCATGCCAGAGAGTCTTTTCTGGCATCGGCGCTGTCCAGAGACGTCCTGCCGATAATCCTGCTTGTAGCCATCAACCTGGTTTGCTACTCACGAACTCTCTCAGGCTATTTCCTGGCTGATGATTTCATCCACATAAGCTTCCTGCATCAGGTTTTTAGCGGACACTGGGAGCTTGTCTGGAACAACTTTGCTCACAACTGGATGCAGGCGCAAGGAACGCAGTTCTACCGCCCCTTCATATCATTGACCCTGGTCTTCGATTACTGGCTGGGCAGGGGTAACCCTGTCATATTTCACGTGAGCAACACTGTCTATCAGATTGCCTCGACCCTCTTTCTGTTCCTTCTGACGCGCCGGCTTCTTAGAATATTGACAGCAGCACCGGCACAAGAGCGGCAGGCAAGTGCTACCCAGCCGCTTGCCACCGAGGCAGCGGATTGGCAGCGCCAGGCAGGACTGGCTGCATTTTTTGCCGCTGCCTTGTTTGCTGCCAATCCGCTGCACCCCGAGGTCGTAAGCTGGATCATCGGACGTGTGGACAGTGTCTGCAGCGCTTTTTACTTGCTTTCATTCTGGCTCTTCCTGAAAGCCGTTCAGGACAGAAGCAGGTGGTCGGGGGCTTTCAGCTTATTGTCCTTTTCGCTCAGCCTTCTTTCTAAAGAAATGGCGGTAACTCTGCCTTTGGTGCTGGCCCTTACAGTTCTCTTCGGGCTCAGAGGGACGACACCTTTCAAAACCCGCATAGCTGACACCTTCAGGCTAACGTGGCCCTTCTGGGCGACATTGTCCTTGTATTTCATCATACGCACTCTCGCTCTCGGCACCATCGGCGGCGGCTATGCCGGAGCTATCGGCGAAGGTTTGAGCGGCTCTTTCTTCAAACGCTGGTTCGAGGACCAGTCCCTTTGCCGTGTCGTCTTTCCATTCAACGCCGAAATATTTTCGCAGCGCGACAGGCTGCGCCAGGCTCTTTCCATTCTGTATGCTCTGAGCGCAGCCAGCGTGTTCTTGCGCCTGGTCTTCCTCCGCCGCCAGTCAGGGCTGACAAGGTTCGTATTCTTTGGGGGATTATGGTTCGTCATCGCCATGCTACCGACCTGGCAGGTCTTCAACCTGACGGATAGCTTGCAATGCAGCCGCTTCATCTATCTGGGCACTGCCCCTTTGAGCCTCATGCTCTCCTTGCTCCTGCTGCCTGTTTCTCCTTCTTACGCTCAAGGAAAGCTGCGCTATGTCAATACCGCTTCCATCATCCTGCTCCTTTGCCTTGTCATAATTTCAAGTGCAATCACTTACCGCAACAACCTGCCGTGGTCCCATGCAAGCAAGCAAGTGCGCGCCTTCCGCGAGGCCATCGAGCGGCAGCTGCGCGGCATGCCAGCTTCGCGCAAACTGGTCATTCTGAACATACCGCAGCGCCTCGAGGGTGCCCACATGCTCTACAACGCCGCCATGCTCGGTGTGCTGCTCAGCCCACCCCTGTCCAGAGAGAACCTGGCGCAGCGAGTTGTGAGCTTCGAGCCCATGACTTATGGCGACAGCGATCTGATAGTGATATCGCGCCTCCGCCGGCTCCTTGCCGACAAAAATTCCTATTCCTACTACTTCTTTGACGCAAGCCAGCTTACCCTGGTACCGCTCAATCTGGAGACTTCGCCAAGGCTAGCGCGCTTCGATACAAGCTATCTCAAGAAGGACCTGCTGGACCGGAAAGTTATCGGTGCCACCGTGCATCTGCGCTCGGTCCCGCTTGATATCCCCGCCGCGTCCGTAGACTTCGTCGACATCACGCTGTCCCTCAGCCCCTCAAAGCCCCTGAGCGCGCCACCTGTCCTTTATCTTTCATGGGCCGGCAGCACACATAAGTTCTTCTCGCCGGACAATCGGCTATCCATGCCGATTGCAGCCGACGGGCAAAGCCATACTTATTCTTTTTGTGTCTCAGAGCACAAGAGCTGGCTGAAAGCCGAAAGGATCAACGCTCTGGATCTGGAGTTGCCCTGCCTGTCGGGTCAGTCCGCCGTCAACGGACATGGCGCTGCCTGCCTCGATCTCAAAGAAGTCTCTCTTGCCTCGGGACAATCGCGCCTGCCGCGCCTGGCACCGGCAGAAAGAAGCGTCTTTCAAGGACCTGACGGGATCTGCCACGCCAGATCGGCAGTGCTTGACTTTGTCTTCGACGCTTCTTCCTTGCCGGCGGCTGCCGGCACAGCTGTGGAAATTTCGCGCCCGGACGGCTGGTTCGAACATTATTCCGGAACTTTCCGGGACCGGCAGCTCTCCGACCATTGCGCCAAACGCCTACTTTTGCCAGGGACAAAAGGACAGTTTGCTCTTGGTCCTGATTCCTTCCCCTCTGCAGGCTACTATGAAATTCGCCTTGCCGCGCTGTCCCCGAACGGCTGCGTCACAGGCTATGTCTCAGATCCTGTAAACTTGCAAATATCCCCCGGACAGACGCCGCGCAACGACCACTAGCCAAACTTTGCCAGAACCATCACCTTCAGTCATTGTTGCCTAATGAGCTTCATCAGAATCTATGCTCTCGGCTCGATTGTTGTCGCCTTGTTGAAAGTCGCTGAAGGCTGCTTGCCGCTTGCAACAAATTTAGATATGGACAGGCTCGGCTTGCTTAAGACCTCGGTGGAAATACTCTGGCTGGTAGCATCCGTAATTGCCCTGCTTGTCTTTCCAGCTTGCAAAGTTTCAACGTTGTCTCCCATCACTTATCTTCTATACAATGTTGGCAGGCTGGCTTTGCGACTGGGCCTTACGCTTGGCAGCGTTGAGGCAGATGTGCCCGGCTGGGTGCATTACGTCAAGGTCACCAACCCGCACGTCCTCGAATATGCCACCATAGCTTTTGGTATATTTTTTGCAATCATCAATACCTTGCTCCTTCTGCCTCCTGAAGGAGCGAAAAAAACCTCAGGAGATTGATTGTCCATCGAGAACACCGGTCCAAAACAGGAAATTGCTCCGGCGGAGTTTATTCTCAGGCGGGCAGCCATTGACTTCACCACTGTAAAAACACAGATGGTGCTTGGCGCAATCATCTGCATCGTGTCTTGTTTTGCTGCTTACTGGCAGACACTGAACACAGGTTTTCTGCTAGACGATTTTTTGCATCTGGATTATGTGGCCAGGACGAAAGTTGGCCACTGGGCTCCGTTTATGGCTAATTTCACAGGCAACTGGGCTGGCTCGGACATTATGAAGAGCTACCGCCCGCTAAGTTCGGTTTCGCTCTTGCTCGACTGCTGGCTCTGGGGGGTCAACGCATTTGGCTTTCACCTGACAAACATCCTTTTGCTTTGTGGGTGCGCCTTATTTGTCGGTCTCATAACCCTGGAGCTCACCGGACTCTGGGGAAATCAATGCGGAGCCAGTGCGGCAATATGGTCCGCGTTGCTCTTTTCTGTATACCCTCTACACCCGGAGGCCGCCGCCTGGATAATCGGGCGCGTCGACCTTCTTTGCACTTTTTTCTATCTCATATCTATTTTTGCTTACTTGCGTTTCCGCCTGACAAGAGAGCGATCTTACTTCTTTGGCTCTCTCACCTGTTTTGCGCTTGCCCTCTTGAGCAAAGAAATGGCCGTGACTTTGCCTGCGGTCATCACGGCTGCAGAGTTCTGCCTCTTCAGACAGCAGCACCTGCGTCAGTCACCGGAGGCTAGTTCCGCCTGGCGCGCTCAACGCCTCATCCTGGTTGGCCTTTTCTGGGCTGAGCTCTGCTTCCTGGCAACGCTAAGATTCGTCCTGCTGGGAACAATGATTGGCGGCTACGCCAGTGGCAGCGGTGGTGTGGACTTGCAAGCCCTGCACAACTTCTTCGACAAAGCGAGTCTGCTAAAGGTGATTTTCCCGGCAAACGAAGAAATGCACACTTTTGCCTGGATGAAACCTGCGCTCACTGTCTTCTATTCTGCCGCTATCGCCGCCCTTGCCGTCCGCTTTCTGCTGAGATCCAGCCGGGCGGGCGTTTATGCCTTCCTTATTCTCTGGACAGTGCTCTCAGTTGCCCCCACGTATCAGATCTGGCATATCTTTCCTAATCTGGTCGGCAGCAGACTTATCTTCCTCTCGTCGGCCCCTTTGTGCATATTCCTTTCCCTGGCAGCCTTTCCCGAGGCAAGCTGGCTCAAGAGGAGCTATGCCCGCACTGCTTCTCGAATAGCACTGGTGTCGCTGTCCGGTATTTTCATCTGCTGCATCTGGAAAATCTCGGACCCTGGATAACTGCTGGCAAGCAAATGTCAGCTCTGCGCACCCAGGTCACAGGCGCACTCACCGGTGTGACAGGCGGCAAGAAAGTCCTCTTCGTGGACTTGCCCACCGACTACAAGGGTGCAGGCATGCTTACCCGCCCTCAGTATTTGCAACTACTTGCCCGCGAACCTTTTGCCACAAGAGATCGCTCGGGAGAGGTGCTCACAATTGAGCCGCTTCTTTCAGGCAGCCACGATTTCATCTGGCCGCGGCATTTCAAAGATCTGCTCAGCGACGCCTCCGTTTGCCAGGTCCTTATTTGGGACAAAGCAGCTGGCAGCTTCGTGAAGCGAGCAAATTCAACAGGCTCAGACAGTTACAGCTTCCAAGCCACAAGGCACAACGCCGCCTCCACTACAGTGGAGCCGCCGGACGCACGTCTTTCCTCGGCAGACAAGTGGAAAGTGCTTTCCGAGCAAGCTTCGTGCATTAGCGCCTTCCCGAACTTCATGCGCATCTTTCCTGGCAGACAAGCTGTAACTGTTTACCTGCCGGCAGTAAACATCGATCCGCTCAAAGCAACTGTCGTATCAGCCAACATAGATTTTCAATCGAATACGGGATGCCACGGCTGCTTTGGCGGCAAGCTCGAAATAGTATGGGAGGGTCTGGATAACACAGACAAGCCCATTTGCGGAGTTGCAACTATCAAAGATGGCAAATTCGGGAGGTTTCTGGTCTGGTTGGGGCGCTACCGGAGCTGGACTCTGGCTCGCCGAATTACCAGGCTTGGGCTCCGCTGCCAGCCTGGTGAATATTTCGCCGACCTGTACAACCTGAACGTAATCTCAGATGAGATGACAGTGCCTGCAGCCAGCCTCATTTGGCAAAACTCAGGACAGACACCGCCCCCTTGCGATCTACTCAGAATCAGCAAGGAAACCCCGCTTTCAATCCAGTATGACGTCAGCAAGATCCCTCAAGCAACAGGAGCCCAGCTTGTCATCACTAAACCCTTCACTACATTCGATGCCTCTGTCGGCAAAGACGTGCAATCGATAGATCCGCCATCTGGTGATATCGTTTCCTTGATGGAAGCTGAGACGTCAGACACGTCCGGCACCATGCCTCTGCCGGACTCTGTCTACGAAAGTGCCGGGCTGCACCAGGTACGGGTGAACGCCCTCGACAGGCAAGGGAATATAATCGGACTTCCCGGTGAGCCGCTCAGCATTTTTTCCAAACCTGAAGGCAGCTCAGCAATACCCGGGCGCAAAGCAGAAGATGGAGCCAGCAACCCACCATGACAGCGAGCAACTCCGCCGAAGACCCTGTATCCGGTGTGCAAACGAGAACAGCGCTTGTC